>NZ_VCIW01000004.1:0-300000 GCF_005765165.1 Paenibacillus antri | reverse complement strand
TGCGAGCGGCTGACGTTGGGACCTACCGGTTAACAGATGCAGGTCTTTTTCTTGCTGCCGATTCGTCCCATTGCCTCGATCTTGCCGATATATTCCGTTGCAAGCGGTACTTTGCATGCCGTATTGCCGACATTCACATGCACTACGCCGACCGCCTCCGCGACTGCCTTCGCTTCCTCCGTTAATGGACTAACGTATGTGCCGACCGAAATAACGAAAGTATTCATAACATAGCGGACCCAGTTGCGCTCGCCGCGGATGGTGTCGCGCACTCTTGTCAAATAACTGCGTATCTCCTCCATGTCGAGCGCTTCGTCTGGCGCAACCGATACATAATTGGCATATGTGCTCCATCCGCTTACAGCGACCAGTTCCTCCGGCGATTCAATCCACTCCACCGCCAGTTCATGCGCGTACGGACTTTCCGCGGCCACTCTCGCTACCGTATATTCGGCAGGCGCATGCCATTTGGCTCCCGCCACCCAATGCTGCAACTGTTCTTTGGTGATCGTCTTCGGATTGATGCTAAGCCCCGCCAGGTACATCGCATCATAGTTTCCGGATTCATACAGCTGCAGAGCGAGAGCTTGGTCTTTTTTTACATGCTTAACGAGCTTCTTCATGTCCCCGATTTTGACGCCAAAGAACGGTTCTTTCGCACCATGGCGAATATAAGTGCTTTTCGTTTGTTCACTGCCCATGTCAGCCAATGCCTGTATGATTTCTCCATAGGTCATCTATTGTTCACGCTCCAAAACATGACTGTGTAGTAGTACATAGAATGATCACAAATTATAACGGCTGGATGCTCAAGTCCGATGCGTTCATCACCGCACTGAGCTCCTGCAAAAATCCTAATCTCTATATACGTTTTATATCATAGTTCTATCTGAATTGCCTCCACATTATTCCACGAAACATATTAAGGAAAGCCTTTCGCACAATTAGAACTGGAGATCCAACTGATTAAAACCCCGAATAATCCACTAGCCAGAAGAATCGTCCATTAACCCCCACTGCCCGCATCATGCCAAGCACAGTAACCCAATCTTCCGTTCCCCACTTCTCCTCAACTCTCTCACCGAATTGGTCAAATGCTCTCTCTTAGTTGAAGGGGCTGGTGCCCTCAGTTTTTATCACCAGAGCATTCCGTTCGTATTTTAGACCGAAATTTTCTGTAAAGTGATCTTTGCTCATAAAGGCGCCATATCCATTGTTTAAATGAAGCGCAAAAAGCCTGCAGGCTCTGTTCCTTGCGGAACTTTGTCTACAGGCTGGACTCGGTTTTTAGGTAATTACTTTCCCTTTTTTAATTATGAACCGCCTATCAATAAACATAGCTAACAGGAGAGCGATCGTTCCAAGAAACATTAAATAAAGAAAAGGCTCTGCCGCTAATGGGGTACCTTCAAGTTTTAGATGGTCCGCCCGGTATTCTAGTCGTTTAGCTACCCACCTTGCGGTTAAGTAGCCCTCCTGCCTTGCTAACTCTTCGAGCGTGGAGTCAAAGACAAATCTATCAGGTATTTCGCTGTGGATGAATTCAGGTTCCGCTGCGTTATTCATTTCTTTCCATCGCGTTATATCCTTATTTGAAATGGTTGGTGCTTGCTTACCCGTTACAAATAATTGATCTATCGACGGGGCATCGAAAGATTGATGCCTAGCGATCAAATTCAATTTATATTTTGTACGAATGGGTCTCGTTGAATCCGAGATGGTAATTACCTTTGCTGTCCCTAACGGAGAAAACGTGTCAAATACCGAAGCAAGTGCTCCTTCCTCCATACCGTCATACAATAAAACACCTATTTTTTCCTTACTTACCTGAAATGCTAGATTTAAATAATAGATGCCTTCTGTTAAATCAATATAATAAGGTTTGACAGTCGGATTTTTAACGAAATGATAAGACGGGTAGTTCATTTCTCTCGCTACGTTTTCCGCTGCTGTTTCACCAAATTGTTTCGAAATAACGTAGAGAACTGCATCAATGCCCGACGTCAAACCGGCTGAGGAAACAATGTTTCCATCTTGAACGAAGCGTTGATCTCTAACCCAATTTGTCTCCGGATACGTGCTTTCGGAATGGCCAAACATGCGCCAATGGGCAGTTGAAGTTTTTCCATGTAATAAACCAGCATCGGCAAGATTCCTTGAACCGGAACAAATGCTTACTATGTTCGTTTTGGCATGCCGTTGGAGCCATTCCCGAACAGGCCGATATTTTTCTTGGTTCGACATGGGCATGTATGGGACTACGATAAGGTCGGGACTTCTTCCAAGTAAATCATCCATCTCTTCGAAGGAATAATGAGGGACTATTTCTAAACCGCCGGTTAAAGATTTTACGTTGTTATCCGGTGCAACTGCAAATACATTGTATAGTTCCGTCATAGCAAACATTTCGTAAGGTACCATAAAATCGAACACTTCGGTAAGAGGGTTTCCAAGCAACACAGCCACTGTTGGTTTATCGGGGTCATAGGTAGGTATTTTGACTTCCTCTAAAGCGGGTGTCGGGGCGTCGCGTACGGATAGCCAATCAGCGCGAGAGCGATTAGCCCCAATTGTTCCAATTCCCCCTACCAATAAAACGAAAATGGATAGGTAAACAATGAATCTCAGAATATTTTTTTTCACTTTACTCCTCCTGATTCAAACGGAAATGACTTATGTATTCATGTTATCGTTTCAGTAAGAATCAGAACGCGCAAAAATAAAGTGAATTCCCGCAAATTATTGCGCGTTACGCGCAAAGCGCTCCGTATGAGCCGGGATTGATGTCGTAGTAGACATCATCCTTTGTCAACAATCCGAAAATTCGATGTGCGCATGCCGGAACAACGTGTCGTTTTTCGAGATCCGCACTCCCTTCCGGCTCGAAATCGTCAAATGGCTGCAGGTCACTTTCTTACAAATGATATAAGGATAAGGGCGCTCATGATATTCGGGAAGCAGCATACTGTCGTCGTTGGCGCTCGGGTCTTCAAATATAAAGATCTCGTGTCGATCCGGAAGAGCCGAGTCGTCTATCGATACATTAGTGATCTCGATCGTTTCCGGCATCGTGCACGGATATCCGTATTCATGCATCCCGTTATTTTGCATTCGGATCAGATACGATGCCTCCTGTCCATCGTCGCTTATGACCCATTTGCAGTCCGCAACGGTAACATTCCCTTCCCACGTGCTGCCGTAATCCTCGCGCAGGGCTAGGATCCGTCCGCCATAGAAGGTTACTTGACGTAACGTAAGCGTTCCGCGCCCGATCGCGTTTATGCCTTGCCAGCCCAACTCGCTGTTTCGAACCTGGAAGGAACCCGAAACTCCCATATGAGCATCCAATCTGGATAACTTGCAATGTTCCACGGAGATGTTTTTACAAAAATTCGTTGCGATGACGCCCCACCGCGTTTTATCCGTAATATGGTTCATCCGGCAGTTCCTAAGGGCGAGGTTCACCACGCTGTTCGCGTGCATATCGTAGGACCCCATCGCGACGGGAAGATTGGCGTTACCGATTTTCCAGTATATCTTATGACCTGTGAGAAAGCAGTTCTGAAAGGTGACGTTCGCGCAGTTCAGCGCGTTCAAGAAGCCTCTGTACGGCGAGCCCAGTTTCCCTTCCCCTACGACGTAATGAGTCATACCATCGATAATTGTATTGGAACGTGAAATGAGGATGCCGCGCCCGTAGTACTCGATACCGAATTGAGCTTGATTCGCGATCGTCGTAAATATGCCGCCTTGAACGGTAAGAAGCGTTTCATCGATCGGCCAGGCGACGGCTTCGGTAATCTGCTCATAGTTCCAGTCGATCGGCGATGCGATCCGGCCGTCCTTTCCTAAGATAAAGCAATCCGTCTGGTCGGTTCCCTTGTTTTGATTTAATCCGAACCGAATGAACTTCTTCCGGTTCGCGTCGGTCACTTTCACATAACATTCCCGTTCCGGGTAGAAGTCCAGTTTTTTCTGGTCTCTGTTCAATTGCTGAATCGGGAGCGAAAATGGCTGCAGAGCAGACCTGACTTCGAAGCATGGGGTCTTACAGTTTTCCACGGTTCTGTCGTCGACGACGAATCGGCTCGTACTCCAGTCCGTATCGGTTTCTATGATTGCCGTTATCGCTTTCGCGCCGATATAGTACTCCGCATTCGGTCGGCTTCTGACCGGAAGACGACGGGCGTTCGCATACTGATGAGCTTCGCGAATCGCCGCCATATCGTCTGTAACGCCATCGCCGACAGCGCCGAAATCCTCATATTGAACATATGATTTCATCCTGGTAGTCCTCCTTCTCGCTCACGCTTCCCAATGGAAAACAATGCCGTTGTAATCGTTCCGCTGCTTGGTAAACAACGAATTGTACACGGCTTCCGAATCGCTCCAATGCACTTCATGAGAGATCAGCGGCAGGATGTTCAGCGAACCCGACTCGACGAGTCGGATCACGCCTTCCCGGACGCTCCCCGATAAAGCAGGGAAACAGCGCATTCAGCTGCTTCATATGCGGCGTGTTGAAGTAGAAGCTCGTTCGGTCCGGATACCAGCCCAAGAAGACGAAGGTGCCTCTATTCTTACAAGCGGTCATGGCATCGTCCAACAGCTTCTCGAAACCGGTCGACTCCGCGGAGACGTCCGCTCCGTCCGGGAACCGTTCCTTGAAGGCCGCCACGGCTTGTTCTTTCGAGGCATCGATCGTCCAATCCGCGCAGTAGGCGCGGGAACGTTCGATCCGATCCGCAGAAATATCGCTCGCCGCCACATAAGCGCCGCGAAGCCTTGCAAGCTGCGCCGCGCATTGTCCGGTCAAGCCTTGCCCTGCGATGTAGACGACATCGCCCGTCTTGACGCCCGCCATGTTCCAGGCATTGGCTGCTACGGACGGCTGCACGAACATCGCGCAAGCTTTCAAAGATTCTTTCTTCGCGACTTTATGAACCAGCCCAACCTCTGCCTTCACATACTCGGAATGAGCCCCTCTGCAGAAAACTGTGACGAGATCCCCCTCCTCGAATTGTCCCTCTCCTTTCTCCCCTACTTCTACGATCGTCCCGCTCGCTTGATAGCCATTTACGAAAGGGGGCTGCCCGTAGTCCGATCTTCTTCCCTCGGCGATCCACATTTCCGTACCGATGCTCACTCCGGAATAAGCAGTCTTAATGATGACCGAGTTTTCATCGATCTTGGGACGCTCAATCTCCATGAGCTCTGCCTTTTGGCCGAGTTTCGTTACGGCGAGCGCTTTCATTTTCGTCATAATGCGTGTCCTCCTTGATTCGATTCGGCAGAAGAGTCACCCGACAACGCCAGGTGACTCTTTCCTTCGGTCACAACCCTGTATAGAGATCCTTGTTAAACGGCCAAGAGTCTTTGTTGGCCTCGTACCAGTTTCGATACCACTCGTCAACCTTCTTGCCGCCGGAGCTCTCCCACAGCGCCATGGCGTCCTTCATCGCTTGGTCGGCGGTGTAGTCGCTTCCGCTCACGACCGCCTTGGAGAGCATGTCGTTGATTTGTTGCTTGGTATTGTTAATGATCAAGTTAATATCCGCGGGAACCTGCGGTCTCCACTCGTTGTGCGTGAATTCGGCCGGATGAATATCCGGATTCACATAGATCGATTTCGCTGTCTTCCGAATATCGTAGATCATCTTATTGGCGGGCACCGTAAGATCGAGCTTGTCTTCGGCCGCGCATTCGCCGCCGAACAGGATGCCGGAGCTTACGAACGTACTGAATACTTTGCCTACGATTTCTTTGTTATTTTTCTCCGCGTCGGTCGGAATCGGGCAACCGTTCTCAAGGTTGTAGTGGACGCCCTCGAATCCCGAGCTCAACACGGCCTGCGTGCTCTCCTCGCTGACGAAGTCGATAAACTTGATAACGGCTTCCGGGTCCTTGGCACCGCGGTTTACGGCGGCGACCATCTGCGCCGGCGCGCTAAGCGCGGGAGCGAAATTGCCGAACTGAGAGCCGGGAAGCGGGATGGCGATCACTTTGGCCTCCGGCACATTCTGCAGCAGCGATTCGATTTCCTTGTTCAGATTTCCTTGCCAGGTTCCGTAGAAGCCCATTTTACCGGTAACCCAAGCTTCCTTCGCTTTATTCCCGCCTTTATCCAACAAGTAGTCTCGATCCACCAGTCCCTCGTCGAACAGCGTCTTCTTGAATTCGAGCGCCGCCTTCCTGCGGTCCCAACCGTGAACCATCTTACCGTTCTCGATAATGAAATTGAAATCGTCGGGCTTGCTTTCGAACATATGCTCGATATTGATGTTCGCGATCCCGCCGATATTGATGCCGAGTGTGTCGTCCGTATTGTTCCCGTCGGGATCCTGCCGGACGAAAGCTCTCATCGCGTCGAGCAGTTCGTCCGTCGTCTTCGGAACTTGGAGATTCAGCTTCGTCAACCAGTCCTCGCGAACCAACAAATACAGCTCCGGGAACAATTGTTGAATCCGACCCACTTCGTACAGATCTCCGTCGTCCTTGGTTCCCAGCTTGCGAAGGACAGGGTATTCCTCCAGCATCTTCTTGTAGGTCGTGCTATGCTCTTCGATGAGCGAACCGATCGGAAGCAGCTGTTTTTGAGCGTAGAGATCGTTCCGATGCGCCGGATTAAACAAGTTGCTGAGTAAATCCGGGGCGCTTCCCGAAGCCAGCATGACATTCAGCTTATCTTCCTGCTCGCTTCCGACGACAGGCACGTATTTCACGTCTACGGGGCTGTTTTCGTCGATCCATTTCGTCCATTGATTCGACGTGATCGTGCCGACCGAAGGATCGAGGTCCGGGATGTCCCGCGTCAGGATGGAGATGCTGCCCCGCTTCTCCTCGGATGCGCTTTCATTTTTCGTGTCGTTGCCCGAGGGTTCCGATTCGTTCTGCGGCTCCGTGCCGCTCCCGCCGGTTCCCTGGCTGCAAGCGGCCAATACGACAGAGAAGGTCAATAGAGCCGACAAGAATGCAAGCGAAAATTTGATCCTGCGTAACGTGTTCATGTAATCCCTCCATGGATTTATTATACGATGAACCGACTGGCTGAAGTTGACAATCCTTCGAGCTCCGCATTCCCCCTCTCAAGCTTTCCGATTACCCTTTAATCGAACCGACCAATGCGCCCTTCACGAAATACTTCTGCAGGAAAGGATATACGACGAGCATCGGTACGATCATAATGAAGATGCTGGCCGCTTTCACCGATTCGGCGGTAAGCAATGTAGATTGCATGGAATTCAACTGCAGGATGGCATCCGTGGAAGACGCTACGGATACGTCCAACTGACGTACGATTTCATTGACGAATACGGAGAGATTGAATTTGGCCGGGTCGTTAATATAAATCAGCACGCTCATGAAGCTGTTCCAGTAGGACACGCCGTAAAATACGGCCAAGGTCGCCATGACCGGCAAGGAGAGCGGCAGAATGACCGAGAAGAGCAATCGCATATCGCCGCAGCCGTCAATGTGGGCGGCGTCCTCAAGCTCCGTAGGGATCTGACGCAGGAATCCGACCATGATCAACAGATTCCATGGACTGATTAACGACAGCGCCCACAACGCCCAGTAGGAGTCTATTAAACCAACGCTCTTAACCACAAGATACGTAGGGATGAGTCCTCCCCCGAAGATCATCGTAAACATGATCGCCAGCATAAAGAATCGGCGTCCGATCATATAGGCGCGTGTTAACGGATAAGCGCCCAAGATCGTGAAAATCAGGCTTAACCCCGTCCCGATCAACGTTATTTGTACGCTGTTCCAGAAGGAAGACATAATCTTGGTGCCTTTCATCAAGTAGGCATAGGATTGCCAATTGATATCTACGGGCCATAACCCGACGAAGCCGGACATGATCGCGCTTTCGCCGCTTAGGGATATTGCGGCAATGTGAATGACCGGAAGGACGCTGGTCAAGGCCGCCACGAATAAGAGCGAGTAATTCAAAAAATAGAATGCCTTGTCTTGCATGGAAGTTCTCATGCGACGCCTCTCCTCCCTACCAAATTTCTTCTCCGAATCGCTTGGCGATCCAATTCGCCATAAGCACCAGCATGAAGCCGACAAGCGATTCGAATAATCCGATCGCCGTCGATAGTCCCAAATATCCGCCGCGCAGTCCGAATTCGTAGACGTACGTACTAATGACCTGGGCGATATCGGACACCACAGGATTTCGCAGCACCCAGACATGATCGAACCCGACTTCCATGACGCTCCCCATCGACAAGATGAAAATCAAAATCATGATGGAGCGAATACCCGGCAGCGAGATATGCCACGCTTGCCTGAATTTCCCGGCCCCGTCCATGGCGGCTGCTTCGTACAAGGCGGGATCGATCGCGGCTAACGCCGCAAGGTAGATAATGGCGCCGAAGCCGGCATTCTTCCACACATCCGAAAGCAGAAAGATGGATACCCAAGTGTTCTGTTCGTATAAGAAGGAATACGATACGCCGAACGTCATTTCAAGCAAGCGGTTCACCATTCCGGTGTCGGTCGCGAACATCGTGACGACGATGCCGCCGACGATGACCCAATTCAAGAAATACGGCAGAAAGACGGCCGTTTGTACAATTTTCTTAACGGTTAGCCGTCGAACCTCGTTCAGCATGAGCGCAATCAAGATCGGGAACGGGAAGCCCGCAACGATCTTAAGCAAGCTGAGCACCAGCGTGTTGCGGATAATTTGACTCGTCTGCGGATTACTAAAGACCGTCTCGAAATTCGCGAACCCTACCCATGGACTGCCGAAGACGCCGTCGAATAAATTAAAATCTTTGAAGGCGATGATCAATCCGCCCATGGGTCCGTATTTGAACACCGCGAAGAAGAGCAATACGGGAATGAACATCAAATAGAGAGGGATGTTTCTTCGAATCCGCTTTCTCTTCTCCTTTGACAATGGAAACTTTGCCGCTTTGGCGACCGTCTGCACGTTGATCTCTCCTTCCGTTTGAGCCGAGTATAATCCCGCCCTCCTCGGAGCGGCAATATGCATGAATTTCGATCATAGATAGGGAGGCGATTCGGCCGGTGAATCGATATTCGGATCATAGACGAGGCGTCGGAGACGGAAAATGGCTGAGCGTCCCCCTCCGCTCAGCCATTTTCACCCCATTAATTTCCTAGTCTTCTTGCTTTCTGATCCAGGTACAGGGATTGCGGGGCGAGCGTCTCGCCCAAGCCTTCCCCTTCGGCGATGTCTTCCGGCGCCGTATCCGTATGCCACTCCCACCATCCGACCGTCGGCGTCGTCTGAATCGCGCTGGCGGGACCGCTGGTTCCAACGACATAACCGTACCCGTACTGTCTAGAGTCGATAATGAATGGCCGATCCCGGAAATACGATTCCCCATACGTATTCCAGAAGGTGGTCTGGCTCGAAGTATGTCCGTGTATCGGGTCTCCCCAAGGTCTGTACATGGCTTCGAAATAATCGCCGTCGAACCTCATACTGTCGATCAAGTTCGCGGCGCTTAAGAACATGTGGAAATCCGAAGGGCCGTGCGCGCTATCCTGGCCGACGCTGTTAAAGATGACGTTGCCGGTGCTAAAGAATCGCCCGAACGTATAATTATGTCTTCCGCCGATCGCGGTCGCTCGTTCCAGCAAATTATCGTTGCCCGAGAGAGTATACAAATAGCCGTTCCCGCCATCGCCTAGATGCTGTGCGTTTCGGAAGGTCGTGTCCTGAACCGTAACGTTCCGGCTCATGTTGAGTTTTATGCCGTTAGACAGCAGCTCGAGCCCATGCGGGTTGCCGGCGTTGTAGGATTCCACTCTCCTGACCCAGCCGTCCTTTACATATTGGAAGGTAATATTGTGAGCATTCATGATATTGTAACCGTACGTGCCCGATCCGATCGAGGTCGTCGTTCCGCCCTCGATCGCGCTCCCCATGCTGATGTCTTCGATGCCCACCTCGCGAATGAACGGAAGCTGATGCTTCCATACCATCGCCTTGTCTCTCGACTTCAGCCAGTAACGGGTCGGAATATCGATCGCGATCGTATCATTCGCGGGATCGATCGCCGTAATCGTTCTGCTGAACATGCCGCCCGTCTCGTCAGCCACGCCGTAAGTCGTCATGTTCGCGGAATCCCATACGCCCGTCAGACCGTGCTCGGCGATCCAAGCGTCGGTCAACTCGAACCCGATAAAGATATCATCGCCTACCTGATACCCGCTAACGTCGTCGACGTGAATCACGGTCGACATCTCGGGCACGTCTTGCGTCAAGAGCCTCTTGGTTTCCCAATAGATCGCGTTATTTCGCTGGTTGCGGTCCGTAACGGCCCAATGAGGTCCGCTCTCGGGGGCGACTTGAATGACATCTTTAAACCTCATGCCCGCGCTCGTCGTATTAAGCAGGCGGGTTTCCCCTACGCCCGCGCCGCGCAGCACAACCCCGCTATGCTCGATGAACAGCACCGCGTCCGAAGGGTCTTTCGATCGTTCCAGTGAGATCTTATACGTGCCGGCAGGAAGATACACGGTGCCGCCGCCGGCGTGGCCCGCATCGGAGATGGCTCGTTGAATGGATGCGGTGCTGTCGTTCTCGCCGGCGGGATCCGCGCCGTAATGCGGATGGGTTACATCGAATACGCAGCCGGGCACGGTGTCGGGGATGTCCTGCTCCCCCTGCCGATAACCCGCGTAGGACCAGTCGTGGACGAAGTGCCCGTCGGCATTCTTGTAGCCGGGGTACCAGTTCTCCGGATACAGCGAGCTTCTCCAGGTTTCTCCGGTCGACGCTGCTTCTTCATGAGGCTGTGCAGGTTCGGATTCGCTGTCGGGGCTCGAGTTCGTCTTCATCGGCGTATGGCCCAGGCATCGATGCGGATACCCCGGATAGGACTGATAGTGTAGGAAATGGCCTTCCGGAGTCGCAAACCCGGGGTATCGGTCTTCCGGATCCGGCTTGTTCGGGCTATTCCCATTCCCATTCGAAGAGGTCAATGCCGCGACTTGCAAGGTATCGAAAGCGCTGTCGTTATTGATCGAACCGAACCCGACCTTGCCCGGCGGCAAGACGCTTTCGTCCGGTACGGAAGCCCATACCGCGGCATCAACGACGACGGAGATCGTGCCTGCGGAACGCGTAATTACGATGTTGTAATCCGTGTTTCCATGGATTAAGGTGCCGAAGTCCGCAAGCTCCGTCTTCGTTCCGTTCTCCACCTTGAAGATCCCGTGCGTAGAGGCGTCATTGTATTCATTGAACGAAGCATAATAATAATTGCTCTCATCCTGATAGTCGAATACGAACGCAAAGTCGTCGTAAGCGGATCGATCCTTCACGCTTCCGAGCGCGGTTAGGGTAAAATCTCCGTCCACCGCGACGTTGTGCACGCTGATATTCCCGAGAGGGGTAGCGTTGGCCGCCGAAGACAACACATATCGACCGTCAGCGACGGACCAATCGCCTCCGCGGACGACTGTGAAATTCGTTGCGTCCGCGCTGAAATCCTCGTCGATGACAAAGGCGGTTTCGGCCTGGGCGACGGTTGTCCCGTGGGATAATAGCGTACTGATTCCGGTAACCGACAACATACATCCCGCGATACTGAAGGTAACGATTTTTCTCCAAACCCGATTGTTCATGTAAGCTTGCCTCCCATTCGGATAGAGTAGTTGGTGTGCAACGAAACGTCAGGTCCCTCCCGTCCGCACTGCGTAAAGTATAGGAACCGTTCATCGGACGCGGCAATAAACGCATTTTCCGAACGTAGATTTCGTGCGCATGAAGGCATAGATCGTTTCTTGGAAAATGAATGCGAAAAAACCGCCGTCCCGAAGGACGGCGGCAGCAGAGGAAAAACGGGTTATTGGCTCGAGGCGATCAGCAGCTCCTTGCGATAATCGCCCGGCGTCTTGCCTACCAGCTTCTTGAATACGCGAATGAAAGAAATAGAATGCAAGTACCCTACCTTAGCGGCGATCACTTGCACGGGATCCGCCGAACCTTCAAGCAGCCTGCGCGCTTCGCGAATCCGAATCTTAACCAAGTAATCGATAAACTTCTCGCCGATTTCTTCCTTAAACATGGTGCTTAAGTGGGCCGGGCTGTACTGAAATACATCCCCCAGCTGCTGCAGCGACAAGGAGGGGTCATGATAATTCTCGTCGACGAAAGCTTTGATCGAATCGATCATCGGTTGATTGCCCCTTCGTTCGCGCACGCCGTTGATCTTCGTTGCCGTCTCCCGAAGAAGCATCTCGAAGCGGGCATGCAGCTCATCGAGCGATTCGAAACCGGAGACGGCCGCGATCAGTTGCGGCTGAATCGACTCCTGCCAATCCTCCTGCAGGTCGCTTGAGAACTCGACGATTTCGCGATACAGATTAAACTGCAAGAAGTTCATCAAATCCGCGATCTCGTCGCGCGACCATACCCCTGACTTCAGGTCGCGAAATAACGAATTCAGCTCCTGTTCCCACTTTCGCTCCCCCATGCGGAACGATTGAGAGAGGGCGCGGATCTTCTGCAGCTGATCGAAGGTTTCCCCGTGCGGCCGCGACCAGATGTCCCAATAGCCGATTACCTTGTTGTTGCCAAGCGTCGACTTATAGTTTAGCGCCTCTACGGCTTCTTGATGGCTCTGAACGACATCGCCGAGCCGCTCCGCGGTGGAGCCGATACCGATCGTCACCGTGTAGTCGACATGCTCGTCAACCCACGCTCGAACGGTCTCGCACAGGTCGACATAGACCGATTGGGGCTGCGGTTGTTCAAGAAACAACAGGACGGAGAGCTGCTCCGGACGATTCCAATCGCTCCACACGACCATTCCGAGCTGGCTTGCCGCTTCCTCCATGACTCGGCTGAGTACGAACTTCAGCAAATACTGATCGCGGTCGGAGTATCCCTTAATAAACTCTTGGTATTTATCCATCTCGATCACGACGACTCGAATTTCCGCAATGTTCCGCTCCGCGCCGAGCAACGCCTTCGACGCTTCCAGCCATTCTTCTTTATTAACGTTGCCGCGGCCTTCGATGAGCTCGCGAATCAGGACGCGTCTCCGATACGTTTGGCTTTGCTTCTGTTGTTTCGCGAATAGGCTGGACTCCTCGATCAATTCATCGATCGCCGATCCGATCAGGCTGAATGCGTCGGCGCCCTTCAGAAGATGCGAGCTTCGTTGCCCAAGATAGTCGTTCAACCGATGCATCAAGGATTCGATCGGTTTATAATTCCTTCGAGACACATAAAGAAGCCATATCGTTCCCGCCGCGACCGTGATAAGCCCGACGCCAACCCAAATATATCCCAAAGTCGAGACGAACTGAAACAGGAAGCCGTCCCGCAGTCCGCTTCTGACTTCCCAATTCGTATATTCGGATACAACGGAAGAGAAGGCTACCTGAGCGTGAGTCGTTCCTCCCTGGGAGGCTTCCGTCGTGAATACGGTCTGCCCCACACCGTCAAGAAGAATCGTGTAATTCAAATTCGAGCGAAGCATCGGCTCCAGCATGAGCGCCAAGGTTTGCACTTTGACGTTCACGACCGCGATCCCTAGTTCCCCCGTCAGCAACGGCACCTTCCGAACCAAGGTAACGACGTTCGTGCTCGTGTCCGCGGTTTCCATGAGTTTGAAGCTTCTGACATTGGTCCATGAGAAGGGAACCGGCTGATCGATGTAAGCTTTAAGAAATTCTCGATCGGCGAATTGCTCCAGCGGAACGGTCGGCGTGCCCAACACAAGATCATCGCTCTTACGGTACAAATAGATGTTGTCGATGATCGGCTGCATGAGCTTCAAGTGATCCAACTCGCGAATGACCTCGTACATTTGGAAATGATTCGATAGCGGGATGTCGTCGGCGAAGTACTGCCTGATCTTTGCGTTGTTCTCCAGCTCCTTACGAAGCATCAAGTCTATCGAAAACAAGGCATCGTTAACCGTCTGCTGGATGTTCTGGGAAAACACCCGGCTCGACTGCTCCGCTTGGCGCTTGACCAGCTCGCTGACGGTAAAGAAGAAGGTGACGATCAAGACTGCGATGACGATGAAAAACACCGGTAAGTAAGAAAGCAAAAGTCGGTTAAACCAGTTATTTTTCATAGAATCCCTCCGAACCTCATGTCCTCTGGAGTGGGTTCATTTTACCATTGGATGGAAACTACGACAAGATGCGAAGCCCCGGATGAACGAGGGAAAAAGTGCCCCTGAGGGCACTTTTAATTAACGCTTCTTTACTCGCCGAGCCTTCTGCTCTTCTGATCGAGATACAGAGACTGCGGCTGCAATCCCTTCCCTTGGCCGACGCCTTCGTAGAAGTCCTCCGGCGCCGTATCCGTATGCCACTCCCACCAGCCGTCCGTCGGCGTCGTCTGAATCTTGCTCGCAAGGCCGCTCGTACCGATCACATAACCGTACTGATACTGTCTCGAATCGACGATGAAGTAGCGATCGTTGTAGTATGCGTCCCCCCTTATATTCCAGAAGGCCGTCTGCGTCGAGGTGTGTCCGTGGATCGGATCTCCCCAAGGCCGGTACATCGTCTCGAAGTAATCCCCGTCGAAATGCATGCCGTCGATCAAGTTGGCCGGGCTTAGAAACATATGGAAATCCGAAGGACCATGTTTGCTATCCTTGCCGACGCTGTTGAATATGACGTTGCCGGCGCTGTAAAACCGGCCGAATGAATAATTGTGTCTGCCGCCGATGGCCGTAACGCGCTCCAGTGTCAGAAACCAACGCTCGCAACGTGCCGTCGAGATAGACCGCAATGTCGCTCCCTGCTCGCTCGATTTCAATCCCGTAGTCCGTCCCCGCGGCGATGACGGCGCCGAGGTCGGCCAGCTCCGTCTTCGTGCCGGCCGCGACTTTGAATATGCCGTGCGTGGATGCGTCGTTGAATTCATTGAACGAAACGTAGTAATAGTTATTGGCGTCCTGATAGCCGAAGACGATCGCGAAGTCGTCGTAAGCGGTCGCGTCCGCGACATGACCGAGCGCCGAAAGCGTAAAGTCCCCCTCGACCTCCGTCTGGTGTACGCTTACATTCCCTAGCGGGACGCCGTTCGCGGCCGACGTTAACGCGTACCTGCCGCCCGAGACGGACCAAGTCCCTCCGCTGACCGCCGCGAAGCGCGACGCGTCGACACTGAAATCCTCATGGATGAGATTCGCGGTCGACGCCTGTACAACGGTATTCGAAGCATGAAACGGCGTTAGAGACAACATCAGGGCAATCGCCAAGCAGGAAAGCGCGGCTCTTCTCCCAAGCTTGCTCCACATATGAATTTCCTCCGTTCCCTGTCAAGGATAGAATATCGGCTCGCTCTATTCGAGAACCGAATGGGAATGCCTCGAATCACCTCCTTCGGTAAGGCCATCTTACGGTCACGGGTTCGGAACGGACAATAAACCATTTATCATAATATAGATTTCTTGCTTGCTTCTACGGTTGAAGCATGCGATTGATTTGCTCCCGCTTGGAGAGAAGCCATTCCGTGCCGCGCGGATAAACCGTAAACGTGGTCGGCTGTTCCATGCCAAGAATGGCTCTAAGCGGTCTAGCGCGGGAACGGGCGTCGGGACGAGCCCCTTCTCGTAAAAATCGTAATCGGACAAAGCGTCGATCCGGGGGAAATCCGACAAGCGGGCAGTCAGTCGCTCGCTTGACGATAAGACTTCGTCCGCGAAAACTTTTTCTAACGAGCTCAAGCAGCGCGCTTCGAAATCGAGTCGGCGTTGCGGCAAGTCGAATGCCCCCTTATTCCGATCATAGATAAGCGGCATCCATGCTCTCAGCGGTCTATACGCCGAGAGTATGGATGCCGCCGATAAGGAGTCGCATATCTCAGAATTATGTGTCACCCCAGGCCGTCAGCTCCATCTCGAAGTCGTTGCCGAAATCTTTACTGACGGGGATGACCCGAATATTGCTCTTCGCCAGCCACAAGGAGTCAGAGTCGATAAACAGAGAGCCCTCGTAACGATACATGCCATTATCCAACGACTTCGCTAAGGTGAGCTTCGTTTTCCAGATCCCGTTCTTTCCAGAACCGACCGCTTCCACTTTAACGTCTTTATGCCAGATCGGTCCTAATGCGATCTCCGCCTCGAAGCGAACCATGGTGAGACCGATTTTCGTGACCCGTAGAGACGAAACGCCCGTCCTGCCGACCCGAACTTCATGCCAGTTGTCGCGGATAAATCGCTTATAAGCAGCTACCCTGGCAGCAACCTCTAGGCCATCGGCGGCGAAATACCTGCCTCGAGTCATGACAGGAGCATACAACTGTTTCCAGTATTCGTCGACCATTCGCTGCGTATTGAAGACCGGTGCCAACGAACATATCGATTCTTTCATCATGGCGACCCATTCCGTCGGAATGCCCTGTTCGTCGCGGTCGTAGTACAACGGGACGATCCTGCTCTCGAACAACTCGTATAAAGCCGCGCTGTCCGCGCGAATTCGTTCCTGATCGCTTCCTTCCGTCGCTCCGTCGATCGCCCAGCCGTTTCGGCCGTTATACCCCTCGCACCACCAGCCGTCAAGAACGCTGCAGTTCAGAACGCCGTTTACAGCCGCTTTTTGACCGCTCGTTCCGCTTGCTTCCATCGGCTTCGCCGGCGTATTCAGCCAGACGTCAACCCCTTGGACCAACGCCTTCGCTTTTTCCATATCATAGTTCTCCACAACGAAAATGCGCCCTTTGAATCGCTCGGATTGCGAGACTTCTACGATTTTCTTAATGAGTTCTTGACCCGGCCGGTCGGAAGGATGGGCTTTACCCGCAAAGATAAAGCATACGGGACGCGACGGGTCGTTGACGATGCGATCCAGACGTTCCAAATCGTGAAACAACAGATTAGCTCTCTTATACGTTGCGAATCGTCTCGCGAAGCCGACGATCAACGTCTTCCCGACGGAGGGAGCCGCGATCGGGAGACCCAGCCGTTCGATCATACCGGACCGGTTCCGAAGATGCTGCTCCCATAACGCGGAAGCCGGTATCGATCGAATCGGAAGCCAAGTTTTCGGATCCGCGATTTTTTTCTCCCATAAATTATCGAGATACTCGTCGAACAACGCTTTCATGCCCGGCGATAACCAGGTGCCGAGATGAATGCCGTTCGTAATCGAATCGACCGGGATGTCTTCCTTCGGAATATGCGGCATCCATCGATGAAGCAATTCTTTGGTTGCCTCTTCGTGAAGTTTGCTCACGCCGTTCACCTTCGTAGATACCGTAACGGCAAGGCGCGTCATATTAAAACCGTCGCCGATGCGGCCCAGCGCCAACACCTTCTCCCGGTCCGCGCCGAGCTGCCAATAATAATCCCCGAAATAACGATCCATGAGTTCCAACCCGAATACGTCGTGCCCGGCCGGAACCGGAGTGTGCGTGGTAAACAACGTACTCGCCTTCACTGCTTCCAGCGCCGTATCGAATGACGTCCCCTCGGCCGACAATTCTCGAATCCGTTCCAATGCCAAGAAAGCGGAATGCCCCTCGTTAAGATGCCAAACTCCGGGGCGAATGCCTAACGCGCGGAGCAATCTGACGCCGCCGATGCCCAGAATGATTTCCTGACTGATGCGAGTGTCCGGGTCGCCCGGATACAGATGATCGGTTAATCGTCGGTCCTGCTCTTGATTTCGGTCCACATCGGAGCTTAATAAGTAGACCGTCACCCGTCCGACTACCGCGGACCAGGCGGTCAAGACGACTTTGCGATCGGCGATCGGGACCTCGACCGATAAGGGGCGGCCGTCCGATGTAAGGACCGGCTTAACGGGAGAGGTTAGCGGGTCGATCCGGGGGAAGAGATGTTCTTGCACGCCGTCTTCGCGAATTCGCTGTTGGAAGTACCCCTGACTATAAAAAATCCCGACCCCGATTAGCGGGAGATCCAAATCGTTAGCAGCCTTAATATGGTCTCCCGCCAACACGCCAAGGCCGCCGGAATAAATCGGCAGCGTTTCATCGATGCCGAATTCGGCGGAAAAATAGGCCACGCAGCTCGACATTGCCTCACCCCAAGTTCCATCGTTGATGATTTCGTCATCCGTACATACCACCATATGCGTCGCGGGTAAGATGTGCTTATGCCCAACGAAACGCGACAGTCGTCGCGTCGTCCGATGATATGAAAAAAGACGCCCGGTTCGGGCGCCTGCGATGAAGGTGATATCCAATCGGCGAGTACCGCGCGATTTATCGGCGTAACGACGGGGCCTCCTGCTCGCGAACGACGTAACTCCCTTGCCCGGTCAGCCGCTCTTGCGGGAACGCTCGCCGAAGCGCCACGGTAATCGCGGTAGCCGCGAAAGCTTTAATCAAATCCCCTGGGATGTATGGATAAAACCCTCCTGCCAACGCTTTCGACAGCGGCAGATTGAGCGAATGAGCAAGCCACGGCACGCCGGTCACGTACAGAAGGAGCGAACCGAAGCACGCCATGGCGAGGAAGACGACAGCGTATCCAGCCCAACCCGTGGAACGTACCTTCCCGACGACGAAACCGATCAAGAGCGCTGCGAACGGCCACGCAACGACGTACCCTCCAGTCGGCCCGAGCAGCGCCGCGATCCCGCCCCTCCCACCCAGCAACGGAAGTCCAAGCGCCGTTAGTACGACAATAAGCATCATGCTGAAAAAGCCGTAACGCGCTCCGAGCAATCCCCCGGCGAGCATCACGGCAAGCGTCTGCAGCGTGATCGGCACCGGCGTAAAACCGAGCGGAATGCTGATATACCCGAATACGACGACCAGCGCGGCGAACAGGGCGCTAAAAGCCACTCCTCGCAAAGAAAACGACTGTTTCAATTGAACCCCACTCCTTGAGTATGGTAAAGTATCATTGTTAACCCGGAATTGAAATATTGGTTAACAATTGGCAGATGGATTGTATCACATCAAGCAAGGATTGAATAGCCCCTATGGAAAAGATTGCAGTTACGTTACGCGAAGCGACCGTACATTACGTCGGCGCATCGTCGGCGAGGATTTCGGCGTTGGAGCGCGTTTCGCTAGATTTATATAGAGGGTCTTGGACCGCCCTCGTCGGTCGCAACGGCGGCGGTAAGAGTACGCTGTCGAAAGCGCTGGCCGGGATCGCGCCGCTCTCGGAGGGACGCAGAAGCGTTGGCGAGGACGTCTCCGTTCACATGGTGCTGCAGCAACCGGAGACGCAAATATTGGGCGAGACGGTGATCGAAGAACTGGCTCTGTGCGCTTCGCGGGAGTTGGAAACTTCGGCACCGGACCACGTCCGCTCCCGCTGGGAGGAACTGCTGCGCGGGCTTGGCTTGACGGTCCCGCTTGACGCGCTTGTCAAGCGGCTGTCCGGCGGACAGAAGCAGTTGTTGAACGTAGCGGGCTGCCTGGTCGCCGGTGCGGATTGCATCGTATTCGACGAAGCCACGTCGATGCTCGACCCCGCCTCCCGACAAGCGGTGCTGAACGCGGCCGTATCGCTGCATCGAAGCGGTCGAACGATCGTATGGACGACGCATCGGATGGAAGAGGTCGCGGCCGCGGAGCGCGTCTTGGTGCTGGAGCATGGACGGATCGTCTATGACGGAGGCGTCGAAACTTTCTTCTACGGAGACGGCGAAGCGGCTCCCTGCAAGTCGCTGGGCTTCGAGCCGCCTTTCGTCGTTCGTACGGCGAAGGCGCTTCTCGCGCTCGGTTACCCGCTCGCGTCTCGTCCGTTGCGTCCGGAAGCGCTTGCGGAGGCGGTGACGACGGCATGACCTTGCGGGTAAACAATCTAGCCGTGGCGGGTACGGACTTACCGGATCGCATGATTGTACGCGATGTCTCCTTCGCGGCGGAAGACCGCGCGATCACGCTTGTCGTCGGCCGGTCAGGCTCCGGTAAGTCGACGCTGTTGCGAGCGATGGCCGGTCTGACGCCGCCTTCCGTCGGGAACGTGACGTTCGACGAACGGCCGCTGTGGAACGGCAACCGTCCGGATCGTAAGATCCTACAGGAAACCGCGTTAGCCTTCCAATTTCCCGAGCATCAATTGTTCGCGCCTACCGTGCAGGGCGAATTCGATTATTCCCTACGGCCCTATCGTCTGCCTGCCGAAGAAAGCGCCAAGCGCATCTCGTCGGCGCTCGAGAGCCACAACCTTCCCCCCGCCATAACGTCCATCTCCCCCTTTCAGTTAAGCGGCGGGCAGAAGCGGCGCGTGGCGTTGGCGACGATCATGGCGACGCGGACGCCTTGGTTGTTCCTCGACGAGCCTTCCGCCGGTTTGGACGGACACGCGCTCGCGCGCTTTACCGCGGAGCTATCGGAGTGGAAGAGCCGCTGCGGCATCGTGCTTGCGACGCATGACTTGGATGCGTTCCTGCCCATCGCCGATAGGGTCGTCGTCCTCCGCGACGGGGAACTCGTCGCGGATGTCGCGTCGGATACGTTAGCCGCGCAACCTGAACTGCTCCTGTCTAGCGGGGTCGGTCTCCCGGAGGCGATGTTCGCGGCATCGATGCTCTGCCGGGCGGGCGTTCCCGTCCCTCCGAGCGCCTTAACGCCGGAGAGGATGGCCGAAGCGATCGCGGCAAACGCGCGGGGGGCGTCGAAGCGTTCGCTCGGCGGCGATGCGAATCTGGTTCCCGCGATGTCTTCGGCGGAACACGATTCCGAATCGTCCCGAGATGAGGGGGATCGACGGGGCTTTCTTTACCGCACGGATGCTCTGCGGAAGTGGTTAGCATATACGCTCGTGTCCGTCGGCATCGTCTTACAGACCGGTTGGACCGGCGTAGCGGCCGTGCTGCCGCTCGCTTTCGGCTGCATGTCCGCCTTGACGGCCGTCGATCGGAAACGGCTGTTTCGCCTTTGCAAGCCTCTCTTTTGGCTTATGGCGTTCGCCGTCGCCTTCTCCGGCATTCGATTCGGAACGCCCTTCGGCTTCTCCTTCGAGCCGGCGATCGAGACGTTCCGCAGGCTGTTCGCATTTTTCGAGATTACCGCATTCGGTCTTGTCTTCACCTTATCGACGAGTACAGCCGACATGAAAACCGGGCTCGAACGCGGGCTTCGTCCGTTAAAGCGCATCGGCTTCCCCGTGGAGGTGCTGGCCCTAAGCGCGTCTCTCGTGCTCCGATTTATCCCGCTCATTCTCGAAGAGGCGGATCGATTCGCCGCAATCGCGATGACGCGCGGCAAGCGAGGCGCGAAGCCGGGGCAAGTCCATCTACTCGACCTCCCCGTTTTCGTCATCCCTCTGCTGATTGCATTGATTCAAGCCGTCGAGGATCTTATCGTCGCGCTGGAGATGAAAGGATTTATGCAACCGAACCGGTTCAAGTCCGTCCCTCGGTATGTCTTGGGCTTGGAAGGAAACGCGCGACGAGAGAAGCAAATCGTTTGGGCGGGTCTATCGATGTTTACATTGCTTCTAGTTATTCGCGTTATAGAGGAGGTATCGCTGTGAGCGTCAAGTTGCGCGGACATCATCTTTTATGTTTATTAGGGTTTCGAGGCATGGGGTACTCGCCCGCTTTCGCGGCGAACATGGCGGACGTGTATGAACGGCTTCGCCGCGAACCGCGCACCGAAATCGAGATCGTACAGGGACCCGACGACCTATGCGCTTGTTACCCCGAGGATAAGCCGTATCATTGCGATGCGGCGAGCGTCCGGGAGCGAGACGACGATGTGCTGCGGCGGCTCGGCTACAAGCGAGGGGATAAGGCGGAATGGCGGGACATCCTTGCAAGCGTGAAGCTGCATATGCAAGAAGAGGATATTCCGCGCATGTGCGCGACTTGTCGATGGCTCCCGTATGGCGTCTGTCAGGAAGGCGTCGCCCGGATCGCGGCGGGCGAAGGATTGCCGCCGCTGCCGGAGAAGCGGTAATCCTTCTGCGTGACGAAATCCTCGATGTAACTTTTCGCTATGGCTGTTCTCCACTCTCGTACACCGTCAGCGCCGCCTGAACGGCCTCGCCGGCAGGAAGCGTCACGCCGTGCCGAACGAGCGTCGCTTCGAACGCGCCGAGCAAGTGGAGCACATTCTTCCGGTTGCAGCTGTACCCCATTGTGCCGATGCGCCAAATCCGCCCTCTCAGCGGACCGAAGGAGCTCGCGATTTCGATGCCGAACGCCTCGAGCAGCATGGACCGGACCGATTCGCCGTCGACCCCGTCGGGAATGAGTACGCAGGTGACGACGGTCAGCTTGCAAGAAGGATCGCCGTACAGTCGCATGCCCATCGCTTCAAGTCCGGCCATCAGCGCCCGCTCGTGGAGCCGATGGCGGACGAAGCGGGCTTCCAGCCCTTCTTCCAGCACCAAGCGAAGACCCTCGCGGAGCGCGTACAGCATCGACGTCATTTCCGTATGGTGGTTTAACCGCAGCGGGCTCCAGTAGTCCTGCAGTTGGCTGAGGTCCAAGTAATTGCTCCGAATCGGCCGCAGGACGTCCCCCGGTTCGGCCGCCGCACCGAGCAGCCCCTTCTCGATCCGCTTGCGGGCGAGCGCCTTGCGCTCCGCCGCGGCGTTATACGTAATCGGCGCCATGCCGGCCGGAATGGATAAGCACTTCTGCGTGCCGCCGACGACCGCGTCTAACATCCAACCGTCCGTCTCGACCGGCACGCCCCCGATCGTCGCGACGGCATCGACGATAAGAAGGACGCCCCGCTCCCGGCACGCGCGGCCGATATCCGCAAGCGGCTGCGCCCGCCCCGTCGACGTCTCTCCGTGCACCATAACCACGAAGGCCGGTCGGAAGTCGTCGATGGCGGCGATCACTTCCTCCGGATCGAATACGTACCCCCATTCCTTCTCGATCGTCGCGACCTCCGCGCCGCAGCGGTCGGCGATCTCATGCAGCAGATGCCCGAATCGCCCGTAGATCGGAACGAGCACCCTATCCCCGGGAGAGATGAGCGAGACGAGCACCGCCTCGATGCCGGAACGGGACGTACCGTCCACCGGATAGGCCCACACATTCGCCGTAACGAACGTCTCGCGAAGCATCTGCATCGTCTCGTTCATAAGCGAGGTAAACTCGGGATCGAACTGACCGAGGATCGAATGCGACATCGCCCGCAGCACGCGGGGATCGACCTCGACGGGGCCGGGGGTCAGAATGGTTCGGGGGGAAGGGGACAAATCGGCAAACCGTCTCATGGCAACCGCTCCTCGTAAGCCAATTCGTAGAGCATGGCGATCAATACCTCAAGTCCGTCTTCCAGCGCTTTGGGGGACGAATATTCTTCCGGGGAATGACTGACGCCATGCCGGCTCGGCACGAACACCATCGCCGAAGGGCAGATCGTCTGCAGCATCTGCGCGTCATGTCCGGCGCCGCTCGTCATCAGGCGGGGAGATAGCCCCTTAGCTGCGCTAATGCGCTCCATCGAACCGTACAACGCCGGATGCATCGGCGCCGGCGCGGTGTCGACCCATAGGGACGTCTCCGCCTGCAATCCGCGTCGCGCGGAAACCTCCTGCACCAGGCGCGAAACCGCATCGCCGAAGGCGGATAACGTCGCTTCTTCCGCATGCCGCACGTCGATCGTGAACGTGACGGAGCCGGGAATGACATTCGGCGTATTCGGCGACAGCTCCAATCGACCGACCGTCGCGACGAGCGGGTCGCCGGCTTGAAGCGCCATTCGCTCCAGCTTGGCGACGATCTCGGCGGCGCCCGCGCACGGGTCCCGCCGCATCGTCATCGGCGTCGTGCCGGCGTGGTTCGCTTCCCCGGTCAGCTTAACAATAAACCGCTTCTGCCCGACGATGGCCGTCACGATACCGACGTCGTGCCCGAGGCGTTCGAGCGTCACGCCCTGTTCGATATGCGCCTCCACGAAGGCGGCAATGTCGGTCCGCCTCGGCAAGGCCTGGTCCTCTCGGCCGTAGCCTGCCGCGACCATAGCTTCCTGCATGGAGATCCCCGCGAAGTCGATGTGCCGAGGCGCTTCCGCAAGGTCGTACGCACCGGTCACATTGCCGGAGCCCCAATAGGAAAGCGGGAACCGGCTCCCTTCCTCCTCGCAGAAGGAGACGATCTCCAGCGGTCGAATCGGAGGTCCATACGTGCGGCGCAGCCAATCGAGCGCCGCGATACCGGCCGCGATGCCGTAAGCGCCGTCGAAGACGCCTCCGCATCGCACCGTATCCACATGCGATCCGGTCAGGACGGCAGGAGCGCCGTAGCGCGCTCCCTCTACACGTCCGTACACGTTGCCGACGCGGTCGCAGCGAACGTCGAAGCCAAGCGTCGTCATGCGCCGCATCAAATACTGCTGCGCCTCTCCCCATTCGCGGCTGTAGAGCAGGCGGGTGACGCCGGGGCCGTCCGCGCTGAAGGACGCCAAGTCGCGCAGTACGTCGTGCATTAAGGGCGCAGCTCGTAAGACATTTACTGTGTCCATTCGCGTCCCCTCCTCAAGATTTCCGGAGGAAACGTCCGCCGCCCGGGACGACGTTCCCTGTTTCCTCCTGATATACGCTCTCCCCGCGAAGCAAGGTCTCCCGAATCTTACAGCCCAACGTCCTGCCGAGATAGGGGCTGTGACGGTGTCGGTACCGTAAATCCGACGCTTGCAGCGTGTACGCTCGGTTCGGGTCGAGCACGGCCAGATCCGCGTCGAGGCCGACCGCGATCGCGCCCTTGCGGTCCGAGAGCCCGAACCGTCGGGCAGGCCCCGCCGCCGTCAGCTCGGCGACGAGCGTCGGCGGCAAACCGCGGCGCAGCACCGCTTCGTCGAAGAGCAGCTCCAAGCTGCTCTGCGCCCCCGATATCCCTCCCCACGCCGAGAAAAAGGAACCTTCCTTCAGCTCGGGCGGGCAGGGCGAATGGTCCGAGGCGATCAGATCGATACGGCCCGCCGCCGTTTGTTCCCACAATTGCCGCCGTTCGGAGTCGCTCCGCAGCGGAGGCGCGCATTTCGCGACGGCTCCAAGAGACGCCATATCGTCTTCGGTCAACGTCAAGTAATGCGGACAGGTCTCGACGGTGACGTCTTGACCCCGCCGCTTCGCGGCGTCGATCAGGCGGACGGCGTCGGCGCTGCTGATATGCACGAAGTGCAACCGGCACCCGGCGCGCTCCGCGAATACGAGCGCCCTTCCC
Organism: Paenibacillus antri; assembly: GCF_005765165.1. Taxonomy (NCBI): domain Bacteria; kingdom Bacillati; phylum Bacillota; class Bacilli; order Caryophanales; family Paenibacillaceae; genus Paenibacillus; species Paenibacillus antri. Next base: position 274,926 of record NZ_VCIW01000004.1, on the reverse strand, counting down.
ACCGCCTCCGTCTCCGCGGCGATCGGACGCGACGCCGCGAAGTCGCGCGCGCTCGTCCGGCCGCTCGCCAGCGCATCCGCCGCGAGGAGGGATGTGATGGAATCGCTCTCCGCATGAAGCGCGAGCAGCCCGCCGATCGAGGCGATCCGCCGCATGCCTTCGAATAAGGTCGCATCGTCTACCTCGCGGAACCGGCCGTCGCCCTCTCCGCCCGGGCTGGACATGAACGCCTTGAACCCGACGACGCCGAGCGACGCCATCGCTTCGATCTCGTCCAGATGCCCCGGTACCAGACCGCCCCAGAAAGCGTAATCGACCGCGGAAGCGCCCTCGGCAAGGCTTGCCTTCGCCGCCAACGCCGCCGGCGTCACGGTCGGGGGATTGCCGTTCAGCGGCATGTCGATATACGTCGTGATCCCGCCGGCGGCCAGCGAGGCGGAACCCGTCCGGAACCCCTCCCAGTGTCCGAAATTCGGCTCGTTGAAATGTACGTGCGCGTCGACCATCCCCGGCAGCACGTAACAGCCGGCCGCGTCGATCGTCGATTCGCCCGACAACGACGGAGCCAAGGCGGCGATCCTGCCGCCGTTCACGCCGATGTCGATATCCCGCACGCCGCCGCTCTCGCAGACGACGAATCCGCCGGTAACGACTAGCTCGTAAGTCGCCATCCCGACTCCTCCTTCCTTAACTTCCGCGGTAGGTGCTGTAGCCTCCCGGCGCGACCAGCAAGGGCACATGATAGTGCTCTTCCGGCGCATCCATCGTAAACCGAACCGGCACCTCGTCGAGGAACGCCTTGCTCCCCGGAGACACCCGCGCATAATACGAGCCGACAAAAAACACGAGCTCATACGTACCGCGCGTCATCGACGCGCCGGAGAGGAGCGGCGCGTCAGGACGGCCGTCCGCGTTCGTCTCCGCAACCGCCACCAGCAGCGCCGGAGCCCCCGCCTCTCTCCGCCACAGCTGCAGCCTCATGCCGGCGGCGGGGCGGCCATGCGCCGTATCCAACACATGCGTCGTCAGCCGGCCGCTCATCGTCCGCTCCCCGGCAGATCGGCTTTCGTCACGGAAAAGCCTTGGAAGCCGTACGGCGGACGCGGCTCCGTGAAGACGCCGCCCCGGGCTCCGTCGACGGCGTCTACCACCGTCTCCCACGTGCGGTTGTTCGATTCGAAGCGCACCTCGCGCAGCTGAGGGAACCGTTCCAGCACGCGCAAGCCGATGTGATAAATCAGAGATTGGATCGACGGGCTGTTGCGTTCGTGGAACAAAGCCTGAGCGATGTCGCGCACCTGTTCGGCGGCGACGTACCGCCCCCGGTCCGGCGCTATGGCGTCCGAAGGATCCTCATAGATCCAACCGATATCGAGGAAGATGAACAGCGGACGATCGTAACTGTCCGGCAGCGTCGTATATTCGTCCCGCACGAAGCCGTGGAAGGAGCTGCCGCTGACCTTGATCAGCTGGAGGTCCTTGAGCGCGCACGCATGCGACGAGATGCCTAAGCTGCCGTCGCCGGTCCGACGCACCGTCAGCGTCGCCGAAGCGCGATCGTTGCGCGAACGGCGGAACACAAGATCGCTGCCGGGCACGCCGTCGAACGGCAGGCGGTCGCCCGTCAGCGCGACGCTCGTCGCGTGAGGGTACTTTTCCAAGAAGCGCCGAGCCAAGAACGCAAGCAGCGCCTCCGTCGTGCCGCCCTCGAATTCCGCCGTCTGCCGCAGGATGAAGTTTTTCATCGAATCCGTCGCCACGACCATGGAGTTGTCCCCTTCCGTGAACGAAGGCAAGAACGCCTCCCCCGTCACGGCGAATGTAATGTTATGCGCGAAAATGACATTGTCGCAGCCGGCGAATCCCGACTCCGGAATGCCCGCCACCGCCAAAGGTCGCGCATAGGTGCGATAGACCAAGACGTCGCCCTTGCCGTAATACATGGTGCGTCCGTTCACGGGTTCCAACATACGCGGTTTCCTCCCCCTGGATCGTCCTCTAAGCTTCTATTAAATCAACCAGACGAAAGCCGGCGATCTTCTCGATTTCCCGGAGCGCTTGCTCCCTCTCCTCGAAAGCCGAACGCGGCAGCCGCATCCGCATCGCCTCTTCAATGTCCTCCTTCGTCTTTCCCCGGACCGCGAACAAGAACGGAAATCCGAATTTCCCCACGTACGCGCGGTTCAGCTCGGAGAATGCTTCGAATTCCGCGGGGGAAAGACGATCCAGCCCGGCGCCTTGCTGTTCCGCCGCGGACCAATCGCTGATCGCGAGACGAGTCGCGAGGTCGGGATGCGCCCGAAACAATCCGAGCACCTTGTCTTCCCCCGCGTTCCGAACGACGTCCATCATGGCGCTGCGCAGCGAAGCGACCGAATCGAACGGCGCCGCGGCGTACGCGCCTTCCGCCACCCACGGAGAATGCTCGAAGACGTCCTTCAGCGTTTCGACGAACATCTCCTTGCCCATCGCGTTGAGCGCGGCCAGCGGTATGCTCATGACCAATACCCCTCATGCACGGCCAGGACGTCCGATTCTACCTCGGGAACGGGACCCTCCACGACGATCGGCTTCTGCCCACGGGCGAACACTTCCCGACATGGCAAGTCGAACGTAGGGTTCGTCTCGTCGTCGCCGGTAAGCGCCAGAAGCGTCTTCTCCGATACGCCGTATACGACCTTCCCGAGATTCCCCCAATACATCGCTCCGGCGCACATCGCGCACGGCTCGACGGTCGTATACATCGTCATGGTCCGCAGCTCCGCCTTCGTGTACCGCTTCGAAGCGGCTTCCATCAACGTCGTCTCCGCATGCCCCGTGCAGTTCGATTCCGTAATTTCGATATTTCCCTGCTCAAGCACGACGTTGCCGTCCTTGTCGACCAGAATCGCCCCGAACGGCGTATTCCCCATGGCTCGGGCGCGCCGCGACACTTCGACCGCCATACGTAAATAACGGAGCGTCTGCTCCCTCGATCCGTCAGTCATGCCGTCTCCCCTTTCCCGATTCGATCGCGCGGCGTATCGCCCTCAAGATGCTGGCGTACCCCGTGCATCGGCAAATGTTGCCGGATAACGCTTCTTCGATCTCCGCGTCGGTCGGCGACGGATTCTCCGCCAAGAGCGCCTTCGCCGAGACGACCATGCCGGGGGTGCAGTACCCGCATTGGAAGCCGCCTTCCTCAAGGAACGCTTGCTGCACCGGGTCGAGCCCCGTCTCCGGATTGCCGATTCCCTCGATCGTCGTAATGCGTGCGCCTGCGCATTGGTAGGCCATCGCGAGGCATGCGTTAACGGGCTTGCCGTCGAGCAGCACCATGCAGGCGCCGCAGCGACCGAGCTCGCAGGACCGCTTCGTGCCGGTTAGCGCCAATTCATCGCGAAGCACCCCGAGGAGCCGGCGCGACGGGAGGACGTCGATCGTGATCGGCGTCTCGTTGATCTCGCACTCTAACCGATACAAGCCGGCGTCGTTCGCTTTATCCATCATGGTCGGTTCCTCCTCCCTTGTCGCGGGTGAACGCCGGCATTTCCTGCAGCTCGGCCGGGTCGATCGGCAGCTTCGCCAAGCGGCGGCCGACCGCCTGATAGACCGCTTCGCAAATCGCCGGCGCCAGCGCAACCGTCCCGATTTCTCCGATGCCGCGCGGTCCGTAGGCATCGTCCTCCGGAAGCTCCTCGATCGCTTCCACTTGGATCGAACCTTTCATATCCAGTACCGTCGGCACCAAATACGTATCCAGATTCGTCGTCATGTACCGGCTTTCTCTCATAACGGCGTCTTCCATGATCGTGAAACCGATCGCCATGCCGCTGCCGCCTTCGATCTGTCCGAGATACCCCTGCGGATTGGCGACAGGTCCCGCGGCCACCGCATGGTACTGGTCCAGCACCCGGACGCGGCCGGTCAACGTGTCGACCTCGACCTTAACGGCCGCCGCTGCGTACGTATACAAGAAGTGGGCGCCGACCCGTTCGTCGGGCGTCAGCGGATAGTGCAGCTTCGTCTCGCAGCGGATCGGCTCCCGCACGGTTTGGGCGAGGCGTTCGTAGGAAACTACGATAGCGCCTTCCTCGTCCGCCGCCCGAACGCCGCCGGCGCCGAGGCGGAGCGCCGACGCAGGGAGCCCCGCAGCGGCGCTCGCCTCGGCGAGCAGCCGCTCCTCGAAGACGGGACGCAGCCGCCGAAGCGCCATCCACATCATGCTGGTCGCCCGCGAAGCCGTGCTCGAGCCGCTGTTCGGCACGACGTCCGTGTCGCCGATCACAAGCCGCAGATCGTCCGCGGCGAAGCCGAATTGTTCCGTCATCATCTGCTCGAGCGTCGCGAGCAGCCCCTGCCCGAACTCCTCGTAGCCGAAGATCGCTTCGATCTTGCCGTCCTCCGCCAATCGCAGCACGCCGCCGCCCGGGTCCGGAATGCCGAAGCCGAGCCCGGCGCCATGCATGGCGATGGCCGCCCCTACGCCGGTACGAATCCATGGCCTTGCGTCCGAAGGGGTTCCGGAGCCGCTCCGATACAGCTCGCTCTTCGTCAACGCCTCCCACACCTGTTCGGCGCCGCGGGTTTGGGCGATGCGCTGTCCGAGCGGCCCCGGGTCGCCGTATTGTCGCAGGTTCAAGCTGCGGAACGTCCAAGTCTCCATGCCGAGCGCGGCGGCGAGCCGGTCCATCTGCCCTTCGAGCGCATAGATGGCTTGATTGCCCCCGAAGCCTCGAAATTCGCCGGAGACGCCGTTGTTCGTGTAGACCGCGACCCCTTCGACGTCGACATGCTCGATCCGGTACGGACCGACGACGTGTTCGGTGGCGAAATTCAGCACCTCGGCGCCGAGCGTCGCGTACGCCCCCGTATCGGAGACGATGCGCACGCGGTGAGCGACGAGCCGTCCGTCGGCATCGACGCCCGTCTTCATCGCGATCTTCATCGGGTGTCGCTTCAACCCCGCGCGCACGGACTCGGTCCGGGAGTTATGCAGTTTGACCGGCCGTCCGGTCTTCAGCGCGAGAATGGCGCCGTAGGGCTGCACGTTCAACTCGTCCTTACCGCCGAAGCTGCCGCCGATCGGACTGGAGACGACGCGAATGCGCTCTTCCGGGATCGCGAGGATGCGGGAGAGCTGCATCAGGTCCATAAGACCGTGTTGGGTCGCCGAATACGAGGTCAAGCGACCGTCCGGCTCCGGTACGAACAGACCGCCTTCCGTTTCCATGTACGTATGCATCTGTCTCGGTGTATAGTACGTCTCTTCTACGACGACCGCGCAGTGCTCGAACGCGGCGTCCGGATCGCCTATGCGGTACTCCGTGCGGTGCAGCACATTGCCGTCCGGATGCAGCTTCGGCGACTCCGGCCGCAGCGCCGCCTCCGGATCGTCGATCGGCGGGAGTTCTTCGTAATCGACTTCAATGAGCGACAGCGCCCGCTCCGCGATCTCGTCGCTGTCCGCCGCGACCGCGGCGATCGCGTCGCCGACGTAGAGGACTCGATCCCGACAAAATACCGGCTGGTGCGGAAAGGCGATACCGAACTTATTCAGTCCCGGCACGTCCTTCCACGTCGCGACTGCTCGCACGCCGGGCAGCCGTTCGGCCGCCTCCGTGCGGATCGACAATACCCATGCATGGGGATACGGGCTGCGCAGCACGCGGCCGTACAGCATGCGTTCCGCCTGTAGATCCGTCAAATACGCGAGCCGCCCCGTCACCTTCTCTTTCCCGTCCGGGCGGACGCGCCACCGCGCGCCGCTCGATGTCCGATGCAGCAGCATCTCGATCCCTCCCCATGGTCCCCCGGTCGATTCCGTTCAGCCTTGCCCTGACGCTTCCCATAGCGCCGCGGCAACGAGCCCCGCCGCCGTCTTGCGCCGATAGCCCGCGTCCGCGAACGGATCCGACGCGGCCTCGTATTCCTCTTCGACAGACTGATACAACGACTGGAAATTCAACTCCTCGGACGTCTTGCCGTTCCACAGCGCTTCCGCCGCCGCAAGCCGCTTCGGATTTGCCGTCCCGCCGCCCGCCGCGATGCGGCACGTCGTCCATCGGCCGGCTTCGTCGAGCCGGCCGCGCAGCGCGACCGTCACGAGAGAAGGCGCGAACCCTTCGCGCCGGCACACCTTGCGGTACGCTTCGAAGAAGGGGCCGCCGCCGCTGTTCGAGCTGGAAGGCAGCCGAATCGCGGTCAGCACGCGGGGTTCGGACGCCGTCCCGAAGCGCCGAACCCACGCCTCCGCCGGTTCGTTGATCCCGCCGCGGTCCCCGAACCACTCGAGCTCCGCGTCGTGAACGAGCAACGCCGGCCAGACGTCTCCGATGCCCGAGACGACATTGCCGCCGATCGTCCCGAGGTTCCGGATCGACGGGGCGCCGATGACCCGAACCGCCTCCGTCAGGGCCGGCGCCCGGAGCGCAAGCGCCGGGCTTCTCCGGCAATCGGAAAGCGTGACAAGCGCCCCGATGGAGATTCGATCGTCGCTCGCATCGATGCCGGAGAACCCCGGCAAGCCTCGGAGATCGATCAGACTCCGAGGCATGGGCGCGAGGCCGTTCTCCCACTGCGTGCGCAGCAGCGTGCCGCCCGAGACGAACGCGGCGGACGCGCCGAGCGTTCGCTTCCATCGCCACGCCTCCGCAACGTCGCGGGGCTGCAGCACGGCGGGCATACCGGATAACCCTTCGACGCCGATGGCCATGTTCGAATCGCCTCCTCTATTCGAAACTAAAATCGCTGTTCCCGGATATACGGGATGCCCAGCGCCTCCGGCGTGCCGGACGGCTTGTTGCGATTGCGCCAGCCGAGATACATCAACACAAAAACGGTAACGACGTAAGGAATCATCTTCAAGAAGTAAGGCGGAATATCGCTTCCGATGAGCTGAATTCGAAAACCGATCATGTCGAGCGCCCCGAAGAAGTAAGAGCAGAACAGCGCTCGGAGCGGATTCCACCGGGCGAAGATGATCAGCGCGACCGCGATCCAGCCTTTGCCCGCCGTCATGCCTTCCGTCCAGCTCGGCGTGTACACCAACAGCATGTAGCCGCCTGCGAGACCGATGAGCGCGGCCCCGGCGACGACGTACGCGTAACGAAGCGCTTGGACGCGGATACCCATGACATCGGCCGTCGCGGGATTGTCCCCGACCGCCTTCAGATGCAGCCCCCAAGACGTCTTATGGATTAACAGATGCAGGGCGGCGACAAGGGCGAAGCTGAACCATGTCAGGATATCCAGATGCGCGAACAACCGGCCGATCGCCGGCACCGGCTCGAGCCAGTCGAGATGGATGCGAGGCATCGTGCCTGGGAGCGGCAGACCGCTGACCGACCGCCCGAGGTAGGCGCTCAATCCCCCGCCGAACAACGTCAACGCGAGGCCCGCCATAATTTGATTCGCCCGCAGCGTCACGCACATGAACGCGTGCAGCAGTCCCAGCGCCGCCGTCACGGCGACGACCGCGAGCAGCGTTAACGGGATGCTCTCCGAACCGATGAACGTCAGGCAAGCGACGACCGCCCCCATAAGCATGAGACCTTCCGCTCCGAGCTGAATGATGCCGGAGCGTTCGCTTAAGATGCCGCCGAGCGCGGCCAGCAGCAGCGGCGTTCCGGCGGACATCGCGGCCGCGATCAATTGAATGGCTAAATCCATTGGCCGTATTCTCCCCTCAGCGGCGCCGCAGCCGGAATTTGGCGACCATGTCGCCGGCGATCAGGAAAAACAAGATCCCGCCTTGAATCATATCCGTCACCGATGACGGCATTCCGATCGTCTGGACGCTGTAACCGCCGACGATCAACCCGCCGAATAGGACGGAAGCGACAATAAGTCCGGCCGGGTGCAGCTTCGCGAGCCAAGCGACGATGATCGCCGTGTACCCGTACCCGGGTGAGATGCCTTGCATAAGCTTATGAGTGACGCCTGACACCTCGGCCATGCCCGCTAGACCGGCGAGCCCGCCGCTGACGATCATGACGATCCAAATATGCTTATTGATATTGATGCCCGCGTGCTTCGCGGCGGTCGGGTTCGCGCCGATCAGCCGCAGCTCGTAGCCCCAGCGAGTAAACTTTATCAGCACGTAGTACAAGGCGACCGCCGACAGCGCGAACGCGAGGCCGAGGTGCAGCCGGGTGTCCCCGATCGCAGGCAGAGATTGTGCCGGCGTGAATACCGGGGAACCCGGGAAGTTGAAGCCGGCCGGATCCCGCCACGGACCGAACACGAAATAATCGAGCGCCAGGAGAGCGACATAATTGAGCATGAGAGACGTGATCAGTTCGTTGACTTGAAAATGGGTGCGGGGAATAGCCGTCAAGAGGCCCCAAACGCCGCCCGCCGCGATGCCCGCGACGAGCATGAGCGCGATCGCCCAGCCGTTCTGAAGCTCCGGCAAGTAGATCGTCACGGCGGTCGCCGCCATCGTTCCGGCAAGGAACTGGCCTTCGGCGCCGATGTTCCATACGGCGATTCGGTAGGCGATCGACACCCCGAGACCGCAGAGCAGCAGCGGGACCGCCTTCACGAGCGTTTCGTTGAGGCCGTAGGCGGAGCCGAAAGCGCCTCTTAGCATTTTCGAATACACCGTAATCGGGTTCATGCCGTTCGCCGCGATGAATATGGCGCAAACGCCCAGCGCCAAAGCGACGGAAGCGACCGGGACCCACCAAGGGCTGCGGGTCGCCGACGCATCCAGCTCGAATCGGAACGCGGAACGCATCGACCGCGCCTTCAGAGGTGCCGGCTCGACGACAGATTGTTTCATACCGTCGCCTCCTTCGTCTCGTTCACGCCTGCCATCCACATGCCGATACGTTCGCGATCCGCTTCGTCGAACGCCGATTCCCCGATGATTCGGCCGTTGTACATGACCAGAATGCGGTCGGAGAGCAGCATCACTTCGTCCAGATCCTCCGAAATGAGCAGTACGCCGCTCCCGCGCGACCGCAGCTCCATCAGCAGCTTATGAACGCCTTCCGTCGCCCCGACGTCAAGCCCCTGGGTCGGGTGCACGGCCACCATCAGCTTCGGCTCTTGCGCCATCTCGCGGGCGAACAACAGTTTCTGTTGGTTGCCGCCCGACAGCTGACGTACCGGCGCGTCCACGCCCGGCGTTACGATCTCGAAGTCCTCCACGAGCGATCGAGCCCATGCGCGGTTACGCTTCGACCGGAGGAAGCCGAGGACGGACCGTTCGGGCTTGCGATACGACTTGAAAAGCAGATTGTCGACGGCCCCGAGGCTGCCGGCGAGACCGCTCTTCATCCGGTTCTCGGGCACATGCGCGATCCCCGCTTCGATCGCTCCGCGCACCGAAGGGCTCCTCCACGTCCGTCCATCGAACGTAATCGTTCCGCGCTTCCAAGGCAGGAGGCCGTTCAACACCTCGGCCAGCTCCTTTTGCCCGTTCCCGGCGACGCCGGCGACGCCGACGATCTCGCCTTCGCGGACGCAGAAGCTGAGCTGCCGAAGCGCGTTCCGACCCTGCTCCGTCTCGACGTCGATCCGGTCCACCGCGAGCAGCGTCTTGCCGGCGTCGGCCGCCTGCGGACGCTCTCGTCTCCGGATCGTCACTTCACGCCCGACCATCAACTGCGCCAACGCGCGCTCGCTCGTCAGCGAAGCGATGATCCCGGCGGCGATCATCCGCCCCTTGCGCATGACGGAGATCCGGTCCGACACGGCCATGACCTCGTTCAGCTTATGCGTCGTCAGAATGACCGTCTTCCCTTCCTGCTTCATCCGAAGCAGCGTACTGAACAACAACTCCGCCTCCCCCGGCGTCAGCACCGAGGTCGGCTCGTCGAGAATGACGATGTCCGCCCCGCGGTACAGCGTCTTCACGATTTCCACCCGCTGCTGCTCCCCGACGGACAGCTGCCAGATCGGCCGGTCGACCGGGAACGTCAAGCCGAATCGCTCCGACAGCGCCGCGATTTCCTCCCGCTTGCGAAGGCGCCATCGCTTTCCACGCCAAAATCCGCCTTCGCCGAGCACAATGTTTTCGGTTGCCGTCAGCGTTTGGACGAGCCTGAAATTTTGAAACACCATGCCGATGCCGAGCGCGGCCGCGTCCTTCGGCGAACGGATCGCGGCCTTACGACCGTGGATGTAAATTTCGCCTTCGTTCGCCCGGTAGACGCCGGATAAGAGGCTCATCACCGTGCTCTTGCCCGCTCCGTTCTCGCCGAGCAGCGCGTGCACCTCCCCCGGCCTCGCCGAAAAATCGACATGGTCGTTCGCCGTAACGTCGCCGAAGCGCTTTACGATTTGCTTCATTTCTACGGCCGGGCTTCTCGCCATCTCCTGCACGCTCCTTCCGAACAAAGTCCCTATACGGCAACAATCCCTTCGGCGTTCGAAAGGGATTGTTGCCGACCTGACCTATAGACGAATGTACCCGGACCCCTTATTTCGGGATCGTGCCTTCTACTCCTTTAACAAACCAGTCTGTGCTGTAGATGACTTCGTCGGTCATGGTTTGGCCTGCCTCCACTCTCACTGCGCCTTCCGCATCGACGATCGGACCGGTAAACACATTCATCTCGCCGCCGATGATTTTGGCCTTCGTATCCTCGATCAGCTTCTTAATGTCCTCCGGCACGCTGTTGCCGAGCGGCGCGATGTCGACCATGCCGTCCGCCATATCGCCGAGATACGGTTCGTTCGTCCAAGTTCCTTCCATAATGTCTTTAACGGTCTTCGTGTAGTACGGCCCCCAGTTCCATATCGGGTTCGTCAAGTAAGCCTCCGGCGCGAACCGCGTCATGTCGGAGTCGTTGCCGCCTGCAAATCCGCCGCGTTCGGCAGCCGCTTGGATCGTAGCCGGGGAATCTTGGTATGCCATCAATACGTCCGCGCCTTGGTCGAGCAAGGAGATCGCCGCTTGCCGCTCCGTCGCCGGGTCGTACCAAGTATTCGACCAGACCACTTTCACTACGGCGTCCGGGTTCACGCTCTGCATTCCGAGCGCGTAGGCGTTAATATTGTAGATGACCTCCGGGATCGGGAAGGCGCCGACGTATCCGATGATGTTCGATTTCGTCGCGGCTCCCGCCGCGATGCCGGACAGATAGCTCGCTTCGTAATTCCGTCCGAAATAATTGCTCATATTCTCCGCAGTCTTATAGCCGGCCGTGTGAAGGAACGTAACGTCTGGAAATTTCTTCGCGACATTGAGCGTATAGTCCATATAGCCGAAGCTTGTCGTAAAGATGATGTCATGGTCCTGCGCCAGCTCTGTAATGACGCGTTCCGCATCCGCGCTCTCCGGCACGTTCTCTACGAAAGTCGCCGTTATGCCCAGCGCCTTCTCCATCTCCAGGCGGCCTCGGTCATGCTCGAACGTCCACCCTCCGTCGCCCGGAGGTCCGATATACACGAACGCCACTTTCGGAAGCTCCGGCTCGGGCGCAGCTTCCGCTTCGAGGGCTCCCGTCTCCGCTGCGGAGGCATCCGCCTCCGGTTCCGGTTCGCCGGAACCGTTCGAGCATCCTGCGATTACGATCCCGAGCACCGCCAACAAGGCTAATGCCGATCTGAACCCCTTGCTTCTCTTCTTCATACGCTTCCTCCCCTGTCTCCTATACGTCTACTCTTTCTCTCGACTACGCCATGGACTCAACCGGTAGTGTAGCTCAACTATATCCACGGGTCATATTAGCGTCAATATACATAACGTAAAGTTTGGTTCGTATTCCGAATTTCGACCTTTTCGTTGTGATCGACGCACTACGTGACGTGTAATGAATAAATAATGTAATATGTGCGTTATATATCTATTTCCGCCCATCGACTTTGGGTCTTCAGAAAATCCGCCTCCGTGTCCGTGTCCAAGAAATAGTCCGGATCCCTCATTTCTAGAACCACGCCCTTGAACTCTGGCGAATCGAAGATCCGCTTCGCTCCTCGATCCCCGTCCAGTTGTTCGAGCGCCGGGAACGCCGCCTTGGAAAACAGCGACGGCGGCATCGCTTCGCCTCGGTTGCCGCTAGCCGCGTAATGAAGCCCAGGCTCCCGTTCCAACGCAGCCACGAGACGCCGCACCTCCGACGCTCGGATGAACGGTTGATCCGCCAATGCTACCAACACCGCGTCCGGGTTTTGGGGCAGGACGGCGTTCAAGCCGCACCGAAGCGAAAACGATAGCCCGAGGGTCGAAGTAAAGCAGCTTTCCGTCCTCCAACCGGACATGCCCATCGGGGGTTCCGGAAGCCAGTCGAGCGCATCGTCGGCTCGGACGACGACGACGAGCGGATCGAGCCCGCAATTCGCAAGCTGCAGCAGCGCCGCACCGCCCAATCGCTTACCTGAGGAAAGCTCCAGGGAAAGCTTCGGACGCCCCATTCGCTTGCTCTGTCCCGCCGCTAAATAAATCCCTGCCACCTTCATTTCCCGTCACTCCCTTCCGCGGGGCTGATTCGCCGGCTCTTCGCGCCTGAATTATTTCCGCCGCGATCGCGACGGCGATTTCCTCGGGGCCGTCCGCCCCGATCGGCAAGCCGGCCGGCGCTCGAACGAAAGCCGGCGGTTCCTCGTCGCCGAAGAGCGACCGGATTCTTGCGGCCGACCCGACGACGCCCAAATAACGAGGCTTCGCGCCGAGCATCGCACGGATGAAGCTGCGGTCCCTGCGGAAGGAATGGCTGCATACGACGACATAATCCCGCTCGTCGACCGCGAGCCGGGCCGCAGCTTCCTCCGGCGTCCCGACCACGAGCTCCGCATGGGGGAACCGGGATGCGACGGCCGCGTTTTTCCTCCAATCGATCACCGCAATGCGGAAGCCGATCCGCTCTGCGACCGAGGCGATCGGAACGACGTCTAGTCCCGCCCCGAACAGTACGAGACGAGGTCGAGGCGCGAAGGCGACGGCGAACGCGTTCGGATCTTCGGTTACGGCCAGCCCCCGAATCAACTCGTATCGCGGACGCTCCTCGCCTCTTCCGCGCAGCAACGTCACCGTCTCGCCCTGCTTTACATATTTGTCCGCTTCGAGCAGTAAGCTGCGGAATGCCCCGCGCACAGGCTCCAATAGTACCGTGATCTTCCCTCCGCACCCTACCGCTTCGCCGAAGCCCAAATCATCCTGGCGGAGCATATCGTATTCCGCGACCTCCGGTTTCCCGGACCTCCAGACGCTTTCTGCGCGCAGCTCGAGGTCGCCCTCCAGGCACCCCGGGCTAATCGACCCGAGCCGCCCGGCGCCCCCTTCGCCATAAAACAGCATCGCAGCCCCGCTCTTGCGGTAGGCATGCCCTTTCGTTTCGACGATCGTCGCAAGCACCGCTACGCCGTTCCATCCGCCGACGAACGATAACAGCCGCTCCGGATCCATGCGCCCCCCTCCTTTGCCAATGAATCGTTTCAGACAACCCCTTGCCGCCCGCCTTTGCGTTCCCCGTCGCTATGAAGCATCTTTCGGAACAAAAATACCAGCTTCAGCCGCAGCAGATCGTTCATTTTTTTCAAATCGATCTCAAGCAGCTCGCTCAATTTCTCGATCCGGTACGTCGCCGTGTTTCGGTGAATGAATAACCGTTTCGCCGTTTCGTTCATTTGGCCGTCGCACTCGATATAAGCTTCTAGCGTCTTAAGCATCTCTTGAGCGTACTCCGGCTCTTTGGCCAACAACTCGCCTAAAATCGCATTCGTATATGTCTCCATACGTTCTTTCGGCACTCGCTCGAACAGGAACGTTAGCTCCACCGTCCGGTACCCGACCACCTGCTCCCGGACGCCCCAACGCATCGCGGTCCGAAGCGTTTCCTTCGCCTCCTCGAACGCTTCCCGGAGTTGGCCGATCTTTTGTTTCCTTGAGCTGACGGCCGCTTTCGGGCCATCGCGATCCTCCGTCCCCAAGCCGATCAAGCTGCCCGCAATCAGTTCCGCGAGTGCGGTCGACGGCAAACCATCGTCCGGAAACACCGATAACAACCCTTCCTCCATTAGGACATGCACGCCTTGCAGCTCTACGAGCGCGGGGCGTCCGAGGTATTCCTGCTTCAGCAGTTGAAGCTTCGCCTGCCTCGTCTCGCCATCCTCGGCCGGCACATCGGTTAACGCGCATCGGAACGCGCCTTCGAACACTCCGATACCGACCTTGCGGGCGCAATCCGCCAACTCTTCGACCGGCATTCCTTGCCGCAAGCAGCGCTTGACGAGCGATCCGAAATCCCGATGAGTTCGTAGAAGTCCTGAAAGTTCGCGTCCATATGGAAGCCGAGGAGCTCCGCAGCCTGCATGTATAACCCCTCTTCCGCCGCCATCCTGCTCGGATCCTCGACGAAGAAGAAGACGCAGCCCGCCGTTCGGTTCCGCCCCGCGATCGGCGCGCGGTACGCTTGCCAGTCTTTCCTCTGCACGCGGCATTCCGTCGCGTCCGGACTCAGCTCCCAATCCGGAATCGGACTATTGTTAAAGACGATCTTCCCGCGCGCGTTCAGTACGGCGATTTTGCAATCGATCATTTCGGCCACCGCATCGAACAACTGTACGATCGGGTCGGATCGCAATGCGAATCGCATCAACCGCCGTTGCTTTTCCATGACGCTTCGGAGCGCCTCCGTACTACGCTTGATTTCCGCTCGGAATAAGGCGATCATTTGATCGGAGAACGTAAATTCGTACGGAAGTTCGATGATCGGAAAGCCTAACGCATCGGCCTCCTCGACGAGACTCTCCGGAATAGAACTCCAGAATCGCCCCAACTTGACGCCGAGGCCCGACGACCCCCTCTCGTTCAACTTGCGCAGCAGCTGCGAAGCGGCCATCGGTTGATCCTTGATCAGATAAGCGGTCGTGAACACCATCTCCCCTTCCTTGATCCAATCGGAAATATCGGGCGCATCCATGACGTTGATCGACCGCACGATGCGATGCTTCCCTGCCGCGCCGGCCACAAGCTTCCCTTCGGAGAGGGGGTAGATCGACAGCGCCTGCTCCACCGTCATTCGCATAATGGACACCGCCTTGCGTAATATATGGTTACATCAATTTATAAAAAGTCATTGATCATTGCTCAATTTCTTTGATTGATTCAAATTATATGTTATGTAATATGACTTGCACAATCACAAAATTCTAATTTTTCAATGTAATGTCGCATTTTTAATTACATGTAATGTTATTCATGAGTAATATATTTGCTTTCCGCAGGCGAAAGACATAAAAAAACGCCCGTTCCGATAGAACGAGCGTGTCTAAAAAAGAAAGCCTCCAGACCCCGCCCCGTTCGGAGCTTTGTCTACAGGCTTAGTAATTCCCGCGTCTTACTGTTCTTCTTCGAATTCCCATGTTTCGCCGATTCGACTTACCTTGTAGCAAGCGCCTTCCCAAGAGATGCACGCTTCTACCTGCAGCTGTGGGAAGGTCAGCAGCCAGCTTTCCTCGTTGTTCTCGTATTCGATCGGCAGCGCTTCGTTCAGCTCGCGAATCAAATTATACAAATTCGAGTCGTCGCCTTCGCCGCGCTCGTAATCGACCCAAACCCCGGTGATGTCCCGATTATTTACGCTGGACAACAGGTCTAGCAACCAAGCCGGGACTTCGGCGTCGCCGTCGAACTCATTTCTTTCCATTAGGTCGGCGATCCGCATCTCTTGCGCGTCATCCGGCTCTTGGCCGCCCAGCTTCTCCGCCAATTGACGAAGCAGCGAGCGGAGCCTGCCGCTTTCGCTTTCAGTCATCGTTACCCCTCCTAGTTTACCGGGAACATCGTATTGATTCTTAGTTTGTCTCCCGTGGGCTGAATGTCCAACTGCACCTTGTCGCAATTGACCGACGTGCCGTCCCGAAGATAACCGATCCCCGCTCCGGGAACGCTGAGAGTGCCGCCCATGCCGACCAGATTTTTCTTAGGCGCATTCTTTGCGACCAGTTGACTGTAGGCCGCAGAGAAAGCCGCTTTGTGCTTGTCGTCCGAAGCGAATTTGCTGGCCGCCTTGCCCGTCGGCACTTTGCTTACGCGCCCGGAAGGGGCGGTGCCGCTCTTCAGTCGTTCCCGTTGCTGTTCTTCCGTCGTATGGGCGCCATGATCGGCATAAGAATGCCCGCCGCCTACGTCATACGTACTCGGTTTGTCCTTATCCAACCCGTCGAAGAGCGCGACGGCCACCTTCTGCACCGTTCCGACTTGGCCTCCGGCGCCGGCCGCCTCCGACGGTTCCCGGTTCGACGCTTTCATCTGCAGCTGACCGCCTTGCTGCAGCGCTTTCGCCCCCATGACATCCGCTTCATGCTCGAGATGCGCATCGTCGTTCACGGGTACGCCGTTCGCGGAGAGCGTCGGCCTTACTCTTCCTTGCCGCTGCTGGACGACGTGCCAGGCTTCGTGAGGCAGGTGCGCTTCTTGTCCGGGACCGACATGAATCTCGCTGCCTTGCGCATAAGCTAATGCCTGCAGCTGCTCCGGCTTAGAAGAGTTATAGTGTACCTTAACGTCATCGAGCGAGCTGCCGGATAGGCTCTCGATCCCGTCTTTCAGCGCGTCCGGCATTCCGGTACGGTTGCTCTTCCTTTGAACCGGCGCGGTGCGTTGCGCCCGCGTTTGCAGCAGCTGTACGACCGAGCGGTTTCCGATCGATTTCTGCAATTGCGCGACCAGCGAAGACGCGTGCGGGACCGCCCGCTCCGCAAACAGGCGCTGCCGTGCGCGGGAACCGGAATCTTGAACAGGTTTGGTCGATTGTTTTCTTGAGATGGAAGTAAAGGTATGCACAGCTTCACCGCCCGTCGTGAATTATAGGCTTAAGAAAACCAGATAGTTCCAGTATATATGCGGTTGATTCAAAAAGACAGTAAACGAACGGATTCGGAGAAAAAAACGAAAGAGCCGCCTGCAAGGATCTTTCAACTCCTCGCAGGCGCCTCTCTTGTTGGAAAATCAAAAACCTTATGACGTTGTCTTCGATAGCAACGTTCGAACATCCGTTTCGATCGCGCCGGCGCCCGTCGTTGGCGAATACCGTTTGACAACGTTGCCTTCCCGATCGATCAGGAATTTCGTAAAGTTCCATCGAATGTTCGATCCCTCCAGAAGCTCAGGGAATTTCGCGCGAAGGTGCCCGTATAGCCCGCTGTTCGGATCCGCGTCCGCATCCTCCGGCGCCTGCTCCCGCAAGTATCGAAACAAGGGATGCGCCTCGGGTCCGTTCACCTCGACTTTGCGAAACATCGGAAACGTTACTCGGTAATTCAATGTACAGAAGTCTTTAATTTCTTCGTCGGTTCCCGGTTCCTGGCCTCCGAATTGATTGCAGGGGAAGCCTAATACCGCGAACCCTTCGTCGGCATAGGTTTGGAACAGCTGTTGAAGTCCTTCGTATTGAGGGGTCAGGCCGCATTGGCTTGCCGTGTTTACGATTAACAGAACGCGGCCTTTGTACTGTTCGAGCCGGATGTCTTGCCCTTCGGCGTTTACTGCTTCGAATGCGTGTACCGACATGCTTATCTCCCTTTCGGACGTAGATTTCCAACGTTAGACAATATATGAGTTCGATACAAGTTTACGAAATCCTGTTCGTCGATTCGGGTTATCGAACCTGCTTCCGACTCAGGCTCGGATTTCGAATTAAGGCTGCGGATGGAAGTGACTCGGCAAAGCCTTGATAATCTCCTCGTATTTTAGCGCGATGGCGATCTCCAAAATATGTACCGGGTTTTGGTGGGCATAGGCTAACAGCAGTTCTTTATTGAACTCGTCGTCGTTCATCTTCAAGCTTTTCCGGACTAACTCCATCATCGCTCTTTGATTTCTCGTATTCAGCTGCTCGATTTTTTCTACCGCAAGCTCGATTTCGTTGTCCATGGATACACTCCTAAGTCGTCTCTTTGTAAATCTACTAATAGTATTCGACGGGCATCGACGATTTGTGTCTGAACCCGCCCAATCATGGCCGAGTCGTTCGCTATACACTAACGTAAAAACAACGAATCTAGGTGGAACCTGCCATGATTACGTTCGCGGAAGCATGCGATGTGAAGAGACGCATCGCTCGATCCTTGTTGAAGCATTCGAAGGTCCAAGCGGTCGGGATCGGGTACCGCGATCCGAAGCGTCCTCGGAAGGGAGCCGCTATCCTCGTCTATGCGGTCGGATTCTCCCCCGTCTCCCTCGGCATTCGCAAGAAGATTTCCAAAGTCGGAGGCGGCGTCCCGATCCGGTTCGTCAGAACGGCGAAGCTCCGCGCCAATTGCCTGTATTCCAGCCGGATTCGTCCCGTAATGGCGGGTTACAGTATCGGGACCCGTTCGGTTTCGGGGACGTTAGGTTTGATCCTATCGGATGTTCTTGATCCATCGCAGCGGTATATGTTTAGCAACAATCATGTGCTTACGGATCCGTTGAACGGAACCATGCGCGTCGCGACCCTGCAGCCCGGCGGGCAGGATGACGGACGGTTGCGTCGGGACCGGGTCGGTACGTTGGAGCGATTCGCAAAGTTACAGCGTCGCCGCGCCAACTATATCGATGCAGCGATCTCCGCCCCCTGGAGCAATACGATCTTGAGCCCCCGCTACGCGCAAGTCGGAACGATCCCGGGGCACGTTACATCCTATCGAGTCGGGGACCGGTTCATGAAGGTGGGACAGACGACCGGGTTACGATACGGCATCGTAGAGTCCGTGAATACGGATGTGCTCATCGATTACGGGAAGGAAGGGTTACTTCTATTCGAAGATCAAACGATCGTAAGAGGAACGCGCCCGATTTCCCTTCCCGGCGATTCCGGCTCCGTCTGGCTCCGGCGATCGGACCGTTATGCCGCAGCCGTCAATTTCGCAGGGACGGACGACGGCAGGATTTCAGTGGCTTTCCCGGTGGAGTGGGCGATGCAGGCGTTCCGAACGAGAGTGGCACGAAGAGGCGGAGCGGGTCGGGTCCGAAAGGTGCGCCGCGGCAGCCAAGCCTTCGCCCCGTCCCTTACGCCGAGTCGGCTTGCCTCCATTCATGTGGTTCAAGCGACCTCTCCGGGCGCGAAATGAAACGGAAGGCTGCCATCCTTCGCTCATGGCAGCCTTCCGCGGGGTCAATCCAAATCGCGCAGCGCTCTCCGAACGGAACGTCGTGCACTCCTGATGTTCCGACGCGCGTCTTCCAAACTTTCCAGCGCGTCTTCGAGGTCGTCTTCTTGCCTGATCTTATAGGTCTTCTTTCTCACCGGAGCGACACTCTTTTTTACAGGAGTTGCTCTCTTCGGTCTCCCTCTCCATGCCATTTCGCATCACCTCCCGGTCGAAGATATTAAATCTTATGCCGGGAGTTACATCCTGTCCTCTCGCAATTGTCTATCTTTTTTGCACATTTCATAGTTTTTAATTTACAAAGTAAACCGGCGGACCAGCGCCTCCAATTCCTTGGCCGCCTCCGATAAGATGATCGCCGAAGCGGATACCTCCTCGATGGCGGCGCTTTGCTCGTCGGTTCCGCTCGCCAATACTTGGGCTAAGGAAGAAGTATGCTGCGCCAGCTCCGCCGCCGAAATCGCCGTCGCCGCGACTTCCTGAGACCCGGCGGACAACTGTTCGGCGATGGCCGAAATCTCTTGAATTTGCTCATCCACATGATTTACGGCAAGCGCGATCTCGGCGAACGTGCGCCCGGTCTCATGGACGGAGCTCATGCCGGTCTCTACTTGCGACACGCCGTTCTCCATCGCTCCCGCCGCGGCGAGCGTAATTCTCTGGATTTCGTTCACAAGCTCGGAGACCTGCATAGCCGCGGCCTCCGATTGCGCCGATAACTTCTTGACCTCCGTCGCGACGACCGCAAATCCGAGCCCGTGTTCCCCTGCCCGCGCAGCTTCGATCGACGCGTTCAACGACAACAAATTCGTCTGTTGGGCGATCCCGGAGATGACGCCGATGAATTGTTGGATTTCAGCCGAGCAGGTTTCCATTTTCCGAATTTCCGCCGCCATGCTGCCGACCGCCGCATGGATGGCGTCCATATGGGCGACGGCGTCCCGCACGAGGACATCCCCCTTCTTTACCATGTTGTCCGTTCGACTCGAAGCGTCCGCCGCATCCGTCGTAGCCCCCGCGATCCGTTGAATGCCGCGGCTCATTTCCTCCATCGCTCTGGAACTGTCTTCCGCTCCTCGATGTTGCGTGAGCGCGCTCTCCGCCATCGTTTGCACGACACCCACGGCTTGGGTCACCATGGTTGCCGTCGTTTCGGCATTCGAGGAGAGCTCCGCCGACGAGGCGGCGACTTGGTGCGCGGTCTTGGCGACATGACTGACGAGCTCGCGCAATCGTTGAACCATCTCGTTCGTCGCGGCAGCCAGATCGCCGATTTCGTCTTTGTTGGCGATCGCGAGCGGCTCGACGGCGAGGTCGCCTTTCGCTACTCGAGCGATGGCGCTCGTTACCTTTTTCAACGGGGCCGAAAGCATACGAGTAATAACGAACGCAAGTACGCTCGCGAGAATAACGGAAATGACGATCATCCCTATCGTGAAACGTAACGCCGTTTCGAAGGCGTCCGCCGCGTCGCGCTCGGAATGAATCGCCCCGTTATGGTTATACACGACCAATTGGTCCAGATAGGATTGAAGCGTAATGAATTGCGTCAGCTTTTCGATTAACGTCTTCCTAGCCAACGTATTGTATTCGGCGCCTTTCGCGCTGTTTTCTAATATCGATTGATTATCGGTTTTGAAAATAGCCCAATATTGCTTCAGCTTCTCGAAGCTTTCGCGTTCCTCCGGATCATCGGCCATCGCTTCGTAGGAGACGAAGAGCTCGTCGATCGAAGCGTAGGTCGATTGAATTTCGCCCGCTACGTAATCTTGTTGGCTTTCATCCTCGGCGTGAATGTGCCGGAACGTAAGCGTAACGACATGCTCCATCAAGTAGGTCATTCGGTTCACGGCCTCGACGCCGGGCATCCATTCCGTCGTAATCGTTTCGGTATTTTGCTTCATCGCATTCATACGGTTCACCGCAACCGACCCGAGGATGCACATCAGGAGCAAGACAAAGGAGAAACAAGCGATCAGCTTTTTTTGTACGGACCAACGCAGAAACATGGATTCGACCCTCTCCCGAATGATTGTTCGACTTCTCTTTATATTCGCTTTTGCCGATGAACATGAACTCGCGAACGATCGCCTCCTTTCCTCCGGACCGCATTACGGTACAAATAGAGGTTCATCGCCAATTCAAACCCGGTCACGACCGAACCCGCGATCGCCGGGATTATACCGTTCCATTCCGGTCGAAGAACGACGAGTGTGTACAAGAGGCTAAGCATAACGATGACGCTCCCGATTTTACTGTAGGCGATCGATTTGCTGACCCCGTGAAGCATGGCCCGTCCGTTCACATAGTCGATCCAAGGAAACAGCGCCGTTCGTACGAGCAGCGCGTTTAGAATGAGCAACGTTGCGTGGAGCAACGCCCCTTCCAGATGCAGCCCTCTTTCCAAAATGAAATGGCCCGGCGGCGTCCATGCGAGAAACCCTTGGATGAGAACGGATACAATACTGACGGAAGCGGTCAGCTGCTTCACCCGCCGGGGCTCTTCCTCGTGAAAGCTTAAAACAGCTTGATGAAGGAAGGTCGCCAATCCCGAAATGAGACCTGTCAGATTGGATGCGACGGCGAAGGCCGCGATCGCCAGCACCGGCTGCACGCTATGGTTCATGGCCGTTTGCGTGGCGGGACCGACTACGATGGATACGAGGGATCCGTACAGCAGAGGCATGTAGAACGGAAAAATATCCGGCTTCCAATGTCGGACCGGTTGCTCGGGAAGCTTCTCCGGCAATCGGGACGCCAGCGTCTGCCCCTCCCAGCAAGCAATGATCGTTTCGATCGCCATGCCCGTCAGAAACAAGAGCGCGCCGTACCGACTATCGTCGGTCCATCCTTGTTCCACCATGATCCAAGAGAGAACGGCCATCGTCAGCAGACGGATGACGATCCCGATCGTCATCCATCTCGTCTGCAACTGTTGAATGATAATGCCTTGGTAGAGGCTGCGGGCTGCGGAAAAGACGTTAACGAACATTAAGATCTGATATGCGTGCACGGTCGAGTCCAGCAGGTTGACGTCCGCCCCGTACACGTACCGAAAGAAATACGTACCGAGCGGCGTCCAAGCGATCAACACATTGAAGAAGGCGATGAAAGAAAGAATGACCGCGATCATTCGAATCATTTGTCGGAACGTATGACGGTCTCTTACGTACTTCGCGCTCGTTTGGCGCAGCGGCGCGATCGCTTGCTCCAGGATGAAAGACAAGCTAAGCGCCACCGCATATCCGCTGATGGTTAAGTCGGGATTCGGAGAGCGAGCCAACACCCCATTAATTATCACATGCGTAAGGGATGCCAACAGCGCCGACGCGGTAAGCGGCAGATAAAATCGAACGATCCGAAGCAAAGGTTGTTTCCCCCAAAAAGCAACAAGAGTATGTGGTGTCATGTGGTCTTTCGAATCATTATTCCTCAGTATCCCACATTCTGTCAACCCGATTTTACTTGTTTCTACATGGAAAATGAAAAAACGGCATCGCCGTCTCGGCGATACCGTCAACAAGATAAAACTGTTTTAGCCTTCAGGGTCAATAGGCTCATGGTAAAGGCGAATACGCCAATGCTGCGTTTCCGTTCCCGAAATCGTCGTGGCCGCATTCGCGTTAAAGAATAGGTTCGCGGATCCGACCGGCAGCGCGACGGTTCGGTTCGCTACGGCATACGCGTCCCCCGTACCCGGCGAGAAGCCGTTCACCCGGACGGAATACGTTTTCCAACTGGAAATCCCGTTCACTCCGCCTCGATCGCCAAGCTTCGCGCCGCCGCCGACATCCGGAGCCGTAAAGGCGACCTGGAATTCGACCGAGGCTTTCAGTCTGGACGGGTCGAACGGAGCGGCGATATAGTTCGCATCGTAGTCGACGAAGACGATCCCGTTTTCCAACGGTTGCTGGATCCCATGCTCTACCGCCATAGGACCGATTAACTCGTAATTGGGAAACTCCCCGGTCCAATCGTAGTATTTGCCGCTGTGAGCGAACGAGGGAACGGTCATGGTTACCGCGCTCCCAGCTTCCCGATCCGTCATATCGATAGAGAACTTGCCGGTTCCTTCGAATCGCGCATTCATCGTCATGATATCGAACTGACCGGGAGTCGAGTACGGATACGATCCGCTTGCGGTCGCTCCGGTTTCCGCGACGAAATCGACCTTGAACGTCAAACACAATGCGATGTAGGAATTCAAACGGCTATCCAGCTCAATACCTAATAAGGTCGCAAGTCGAGCGAGCTGGAGCATTCCGAGTACTTGAGACGGATCTTTCTCCACGTAGCATCGGACACTCGCCAGTTCTAACGCAGCGGCGAGCGCTTGCTCCACTTTCGCAGCCGCCGAACTCGCTTTCTCCCCGACCAATTCCTCCAATCCCATTAACGAAGCCCAATGCCCCCAGAAAAAATAAGCTTGCAGCGCGGTCGGCAGCGTGTCCGGATTCGCGATCGCGGCGTCGAGCGCCGGCGCGACTTCCGCGATAAACAGCTGCTCGAACAGCGTCGCCAACGAATCCCCCCCGGCTTCGCTCCGGATCGCTTCGGCGATCGCGTTGGCGATGCGGGATTGCGGGGCCGAAGGCGTATGATCGACGATCGCGTTCGCGTCGGCTTCCGTCGCCATGCCGGCTCCGTAACCGCTGAAGTGAAATACGCGGATCGTAATGTCGCCGCCGCTAGCGGCAATGGGGTATAAAGTGGTTTCCTCGCCGACGCCTTCGAAAGCGAATCCGGTTAACGACTGCCCGTCCGCCTGCGACACCGCGCGGGGAAGCGAGATCGTCAATACGGCCGGCTTGCTTAAAAATAGGCCGTCAGGCTGCAGTCGAACGCCGGCCGTCATGCCGCCGCTCATCGGGAAGTCGCCGTCGGGCAAGATCGGAGTCATCGCGATCTCCGCGTCGTCTTCCAACGCTCCCGTAGGTATCGTCAATCGATATACGATCCCGCGGGCGTCCGTCGTTTCCAACGTTCCGCCTTCGCCGTATACGCTCTGGCGAACGGAATGTTCTTCGGCGAACGTCGGGGCGATGCGCAATGGATTCGGCGCACCGGGATTCGCCGCGCCTCCCGGCGTTGCCGAGACGGATGCCGAACGGGACGATTCGTTGCCGGCCGCGTCGACGGCGGACACGGCGAATCGATACTCCGTTCCTTCCGTCAATCCTGTTGCGGTGTAAGTCGTTCCGACGATGCCGCCTTTCGCAAGCTGCCAGGCCGCCTCCGGACCCGAAGAACGATACACGTTATACCTCGCTGCGTCGCGATCCGTTACCGCGTTCCAACGCAGCTCGATCCGATCCGCGTATGCCGTCGCCTCGAGCCCGGTCGGAACGGAAGGCGGCGTGCGGTCCTCGGATCCGCCTACGCCGCCGCTCCCGCCTCCTCCGACGCTCCCGCCTGCGCCTCCGCCCCCGGCTCGAACCGCCTCCCGGTTGAGGTCCGTAGCGATCAGCTTGCCGAGATCGACCTTGCTTCCGGCGTTCGGCGCCGCGAGCGGCCGCTCCAACAGATCGACTTCGCAGCCGTCGCAAGGAACGTTCGCCGCGTCGTCGTCGAATAGGGAAAGCCCGGCCGGCACCTGCCCCGGAAAAGAGGGGGCCCCATCGAGTCCGCTCAAGACCGACAGGCGGTACGTTCGCTCCGGGAGGACATAGACGGCGAAGCTGCCGTCCTGTTTCGAGCTACCAAGGAACGTCGGGTTCGTCGTTATCGAAAGCCATGCCCCCGCATAAGCCGAGCCGTCCTCGTGAACGATCGTTCCCGTAAAGACCGCGGCCTTCTCCGCCTTGACGTCGACGTTCGCCGGCCGCTTCTCGACCTGTGCGCTACGATACGCGGCCCATCCGTCCTCGTGCTGCACGGCGATGTCGTACGCTCCGCTCCGAACGGCTGCGGTCCATTCCCCTTCCTCGTTCGTTACGCCCCATTCCATCGGGAATCGCTTGCCCTTGGCATGCACGGATACCTCAGCGCCCGCAAGCGGCGCTCCGCCCGGATCGATGACGCGCACGGTCAGCTCTTGTTTCGCGGGCTCCCTCTCGCGAATGCGATGCAGTATAACCGCCGCTTCCGCGCGGGTGACTTGTCGGTCCCCGCGATAGTTCACGTCTTCGTAACCTAGCAGGATTCCATGCTCTGCTAATGCGCTTACGGCTTCCGCCGCCCAACTCGGAATATCGGCGCGATCCGCGAAAGCAACGCTGCCGCTTCCCGGCAGCGAGAGCCAACGGTTCAGCATCGAAGCCGCTTCGAATCTCGTTACCGGCGCCAGCGGGCGGAACGTCCCGTCCTCGTATCCGGTTAAGATGCCCCTCGCCGTCCCGCGCGCGACGTCGCCCGCGAACCATTGTTCGCGGACGTCCCGATACGGCGACGGATGGCCGGCCCTCGCGCCCTCGCTTTGCGGTATCATTCGGTTCAGCATCGCAGCGAATTCCGCCCTTGCGATCGGCTGCTCCGGTCGGATCGTTCCGTCCTCGTACCCCGTCAACACGCCCTCGGCCAACAACGCATGAATCTCCCTCTCGGCCCAAGCCGGGATCGATTCGTCGGGATCCCTGGAAGCGCCCGCCGCCGAGCCGGCAGGCACGGTCGAACCGGCGAGCATTCCCGCGACGATCAGCGCCGCAAGGTTCTTTCTGATAGTCCGAAAACTCACGACATTCCTCCTTTGCTTCGTTTCTGGGGGGATCGCATCCCTATTGTAATTCGAAAATACTCTCACGCTTCTCTCAACTTAGTCTCTTTCATCCCTTAATAAGGCGAAAAATGATAAAGGCATGGGTTCGGCGAATTGCCGAACCCATGCCTTGCGAAGCGCTGTTGTATTCAGATCGTCGGCATCACGTTGCCGCCGTTCACCGGAACATAAGCCCCTGTAATAAAGCTAGCTAGATCGGATGCCAAGAACGCCACCGCATTCGCGATTTCCTGATCGGTTCCGCGTCTTCGTAACGGAACGCCCTTCTCGTACGATTCGTTGCGCTCCGTGCGATTCTCTCGGTCCCGGTCGCTGATCGTCCAGCCCGGCGCCACCTGGTTCACGGTTATTCGGTGCTCGCCGACTTCTTTCGCCAACACCCGGTAAATCCCGTCCATTCCCCGTTTCCCGGCCACATAAGCGGATTGCCCCGGGAAGTTCTGCATCGCGCACTCCGTGTTGATGCCGATCATGCGGCCGTATTTGTTCGCAATCATCCCCGGAACGAACGCTTTCGCCAAATGAACGCTCTGCAGGACGCACGAATCGAATTGGCTCGCGTAATCCTCCAACGGTTGTTCCAGAACGGTCGTCCATTGATACTGGACGACGGCGTTGGCAACGACGATGTCGACGCGATTCGCTATCGCGTCTTTCATTCGGAGCACGGAAGCGAAATCGGTGATATCGGCTTGAACCGCGAACGCGGATCTGCCCAATGCTTCGATTTCTTGCTTCAGCTGCGCGGCTTTCTCTTCGTTGCTATGGTAGTGAATGACGATATCGGCCCCGCAGTTCGCCAACGTTCGAGCCATCACCCTCCCAAGCTGACCCGTCGCTCCCGTGATCAGAGCGGTCTTCCCGGATAAATCGATGTTCATACGGAATGCGCCTCCTCCATGCCTATAGAGGAAGGATTCGATGCAGACGAGGAAAACCCTTCCGGGAAGCATTAAATAACTCCCTGCGCGGATGTCTCCCGTTTAGCACTGCTGCGTCGCGGAGACGGGACGATCCGTCATGGCGAAGCGGAGCTCCGCGCCCGCGGCGAGCGTCGCATGCGATACCGTCGAAACCCGGTGCTCGCGGCCATTCACAAGCAACCGGCTCACGTAGGGGCGATCCGGCGCATTCCCTTCCGCCGCGACGACGAGCTCGCCGCCGTCCTCCAAGCGAATCGTCACCTTGTCGAACAACGGGCTCCCTAGCGTATATTCCGGCACGCCCGGACAGAGCGGGTACAGCCCCATGGCGCTCAGCATGAACCAGGCCGCCGTGCTGCCGTTGTCTTCGTCGCCCGGGAAGCCGTCGGTTCCCGGCCCGAAAGCGACGTCCAACGTCTTGCGTACTAAACGCTGCGTCTCCGCCGGCGAGCCGAGCGCCGCGAATAAGTACGGGATGTGGAAGCTCGGCTGATTGCTGATCGCGAGCTGACCGAGTTCGGACGCGGCCATCTCGGACATCTCGTGAATCTCGAAGCCGTAGGAGCCTGGCTTGAAGTAAGCCGGCTGCATCAACAGCTCCCGCAGACGCTCGAGCATCCGCTCCTTCCCGCCCATCAGCGCCGCCAAGCCCGGGACGTCGTGCTGCACCGCCCAACTGCACTGCCATGGCCCCCCTTCGCAGTACGGCCCGCCCCATTCGAACGGATCGAAGGGCTCAAGCCAGCTGCCGTCCGCATGCCGCCCTCGCATGAAGCCGACGGCGGGATCGAACAGATGCTTGTAATTGCCTGCCCGTTCCTCGAAGGCCTGCGCCTCCTCCGCTTTCCCGAGGCGGCGGGCGACTTGCGCGATACAGAAGTCTCCGTACGCGTAATCAAGCGTGGAGCTTACGCTTTCCTTCGGGTACCGGTCATGGGGCAAATACCCGTATTCGAGGTAATCCCGCAGCCCTTTGCGTCCGATTCCGGGTTGATCGGAAGGTTCGGTCGCATGCTTGACCAGCCCTTCGTATGCCGTCGCCAAGTCGAAGCCGCCGATGCCCTTCGCCGCCGCGTCCGCGAAGACAGCGTCGGCGAGCGTGCCCGGCATGACGCTTCGTTCCCCCGGGGATGCCCACTTCGGCAGCCAGCCCCCTTCGCGATAAGCCGATACCCAGCCCTGCAGAATGTCGCCGAGCAGCGTGGGGAACAGGAGGCTGAACAGCGGGTACGCCGTTCGGTAGACGTCCCAGAAGCCTTGATCCGAATACATCGGTCCTTCGCATACCGTACCGTTATAAGGGCTGTAGTGAATCGTTCGGCCCTGCGGATCGATCTCGTGCCACGTCCTTGGGAACAAGCAGAGTCGGTAGAAGCAAGAGTAGAACGTCCGCTTCCGGTTTTCGTCGTCATCCTCGACGTCGATCCGGTCGAGCGTATCCTCCCACTCGGCGGCGGCCTCCGACCGCAGCGCCTCGAAGTCTTTCCCACCGACCTCCGACCGCAGGTTGTAAGCCGCTTGATCGCCGCTGACGAACGACGTGCCGATGCGCACGTTCGCGACGCCGTCCGCGCCGGGGACCAAACCGATGAAGGCGCCGATGCCGTTCCCTTCCATGCGCGGCTCCGGCGACGTCGCGTATCCGTCGTTCCACGTCCCGCTCCGCTCCGCGACCAACTCGCAATCGAACTCCATGACGAAGTACATGGCGAACGAGTCGGGAGCTCCGCCCCGATTCGCCCGGGTGAAGCCCGTGACGCGCCGCTCGGACGGATCGACGTCCACGCGGGCCGCGCCGTCGATCAGCGAAAGCAGCAGGCGCGCCTCCTCCCCCGGAGGGAAACGGAGCCGAAGTCCGGCGCATCGCATCGTCGGCGTCAGCTCGAGCGTCGTACGGTACCGGAGCAGCTCCGCGCGGAACAAGTCCGGCCGGATCGTCATCGCCTCCGGCTTGAACGACGAGGCGCGCTTGCCCGGTTCGAGGCAGAGCGGTCCGGTCTGAGGAAGCAGGACGAGATGCCCGTAATCGCCGATCCAGGGGCTCGGCTGATGCGTAAGACGGATGCCTTGCAAGTGCCGATGGGACGGATGAAAAAACCAGCCCCCTCCCGCCTCGTCGGTTTGCGGACTCCAAGACGCCATGCCGAACGGACGGCCGACGATCGGCAGCGTATTGCCGTTGGAGTACGAGAACGTCGACGCCGTCCCCTGCAGCGGATTCACATAAGCAAGTCGACGCGTCTTCGTCATCGGCGGCGCCCCCGACTGGTCCATCTAGCCATGAACATTCCTCCCCGTTTCTATTCCTTTGACAAGCACTTCTAAAGAATAAAGGGCCTGACTTAGAAAATGAATAGATTATTATGACAATTTGTGTATATTATTTCTCAAGACTTCCACGCGGCTCCAAGGAACTTCCGAAACACGTCGTCCAACAACGGCGTGGGATCCTCGCCGGTAGTCGCATAGACGGAAGCCGACTCGAGCAGACGTTCCAGCTCCGCCTCGACGAATGCGTTAATCGCATCTAACCGATTTTCCAGACCCATCTCTTCGCCGGCGAGCTTGCGTCGGAGCAGTTGTTCCACTTCCCGCTTCAGGGGAGAAGCCGGGAGCAGGTCTTCCGCCAAGGTTTGAAACCGGATCGGCGGCACGGTATCGTACTTCTCGATCCACAAGCACGCGAGCACCGGACGCAGAACGTAGAAGTACTTCTTGATTTTCACTTGATCCCCTTGCAGATATTCCCGGAAGTTCCGCTTCGCCATACTCAAATAATGGTGCATCGACGCCTTGGGCGAGAAGACGCGGTTCCGCAGCCGCAGCAATTCGTCCCGAAACCCGAGGTTGTCCGCGTATACGAGCTCCGACGTCAGCCACTCCATGAGCGGCGGGTTGGATTTGCGGAACAGACGCAGCGCTTTGCGCAGATCCCACCCGTTAATATCCAGCATGTCGTTGATGGGCACCTCGACGACGTCCCGCTTCTCGTCGATCGACAAGTACCAGGCCGGCCGCTTCACGTAGACGAACCGCACATCGTAATCGCTGTCGACCGAGGGGAACCCCCAGGCGCGGCTCCCCGACTCGACGGCGAACAACACTTTCAACTCATGCGCCTTCTCGATCGAATCTAGCTGAGACGCGATCCGTTCCCGCATCTACGCCCTTCCTCTCCCCGCAGGCTTCTTCTCGCCGATCAACATTTGCAGCCGCTCCAATAAATCCCCGCCGCCCGTAAGCGAGACGGAGCCGATCTTCTCGCAAATTTTCTCGAGGAATTCGAGCTCTTTGAGACGGAACAACGTCTCGTTCTCGTCCATCAGCTTCGCCGTGTTCAGCAAGCTGCGGGTCGAGGCCGTCTCCTCTCGGCGCGTGATGAGGTTCGCCTGCGCCTTCTTTTCGGCAAGCAGTACCGTGTTCAAGATTTCTTTCATGTCCCCCGGCAAAATGATATCCTTGACGCCCGCACCCAGGAACGAAACCCCGAACTCCTCGCTCTTCTCGCGCAAGCGCGACAGCGCGAACGAAGCCGCTTCTTGCTTGCGCCGCAGCAGATCGTCCAGTTTCAGCGATCCGACGTACTCCCGGAGCGCCAACTGCAGCTGGATATGAATCTGCTCGTCGAACGCCTTCAGCTCGAGTGCGCGATCCGGGCGAACAATCTTATATTGGCAGACGAAGTTCAACCGCAGCGTCACTTTATCTTCCGTCATCATTTCTTGGCCGAGCAGGTCCATCTGCTGCTGGCGCAGATCGACCGTCTTCACGAGTATCGCCGTCGGACCTCGCCAGAAGTAATATTTCCCCGGCGCCAGCTGCCGCTGCAGCACATGGTTGTAGAACAGAAAGCCGGCTTCGAAGCTCTCGATCTCATACGATTGTACGTGCGTGGTCAGCTTCGTCAGCAGCGCGCGATCCACCTCGGCCGGGAGCTCCGGATCCCGAATGTCCGCCCGCACGAACGCGTGCCGCTTCAGTACGTTCCAGAATGCATAGACGCCAGGCTTCAGAAGCTGCTCGAATTGCCCGTCCTCGTAATGCAAGACGACCTCGTGATCCGCCACTCGGACGACATCGAGCTGCCGCGTAAGCGTCTCGTCATGCAGGAACAACGCCAGTTCCTTCCCCTCTACGGCGAACGGCTTCGTCACCTTCAACGCCGTCACGGAATGCTGCGACCACGGCGCGAACCGGTACGTCCCCGGGAGCAGCATGCGGACGTAACTGCCTTTATGAAAGAGCAACCCGCGCTCATCCGTTTGTATCGTTATTTTCGTAAACATGTCTAGAACCTCCTTCGAATGATGCGACCTAAGCGTGGAATCCCGCTGCGGCGCGGGCGGAATCCCGGTTGAGAACCGGCGATCTCCGGGCGAAGCAAGCTTCGAGTTCCGAGCGGAGCAAAGACCCGAAATCAGCCCTCCTCCATCTCTTCTTCCCTCGGCATGCGCGCCCGGCGGCGCCTGTTCGGGATCCGCGGGATTGCAAAGCCTAGCCGCAGCGGCGCATATTGAAGCCGCCTAGGGATTCCAATGCTCTTGGTCTTCTTCCTCATTACCCTCGATGGAAAGTCGAGAATGCACGCCAGGCGATCGCTCTTGAGCGATTGGGGAATCGAACCCCGTTCAGGGGCTTCTGCCGGAGCGGCCGTACAGGATACCGCCAACCGAACGAGCGGCGGCACTGCGGGACCATACGGAAATCCCAGCCTCGTTACGAACCGTCCGAGCAAGAGCCATATATGATCAAACGTCTTCCGACGTCCGTCAACTATGCGTAAATAACCTGTGTTACACGCCTTTGATCGCCGCCATCGGCTTACATTTCGCGATGACGTCCGCGAGCCGCGCGCCGACGACGCTGTCGACGATCGAATCCACATCCTTGTACGCTTGCGGGCACTCGTCGAGGATCGACTTCAGCGAACGGTGGTTGACCAAGATCTCGTCGTCGGTCCCGACCTTCATCGACGCTTCGAATTGATCGACGGTGACGAGCTCCTTCGTCGCCTTCCGCGACCGGGCGCGCCCCGCGCCGTGACAGATGGAGTAGAAATTCTTCTCCCCTTCCGCCCGGCCGCGCATAAGGTACGACGCCGTTCCCATCGAGCCCGGGATCAAAGCCGGGTGCCCGGTTTCCTTGTACGCAGCCGCGTTCAAGAAGTGGCCCGGCGGCAAGGCGCGAGTAGCGCCCTTGCGGTGTACGAGCATCGGTTCGTTCCGGTGGAACTCCTTGAGCGCGTAGTTATGCATCAGATCGTACAACGCGGGAAGCTCCGTCTCCGCTCCGAACACGTCGCAGAACGCTTGTTGCACGCCGTAAGCGATCATGTGCCGGTTGCTGACGGCGAAGTTCAGAGCGGAGTGCATCAGGTGGAGGTACGTCTGTCCGACGTCGCTTCCGATCGGCGCGTATAACAAATTCCGGTCCGGATTCGTCACGCCCCATGCGAACATCGCTTCGCGGAATATTTTCGTATACGACTGCCCGAGCATCGCGCCCCACGCCCGCGACCCCGAGTGGATCATGACGACGACTTGCCCGTCGAACAATCCCCACGCCGTCGCGGTATCCGTCGCTTCATCGGGAATTTCCAAGTATTGAAGTTCGATGAAATGGTTTCCGCCGCCAAGCGTCCCGAGCTGGCCGTGGGCGTATTTTCGAATGTTGTCCGGCAGCTTCCCGAGGTACTCGTGGTCGAATGCGAACGTCGACCGCTCCACATGCGAGACCCAACGTTCGTTCGGAACGTACCGCTCCGGCAATCCCTTCAATCCATATCGAACGACGTCCATCGTATCGATGTCCGCGTAATGCGAATTCGTCCGTTCGTTCGTGGGGACGTACCGCTCGATCGCCTGGATGAGGCGGCGCCGGACGGCTTTGTCCTGCAGGTCTCGCTTATGCAGTTTCGTCGTGTGCACTCGCATGCCGCAGCCGATGTCGACGCCGACGATCGACGGAGAGACGAAGCCGTCCTTCATGCTCCAGACGGCCGTCGTGCCGATGCACGTTCCGATCCCGATATGCGCATCCGGGGTGTAGCTCATATATTGGTTGCGGGGAATCCGCAGGTTGTTGTCCGCCATCTCGAAAACTTTGTCCTCGAAGCTGCCCATGACCTCGGCATTCGCGAACACATGCAATGCGCCGTGCTCCAATCCGACCTCGTAGTGGTTGTTCCCGTGCGTTTTCGTTAATCGATCCATGTTTCGCTTGCCTCCGTTTCCTCTGTCTTACATGTATGATCTTCGCTCATTTCGCGGTCGACGAACATGGCGAAAGTATTACGAAGGCGACGAAGTCATGAAAAAAAACGCCTCGCGGCGTTCCTGACGTTCGAGCATATGCATCTATTCCCAAAAGAACTATCGCCTCCTCGCCTGCAAAAGCGCAGCTACTTACTCGTCCATACGCTTGCAGAAGCGCTTTACCTGCACAAGATAATGCAGGCGTCGCGCTAAGCGATCTTTTTATAGTCGCGGTTCATAATATTTTTCACCAAGGAAGGCCATTTGGAATTCGCCGGACAGTATTTGCGCGCGACCTTCTCGATGCTGGTTAAACCCTTGTCGACGTAAAAGTCGGCGATGATTTGTCCGAATTTCTCGACGCTTTCGCCCTTGGTTTCGAAGCTTAAGGCGTTTTTATACGGATTTTTCCCAGTGGCATTGAGGCCGAACAGATTGTTCTTGTTCTTTGCGATCTTGCTCTTCCCGTGGCCGCTCTCCAGCTTCATGACGGCAATGATGAAGTAGGAGTTGATGCCGTACTCCTCCTCTACCGCTAAGACAGCTTTCTCCAGGCCCTGCCCTTCCAGGGGAGTGCCTTCGAATAATTCGGCGATATGCGATTCCGTCAGCCCCGAATCGGACGTGACGGAAGACGTCGGTTTCTCAGGGCTGTCCTCCGGCTTCTTCGGCTCGGGGGAAGGCTCGGCTGCGACCGCTTTCGATGCGCTCGGTTCGGCCGAAAGAATCGACACCTCGGAAGACTTCTTCGTTTCTCCGGAAGCCGCGATCGCTTTCGCGTACTTCCCATGGACGTATCCCCCGCTCTTCAGCTCCAGCCATCCATTATCGGTCGGCCGGACGACTTCGAGCGCGGTGCCTTGCGACACGACGTCCAGAATCTCGGACGTATTCGCGGCAGCGGCTCGTACGTTGAGGAAATACGCGGTGACTTCATAGACGGCCGCCGGTTCGATCGAAGGAACAGGTTCGATTTCATCCTTCGGCTGAGCGACGTTATGGGAGGCGGGAGGGGCGGCTTGTCCGCCGGTTAATTCGAGAGGAGGAAGCTGCCGCGGAGTGTACGGGGGTTGGTCGTCTATCGCCGAAATCGATGTATCGCCGACCGCGGACGGTACCGAAGCGGCGTCCGTCGGATTATAATTCGAGATTCCGAAATCCAGACCCATCGTGAAGAGCAGCGTCAAGCAGAGAATCCCCTTTATCGAGTAATGTTTCACTTGATTGCGCATTGTCCCACCCACCTTTTGGATTCGTTCGGATTTGAATTAATAAGATTGTACACAAACGTTCTCGAGAAGCTTGTCACTTTGTCTGAGAAGAATATGATATTGTTTGTCGATATATTCCAAATCCACGCGGATCGTGGGCGGAAAATGAAAAAATCCGACCATAGTATGAATTTTGCGAAAACGAAAAAAGCACCCTTCCGGATGCTTTTCCTCATGCTTATCGATATTCCCCCAGGATCTCGACCGCTTCTTCCGCCAAAGTCGCGTCGATGGCCGCATCCACGTCGATGTCCTTGATTAACGCGCCTCTTTCTTTGTACCACTCGTATTGCGCTTTGATATCGTCGACGAACATAGCGCCGTTCGGGTTCAGCCCCGTCACGTTCACCCGCTCCCAGAGCGCGGCGTCCTTCAGCGCGGTGTATTCCGTCATAATGCGGATGACGCCTTCCTTGTCGCCGACGTCCTTCACGAACGCATCGTTATAATCGCGCAATCCTTTCAGGTAAGCAAGCATGAATCGTATCGCTACGTCCCGCTTCTCCGTGACGAACTCCGGCGAGGCGAGCACCATGGCGATCTGCGCCTCCGGAGCGAAATCGGTCGCGTCCAGGAACTTCGCATGAATGCCTTCCGCGGCGCCACGCGTAATGAGCGGTTCGATCTGCAGCGCCGCATCGAGCGAGTTCGTCTCCATCCCGGCGAGCATGTTGGCGAAGTCGGGAATGAGCACGAATTCGACATCGTCGCGGGTTAGTCCGGCATGATCGAGCATCGATTGGAAAATGTAGTCGTCGACCGCGTTTTCCGACGAGACCGCAACCCGTTTTCCTTTAAGATCCTTATAATCCTTGATCGTTCCCTCTTGCTCCTTGTCGACGACGAACGTGAAGTACGATTCGCCTTTCCGGTTATGCCCCTTGTCGGCGATCATTCGGACGTCGATGCCTTGCGCGATCGAGTTGAAGAACGACGCGGTCGAGACGCCGCCGGCCACGTCGATCTCCCCGATCGCCAGCGCCGGAAGCATCTCGTCGCTGTTCGCGAACGTCGCGAATTCGACCTCGATGTTATACTCGGCGAAATAGCCTTTGCTTTCCGCGATATAGAAGCCCGCGCCGGACGCGGCGCCGTCTTCCGCGATAACGACTTTCGTTTTCTCCTTAAGCGGCTCCAGGTCGCCGCTGGCGGAGGGGCTGCCCGGCTCGTCGACCGGCGCCGTGCGCTCTTGGCTGCAGCCCGTCAGGACGGCAACGAGGAGAAGCGTCGCGGCGAAGCACATCATGGCCCATCGTTTCATAGTCATCTTTCCTTTCGCTAATGCGCTCTAGTGCTTTGTACCTCGCGTTGGAGGTGATTCCATATGTGAACGAACGTATCCGACATATGCGGATGAGAGCGAATTTGCTCCATCGTCCGCGGGCGCGGGAGATCCACTCGCATCTCCCCCGCGATCCTGCCCGGATGCGCCGATAGTAAAATGACGCGGTCGCTCAACATGAGCGCCTCATCGATGCTATGCGTAATAAAGAGGACGGTCTTTCGGTCCTCCTCCCAAATATTGAGCAATTCCTTCTGCAATAAAAATTTGTTCTGTTCGTCGAGAGCGGCGAACGGTTCATCCATTAATAAAATTTCCGGATCGTTGGCGAAGGCGCGCGCGATATTGACTCGCTGCTTCATGCCGCCGGACAGCTCCTTCGGATACAGCTTCGAGAACTGGCGCAGCCCAACCTTTTCTAAATAGTGCTCTACTCGCTCGGCGATCCATTTCTTCGGCAGATGCCGCATCTGCAAGCCGAAGGCGACATTGTCCCACACGGTCATCCAAGGGATGATCCCGTTTTCCTGAAACACCATCGATTGCAGCGGTTTATTCGGATCCGTCCGTCGAATCGTATAACTGCCCGCGCTCGGCGTCTCCAAATCCGCGAGAATGCGCAGCAGCGTCGTCTTGCCGCACCCGCTCGGACCGACGAGGCAGACGAACTCTCCGTCTTCGACTTCCATCGAGATGTTTTCCAGCGCGGTCACGTGCCGGTCTTTCCTGTAAAAGGCTTTCGTCAGACGGTCAACCGTAATTTTCGTCTCTTTCGTCAAGGTAATCCCCCCTCGTTATTGCCAAGGCACCAGCTTCGATTGAAGCCGGCGCAGCAAGATGGAGAACGTAAAGCCGAAGAAAGAGATCAGGATCAAGCCCACGTACATCGGGTTAAAATTGAACACTTTATACGAGCTCCAGATCAGATAGCCGATCCCTTGGTTCGCGCCGATCATTTCGGCCGCGACGATGGTCAGCAGCGCGATCGCCTGCCCCATCTGCACGCCCTCCAACATGACGGGAAGCGCGCCCGGCAAGGCGATCCGGAGGAAGAATTCCTTGGGGCCGGCGCCATAGTTGTTGGCGACGTCGATATAGGCGCGGTCGATATTCGCGACGCCGGCGGCGGTGTTGATGACGACGGGAAAGAAGACGCTCCCCGCGATCGTCATCACCTTCGACATCTCGCCGATGCCGAAGACGATCAGAATAAGCGGCATAAGCGCCAAGGTCGGGATCGGCATCAGCGCCATCAGGAGCGGCGAGAAGAACGAACGGAACGGCCGGTACATGCCCATGAGCAAGCCGATGACGACGCCGGGAATCGTTCCAACCAGAAATCCGAGAACGATCCTCGTTAAGCTGATGCCCACATGGGCGAGCAGTACGCCGTTGACTGTCAAGTCCCAGAACGTCCGAAGGATGCTGGTCGGCGGCGGGAAAAATCGAGGGTCGATCAGCGACGTGCGCGATAGCAGCTCCCAGAGCGCCAAAATGAGGATCGGGGACGAGACGGTCAACCACTGCTGATGTCTTCGCCTTCGTTCCGCTCTTCGCCATTCCAGTTGTTCGAGTTCCATAGGTGACGGACGATGTTCGCTGTTGTCGGCCTTCAAGCGATTCACCACCTTTACTACTTGCATCGTATGCACAAGTGCCCAGATGGGTGCTCTTCGGGTCATGGCGGAGCGGTCTAGAGAATTCTAACGAACATAAAAAAAAACAGAGGAGGCTTCCCCCCTCTGTCCGCGGTTTACATAGACTGCTGATGGACCAATTGCGGTATATCCCGGCCGTCCGCATGAAACGCTCGTGCGTGCTGGAGCGTCGGCGACGACGCGTACCTTAGAGATGGCTAGATCCGCTGACGCGCTTCCTCATATTCTCTCGTCAATTGCGCGACGATGTCCCGGACGGATTGCCGTTCTCGAACCGCCCCGACGCCTTGGCCCGCGGAGAAGATCGCCTTCCACGCTTTGTGTTCCGTCATCCCCGCCATATCCGCTTTCCCCCGGCCCGGAGCGGCGATATCGATATTGCTCGCTTGCAGCGAGGGCAGCAAGAAGTTCGCGTGCACGCCGGTAACCGCATCCGTATAGACGATGTCTTCGATGGAGCTTTGCATCACCATCTCCTTAAACGCGTCGGAAGCGCTCCCTTCGTCGGCCGCGAGAAACCGGGTCCCCATGTACACATAATCGGCTCCGACGACCCTCGCAGCAGCGATGTCCGCTCCCGTCGAGACGGCGCCCGCGAGCACGATCGTTCCTTCGTAGAACGCCTTCACCGCATGCACGAAGGCGAAAGGATGCAATCGACCCCCATGACCTCCGGCACCGGCGCACACCAGGATTAAGCCGTCCACGCCCGCCTTCGCCGCCTTCCGGGCATGCTTCTCGGAGATGACGTCGGCGTACACCTTCCCGCCATACCGATGCACCGTCTCGACGATCGCCGCCGGGTTGCCCAACGAGCTAATGACCAGAGGCGGCCGGTACGCTTCGATCAAGGCCAGGTCGTCGTCGAACCGAGGGTTTTCTCCGCGGTGGCAGATGATATTGACGCCCCACGTCTCCGTCGGCAACGCTTCTTGGATTTCCGATAACCATTCCGCGCAAATGTCCGGCGTACGCGCGTTCAGAAGCGGGATCGCCCCGATCACGCCTGCTCGACAGCTCTCGATCACCATTCGGGGGCTGGATACCAGAAACATGGGGGCTACGATAATCGGTAATCGCATAACATCCACTCCTTCCCAAGCAGCGGGTTCTACAAGTCGAGCGATCCTCGGATGATGCCCCCATTGTAACACGACGTCTGGTACGATGGAGAGTACGTTATGCAGCGGCGTACGTTGACGACGCGGAGCCTTGAATCCAACGGAAGACGTCCCGCTGCTCTCCCCGGCGGGATGTTCGCGTTCCTCAAGATAATCGCATGGTCGCAATACAGGTATTATCGCCTTCGAACGTCGAGATGGTCGACGTCGTCGACAACCCGTCCCGCTCGATCGTGACACGATACTTATCGTCTCGGGGCAGCCACAAGTCGATGAAGCCGTTCGGTTGGGAGGTCACCGCGCGATCGAATACCGTCCGGCCGTCGCTGTCCTCGATCGTCACGTCGAACGACATGTTCGCCAACTCTCCGCGGCAACCGGTTAAGCTGTGAATGGCGCAAGGATGGGTATTTTCGATATAAGGCGCGATGGAGAGGAAAAATTCATCCTTCGGCAAGGGGTATTCGGTCGTTACGTCGTCTCCGGACACGACGGTCAACCGATCGGAGGAGATCGATGCGGATGCCGCCGTTCGGACGCCCGCGCTGTATTCGCTCACGATTTGTTTCAACCTTTGTTCGTCGATGTTCTTCGAGGCGACGTTCGATCCATCGTTCGTTCCGACGAAATATACCGCGAGAGCGACGATCGCCAGTCCGGCCGCCGACAACCATAGTTTCCTCATGTTCCGGTCCACTCCTAACTCCAGGTTAATCTACGGGAATAATGGAACCTTCGTACTGTTCAAGGATAAAGTCTCTGACCTCGTCGGAACGAAGCGCCTCCATCAACGCCATGATCGACGCGTCCTGTATCCGGTCCGAACGAACGGCGACAACGTTGACGTACGGCGAATCGCCGTCTTCCAGGAAGAGCGCGTCTTCGGTCGGTACGAAGCCCGCTTCGAGCGCATAGTTCGTATTAATCAACGCCAGGTCGACGTCTGCCATTACGCGGGGAAGCATCGCCGCCTCTAGCTCTTTCAATTCCAGTCCTTTGGGATTTGCCGCGATGTCGGCGACGGCGGCGTTCACGCCGGCGCCTTCCTTCAGCGTTAATAGGCCGTTCTTCTCCAGGAGCGCCAGCGCGCGCCCCGCGTTCGTCGGGTCGTTCGGAATCGCGACGATCGCCTTGTCCGGCAGCCCCTCGGCGCTGTCCCATGTTTCCGAATACGCCCCGAACGGTTCGATGTGCACGCTACCGACGGACGCCAAATCCATGCCGTGATCTTGATTGAATTGGTCGAGATACGGTTGATGCTGGAAGAAGTTCGCGTCCAGCTGCTTTTCGTACACTTGCACGTTCGGTTGAATGTAATCGGTGAACTCGACCACTTCCAGCGCGATGCCTTGTTCCGACAACAACGGACGCGCGGCGTTCAGTATTTCCGCATGCGGGACGGCGGTGGCGCCGATGCGCAGCGCAATCTCACCTTCGCCCGAAGTCCGAGCGCCTCCTCCTCCGCAACCCGATAAGGCGGAGGCGACCGTCAGCGCGATCGATGCGATGACGACGAACCCTCTCTTCATGTATCTTTCCTCCGATGTTCGTATGACTTACTTCCGCTTGAATCGATCGACCAGGCGGTCGCCGGCCGTTTGAAGAGTAACCACGAGCGCTAACAACAGGAAGACGGTAACCGCCATGACCCCTGGATGAAACCGCTGGTACCCGTAGCGGATCGCCAAATCCCCCAGCCCGCCCCCGCCGATCATGCCGGACATAGCCGTATAGGCGACCAGAGCGATAGAGGTAATGGTTATCCCGCCGATGAGACCGGGCCGGGCTTCGGGGAGCAGCACCTTCGCGACGATCTGCCAAGGGGAGGCGCCCATCGCTTGCGCGGCTTCGATCACCCCGCGGTCGACTTCCCTCAGCGACTGTTCGACGATTCTCGCGAAGAACGGAGCCGCCGCGACGACGAGCGGCGGAATCGTTC
This sequence comes from Paenibacillus antri, assembly GCF_005765165.1. Classification (NCBI taxonomy): domain Bacteria; kingdom Bacillati; phylum Bacillota; class Bacilli; order Caryophanales; family Paenibacillaceae; genus Paenibacillus; species Paenibacillus antri. Next base: position 234,740 of record NZ_VCIW01000004.1, on the reverse strand, counting down.
CTGCCGCGCCGATGGAAGTGCCGACGATGAGTCGGGTGAAGGGAATCAACGCGATCATCAAGATGACGAACGGAACCGACCTCAAGACGTTAATAACCGCAGACAGCGTCAAATACAACGGACGATTCGCCAGCAGCTGGCCGCCGGAACATAGAAACACTAACACGCCAAGGATTAAGCCGATAACGGCGGTAAACAACGTGGAGACGCCAAGCATGACGGCGGTGTCGAACGAGGCCCGCATGACGTCCGCCCAAGGAATCGGCTTCGTCAGCATGGCATCACCTCCACGTCCAGCCCGCGGCCTCGGAGCGAATCGACGGTCCGGCGCGCGGCCTCCTCCGCCCCGTGCAGCTCGACGATCAATTGACCGTACGGAATGCGCTTCATGCGGGAGATGGAACCTTGCAGGATGCTGAAGGACATCCCCGTCGCTCGAACCGTGTCGAACAATAAAGGCTCATACGTCTGTTCGCCTTGGAACGTAATGCGCAGCATCGTGCCGGCGGCGGAGCGGAACGAAGCAAGCTCGCCGTCTCCGTTCCCTTGGCGAACGAATTGCCGCGTGGTCGGATGCTGCGGACGCAGGAATACGTCTACGACATCGCCGCACTCCACGATCCGGCCGCCGTCGATGACCGCTACGCGGTCGCAGATCGCTCGGATGACGTGCATCTCGTGCGTGATCAGCACGATCGTCAACCCTAGCTTCTCGTTGATCTCGAGGAGCAGTTGCAGGATCGAGTCGGTCGTCTGCGGATCGAGCGCGGAGGTCGCCTCGTCGCACAGCAGAACGAGGGGATCGTTCGCTAAGGCTCGGGCTATGCCGACGCGTTGTTTTTGGCCGCCCGACAATTGAGCGGGATAATACGCCAGATGCGATTCCAACCCGACCAACGAAGCCAGGTCGCGGACTCTCGCTTCGACGGCCGCTTTAGGCGCTTTCGCCAGTCTCATCGGGAACGCGATGTTTTCGAACACCGTCGCCGAGGAGAGTAAGTGGAAATGCTGGAAGATCATCCCGATCTTCCGCCGTTCGACTTGCAGCCGCTTCGGGGCGCAATCGGAAAGAACGATGCCCTGTACGGCGACCGTACCGGCGCTCGGCTTCTCCAGTCCGTTGATGCAGCGCAGCAGCGTGCTCTTCCCGGCGCCCGAATGGCCGATGATGCCGAAGATTTCTCCCCGCTTAACGGAGAGATCGATATCCCGCAGCGCTTCGAACGGGGCTGCTCCAACGAGGAACGTTTTATGTACATGACGGATTTCGATCAATGGACTCCCTCCGATTTCTCCTTTCCATCCTATTCGAAAAGGCGCCCTCGTCTCTGTGACGTTGGGCACTCGAGACAGAATCCTACAAATGCTAAGGAGTGAGTCCGGTCACGGTGGCACCATTCGTTTTCCAAGGAAGTGGCTCTCCTGATTTCTCGGTCCGCATGATACGGTTGACGTAGACAGAGCGGCGGTATCGCCGCGACGGAAGGAGATAGAAATGCGAATCGAACATCGGAACGATCGAATCGTTGTCGGAGCGTTAACGCTGGGGGTCATTGCGGCGTGCGTGTTGATTTCTGGGGGTCTGGGGACGATAGCGGATGAGCATGACGTCGCTCGGGAAGAGGGGTGCGAATCTTCGCAAGATGTTATGGGGACAAACCCGCGGAATTAGCGGGTTTGCCGTTGTCGACGAATATCGGCGAGAACGCTCCGGATCCGGTCGATCCCTTCGGCCAGCTCCTGCTCCTGCAAGTTGCCGTACCCGATGATCAGCTTATTCCCATGCCCTCGCCCGTCCGCCGAATGAATGCGCACCGGTTGGACGAAGACGCCGGCGTCATACAATCGCCGGATGATCGAATCGGTGAATTCGGTATCGACGAATTCCGCGATCAGATGGAGTCCTGTAGAATCGCCCGAGATCCTAACGTCATCCTCGAATGTGCGGGTGAACAATCCTCTTACCGCGTCCCTCCTCCGCTTATACACTTTCTTCATTTGTCGGATGTGGCGTTCGAGATGGCCCTCCTCCAAGAAGCGGGCGAGAATGAGCTGCTCCAAGGAAGGCGTATGCAGGTCGCTGAACCACTTCAGCTGCCGGCAGCGCTCGATGAGCGGCAACGGCAAGATCATATATCCGATCCGTAACGCCGGCGACAAAATCTTGCTGAACGTTCCAAGGTAGATGACGACATTCGGATCCAGCCCCTGCAACGAAGGAATCGGGTCGCCTTCATAGCGGAATTCGCTGTCGTAATCGTCTTCGATAATATAGTTGCTTGTCCTTCGGGCATATTCGATCAGCTGAACTCGTCGTTGAATCGGCAGGATGGAGCCGAGAGGGTACTGATGCGACGGCGTGACATAGACGCTGCCGCAATCGCCGCCCCGCGTCAGCTCGCTCGGATCGATTCCGGCTTCGTCGACGGGGAGCGGGACGAGCCGAGCGCCGTGCGCGGCGAAGATCGTCTGGATATCGTTCGTGATCGGATCCTCGAGGACGAACGGTTCCCCGGTTCGCGCGCATAGCTTGGCGACGAGCGTGATCGCTTGGGTCGCCCCCGAAGTGATCAGCACCTGCTCCGGGGAGCATCGAACGCCGCGGACCCGATAGACGTATTTGGCGATGGCGCTTCGTAACTCGAACCTGCCTTCGGGCGAATCGTATCCGAAATCCCGGCTGGGCGTATATGCCAACACTTGCTGCGCAAGCTGCGACCATTTCCGTCTGGGGAACAAGTCTAATGCGGGTACCCCGGATCGGAAATTAATGATATCGGGCTTCTTCGTCTCGACGAGCGGCGCTATCGGCGCGGCCGGAGTTTCGGATCGGGCGAGAAGCGCGCCTTCCGCGACGAACGTGCCCCTCCCCCGCTTTCCTTCTAAATACCCTTCCGCCGTCAGTTGATCGTACGCCTCCAACAAGATGTTCCTCGACACTTGCAGATCGAGCGCCAGCTGCCGCGTGGACGGCAGCGGTTCGCCGGCCTTCCGCTCGCCGTTCAAGATGCTTGCGCGCAGCTGCGAGATGATTTGTTCCTTCAGCGATGTCTTTCGCGACCGATCGATGGATATCCAGACCACTTGCGAATCCGCTCCTACGAAGTAGATATTTTCCTAGTTTACCATAGAAAATGATAGAAGCACTCGATCTTCATCGGATCAAGTGCTTCTCGCCGGGCGGGTCCGGCTACTCCTTCACGGAACCGAGCGTGATGCCGTGGATGAAGAAACGCTGCAAAAACGGATAAATGACCAGTACAGGAATCATGGCGATGAAAATTTTGGCCGCGTTCAACGTCTGGTTCGACAACTCGCTTAATTTCTTGTATTCGTCTTCGGTCATCGTGGTCGTATCGATGACCACGACGAGCTGCTGAATGTACGTCTGCAACGGGTACATCTCCGCCGACGACATGAGCACCAATCCGTGGAAAAATTCGTTCCAATGATAGACGATGCTGAACAACGTGATCGTCGCCAGCACCGGCACCGCGAGCGGCGCGAAAATTTGGAGCAGCATGTACCATGGGCCCGCCCCGTCGACGAGCGCCGCCTCTTCGAGCTCCTTCGGCAAATTGCGAAAGAAGTTGACGACGAGAATGACGTGGAACACTTGCACGCCGCCCGCCAGAACAAGCGCCCAGATCGTGTTCATCAACCCGTACGCCTTGATCGTCATATACCAAGGGATCAAACCGCCGTTGAACAGCATGCAGAAGACGAGCAGCCACATGAATACGTTACGGGGCCGGAAGTCTTTCGTCGTCTTCGACAACGGGTACGCCATCAGCACGATGACGACGAAGTTGATCGTGGCGCCGAGCGCGACGCGCAAGAGCGAGATGCCGAACGAGTTGATGAATCGCGCATCCGTCATGATCGTGTCGTACGACTGCGTCGTGAACCCGATCGGCCATAAGCTGACGTCGCCCGCCGCGGCCGCCGCCTTGTCGCTTAAGCTCAACGCGAGCGTATACCAGATCGGAAGCACGCACACGAGCGCGATGCCGATGAGAGTCGCGAGCAGAATGACGTCGAACATGCGGGAGCCGAACGTCCCTTCTCTTACCATGGCGTAGTCCGCTCCTCTATTAGAAAATGCGATAATTTGCGAATTTGGAAGCCAACATGTAGGAAATCACGATCAAGACGAAGCTGACGACGGACTTCAGCAGCCCCATCGCCGTCGCGAGGCTGAACTGCAAATTCACGAGGCCCGCGCGGTACACCCACGTATCGATAATGTCGCCCGTCGAATACACGAGCGGGTTATACAGGTTGAACACCTGATCGAACCCGGCGTTCAGGACGTTGCCGAGGCTGAGCACCGCGAGCAAGACGACCGTCGTCGAGATGCCGGGCAGCGTTACGTGCCACAGCCGTTGCAGCCGCCTAGCGCCGTCCATCGCCGCGGCTTCGTACAGCGAAGGATTGATCGCCGTAAGCGCGGCCAAGTAAATAATCGTATTGAAGCCGAATTCCTTCCACACGTCGCTGCCGACGATAATGTATGGGAACAGCTCCGCCCTCGCGAAAAATAAAATCGGCTCGACGCCGAACGCGGATAACAGCTGATTGACGGGCCCCTTCAACGCGAACACGTCGAGAAGGATGCCGGACAAGATGACCCAAGATAGAAAATGAGGCAAGTACACGACCGTCTGCACCCAACGCTTCACGACTTGCAGCCGCAGCTCGTTCAGCATCAGCGCGAAGACGAGCGGCACGAGCAAATTCCCCGCGATCTTCAGCACCGCGATAAATACGGTATTATACAAGACGGTTTTGCTGTCGCCGAGCAGGAACATGAACTCGAAATTTTCGAGACCGATCCATTCCGAGCCGAAGATGCCCAATCCCGGATTGAAATCTTGGAACGCCATGACGATGCCGACCATCGGCACCATGTTGAACAGAACGAGCCAGATGAGGCCCGGCAGCAGCATGAGATAATAATGCTTCTCGAACGCTCTCGTCTTCATGCGTTACTCCCGTCTCCCGGTACGGCGAGACGCCGGACGTTGGAATCCGGCGCCCGTCCGCCGAGCCTGTTATTCTTGAATCGCTTCCGCGACTTCTTCGGTAATTTTGTCTCCGCCCAGCTTCTTCCACTCTTCGACGAACGAGTCGAACGTGTCGATCGGAGCCGCGCCCATGATGATCTTGAGGAACGTCTCGTTCTCGAGCTTCTCGAGGTTCGCCCAGCGGCTTTCCATCGTCTTCGTTTGCGAATAGGTCAAGCTGTATACTTCGTTGCGCGGCTCGAGCAGCGGCGCCCCGCCGACAAACATCGAATACTGCCGACTCCAGATGCCCATGTCTTCCGTGCTCCAATACTGAATGTCGTACTTGTCGTAAGGCTCCAGCTTCGCCTTCTTGACATTCATGGCATCGCTTGCGAGCAGCTTGTAGCCCGGAATGTCGAGCTCTTCCGGCGTCTTCGTGCCGGCGAGCACTTCCTTCAGCATCTCTACGGAGAACTCGATCTCGTCGACCGGCGCATAGACGATCCGTACCGGATAATGGTTCAGGCTGACGCTGACGTCGAACGTCGCTTCGTCGCGGACGAGCAAGTTCATCAGCTTGAGCGCCACTTCGGGGTGCTCGTAATCTTTGCGCACGGCGAGGAACGTATTGGACGGCGTCGCCATATGCGGGCTGTATTCGCCGTTGACGTCCAGCGGCAGCGCGTACGCCTGCCAGTTCGCCGTCGGATCGTTCTTGATCGCGTCCGGCAGCGGCCAGTAGCCCATCCAGAACGGGCCGAAGAAGATGCCGGACTTGCCGCCGACGACCGGCTCCGCCGCGTCCTTGCGAATGCTCATCTCTTGGTCGATGAGCCCCTCCGCGTACATGTCGCGCAGCGTCGCGAGCGCATCCTTCACCTGCGGCTGGATGGAGCCGTACTGCGGCTTCCCGTCGTCGCCTTCGAGCCAGAATCCAGGGTACGCCAGGAACGCGGAGAAGATCGGGTCGAGGCCGAACGTATTGTTGCTCGAGGCGATGAAGTTCGCGTGCAGCTTGCCTCCCGCCTGCGGACCGGAGATGCCGATCGTGTCCTTCTGACCGTTGCCGTCCGGATCGTTCTCGACGAACGCCTTCGCGACCGCGCGAAGGTCCTCGACCGTCTTCGGCACCTCGAGACCGAGCTTGTCGAGCCAGTCTTTGCGAATCCACATCGTGTGTACCGCGTCGCCGCGGGCGGTGACGTTCGGCAGCGCCATCATCTTCCCGTCGAACGTGACGGCTTTCATCGCGCGGCCTTCCGTCTTCTCGATAATGCCCTTAATGGCCGGAGACGCATATTGCTCGAACACTTCCGTCAGGTCCGCGATCTGATTCGCCTTGACCATCTGGCGCAGCTGCGCGTCGTTCACGACGACGAGATCCGGCAGGTCGTTGCTCGCGATCGCAAGGTTGACCTTCTGGTCGTAATCTTTGCCCGTCGCGGTTTGCCAGATAATCTTCGTCTCGACGTTCAGCTGCTCCTTAATATGTCTCGTATATTGGTTATTCTCCGGCGTATCGCCGGCCGGCAAGCTCGTGTCGGTCGGATCGATCGCTTGCCCGACGTTGATCGTGACCGGGCTTTCGTATTTGCCGAACGGGTCGGCCGGCGCCGCGGGAGCGTCTGCGTTCGCCGCGGTCTCGCTCGTCTTCTCGTTTGCATTCCCGCTCGAATTCGAAGTCGGCTCCCCCGTGCCGCACGCCGTCAACGTCAGCAATACCGCCGCCAATAAGATGGACAGTCCTTTGCTTGAAGCTATCATGATTTCCCCTTCTTTCGATCGGTTTTCCTTACATGCTAAGGATAGCATGGATGTAAGCGCTTCACGGTTAGACGGTCGTTCGACGTTCGGTCGAGGAATGACTCGGGATGCTGCGCCGCCGAAACAAATCTCCCCCATTCGCCGGACATTTCTCTACCTTGACGACCTCGATCGGAACTCGCTGGGCAAGTACCCCGCGTATTCGCGGAACAGCCGACTGAAATATTTCTCGTCCTGGTACCCGGTCTGTTCGGCGATCCACTGGATCGGCTTCGCGGTATGGAGCAAATATTCCTTCGCTTTCTCCATGCGGAGCGTCCGGACGTATTCGTTGAACGGTTTGCCGCCGATGTCGCGGAAGCATTGGCTGAAGTAGCTCCGGCTCATATTGACGCGCTTTGCGACGTCGGCGGCGAGCAGCGGTCCGTTCCACTCGTCCTTCACGATCGCGATCGCCTTCATGACCGCGGCGGCGACGTCGGCCGAATACAGCGAAGCGCCCGTCGCCTCCGCCGTCCATCGCCGGACGTCCCGGAACCACTCTTCCGCGACGTTCCAATGCTCAAGCCGTTCCGGCAGCGGCGGCCGTTCCCCCGCAACCGCCGAGAACACGCGGCTCCATTCGCTCTCGACGACGAACAGAATCGTCTCGAGTCTCGCCGCGGGCAGCCGCGCCTCGCGCAGCCGCCGCAATCGGTCGGCGAAGGCGGCTTCTTCTTCCCGCAGCCACTCGAGCGACAACCATTCGTCCCGCAGCTGCAGAGCGACCGCTTCGGCCGCCTCCGCCGGAGGGGACACCAACCGATCCGCCGTCGTATCGACGAAGCGATGGTCGGGCTCGTACGCATAGAAATACTCGCGCGAACGATACGCGCGCAGCCCGCGGTGGACCGTCCCGCGCCGCTTGCCCGTCAGCGACGCGACGCGCAGGAGCAGCCAGCCTTCCCGCTCGCCAAGCCGCCGCAGCCACGCGTCGAGCGCCGCGTCGTCCGGAGCGGCTTGTTCCGCGCACGTCCACAACCAGAGGCCGTCCTCGACCTCCTCGACGTCCGCGTCCGCGAACGGCGTCTCGCGGAGAAGCGGGTCCGACGCGTAGACGGCTTCTCCCTCTCCCGCGAACAACGCGTAGCCGAGCCCGACGGCATAGACGTCCGGCATGGCGGCGGAACGGACGCGACGCTCTTCTTGCATCCGCTGGTAGACGCGGCCGAGCACTTCGTCGAACCGTTCCCGTTCGAGCTGCACCTTCGCGATATAATCGATCGCCCCGAGCCGCAGCGCCTCTTGGATGTAATCGAAATCCTGATGCAGCGTCAATACGACGATATACAGCGAAGGAAATCTCGCCCGCGCGGCGCGCATCAGCTCGATGCCCGACATGACCGGCATCGCCAAGTCGGTAAGCAGGAGATCGACCTCGTGCCGATCCAGAAACTCTAACGCCTTCTCCCCGTTGTTCGCCTCGCCGACGACCTCCATCTCGAAGTCCGCCCACGGCATGGCGGAAATTAATCCTTGCCGAACCAGCTTATCATCGTCGACGACCAGCACTTTGATCATGAGACCCGCTCCTCTCCGTTCGTTCCCGCAGGTAGCGTCAGCGTAACGGTCGTTCCATGGCCGACCTCGCTTCGGATGTCCATAACGGCTCGTCCTTCATAGAACGATTCGATCGTCCGCTTCACATAATTCATGCCGATGCCCATGCCCACCTTCTCCTTGCCTTGGCTCTCGCGATGCAGCACCTGCATCAGCGTCTCTTCGCTCATGCCCGCGCCGTTGTCCGACACTGCAATCCGGAGCGCGTCGTCGAACCATACGCGCACGAGGATGCGGCCGTCGTCCTGCAGTCCATGATACAGCGCGTTCTCGACGAGCGGCTGCAGGATGAATCGCGGAATCTCGAGGTTGAGCACCCGCTCGTCCGTCTCCACTTCGACGTTGAAGTCGAAGTCGTACCGAATTTTCTGCAGCGTCAAGTATTGCTCCAACGCATCGAGCTCTTCCCGGACCGTCGTCCGTTCGCCGGTCTTCCCTAAGTTGTAGTACAGAAGTTTATTCAACGACACGATCAGCTTGTCGATCTCGCCTTGACCTTTCATCACCGCGAGCCAATGCGCCGTGTCCAGCGTATTCATCAGGAAATGAGGATTGATCTGGTACCGCAGCTTCTCGATTTCCAAATCCGCCCGCCGCTGCGCCGAAGCCTCGACCTCCCGGAACAGCCGGCGAATTTCTCCTTTCATGCCGTTCATCTGCTTTAACAAGTAGCTGAACTCCGGGATATTGGACGCCGTCGTGATCGGCTCCAGATTGCTCTTGGACATTCGCCGAATTTCGCGGTTGAAGTCGTTCAGCGGGCGATACACCATCTTCCAGAGCAGCCAGGCCAGCCCTAACGTCACCGCGAGGAACAGCAGGCAGAAGACGGCGATTTGCACGAGCCACAAATCGCGCTCTTGCATATATTCCGCCTTCGGGATCGCGGACACGATGCTCCATCCCTGATTGCTTGTCCCCCGGAACCAATAGTACCCGCTATGGAAACCCGATTCCGCGGCGGCGTCGCCGTCGGCGAAGGCGGTGCCCTGCGGGAATGCGCCGGGCAGCTCCGAATAGACGACGTCCCCGTCGACGTCGAGAATGAGGTGCCTGGTGTTCGGACTGAACCGATTATTTTCCAGAATGTTCTGCGTCAGCTTGAAGCCGGACTCGATATACACGTACACGTCGTCCCGCTCCGGCAAGTCCACCTTCCGAAGCACGGACAGCACGTATTGATTGTTGAACTGGTCTTGACTCAGGTGCGGTCCCTTATACGTCACGCGGTATTGCTCGGCCAGCGTCGGCAGCCGCAACGGATCGAAGTTTCTCGCGGCGTTCAGATTTTCGAATTTATAAGTGCCGTCGTTCGCGAAATAATACAACGTCAAGCCGATGTTCGGGTTCGTATAAGTGATCGTATCGAGGTCGGCGTTAATTTCGTCGATCAGCTCCGCTTGCCGGTACGGTTCGGTCGCCTCGAGAAATTGCCCGAGCTTCGGACCGACGCTTCCCTGAAACGCGAGCTGCTGCGAGACGTGGTTCATATTGGAGAACGCGTTCTCGAGCGATAAGCGCACTTGTCCCATGTTGTTTCGAATCGTCGAGTGGATTTTGTTGGTGAGCATCGAATTGATCGTGTAATAGGACAGCGCGGTAATTCCCGCGAACGGGAGTAAGAAGGTGATCATGAAAATGAGGATAATGCGGCGCTTCAAGGTAAGGAAAGCCAACCATCTGGTGGAGAGACGCTGTCGCTTCATGGCGTTCGTTCCTTTCCGCAGCGGATATTACGGACAACGATATCACGGGTCCTTCCATCCATCAATAGGTTCCCGGTCGCAACAAAAAAGACGAAGCCCGAGGGCTCCGCCTTTGCTCTTGCGCATGTTCCTGTCATGGTCTGGCGTACGCATGATTCCCGATTTCGGCCACCACTTCGAGCCGGTCCCAGAACGCCCCGCCGGTTACGTCGGGATTATAAAAATACACCGCGTCTTCGATATTGTTTTTCCCGTCCAAGGCGTCCCTCGTCGCACGAAGCACGCTGTCGTTCGGCTCGCTCCGATCCAGCAAGCCGTTATGGGCGGGAGGAAATTGGCGGCCCGAATAAATGACGTCGCGAATCGTATTCGGAAATCGCGAATCCTTCACGCGGTTCAAAATAATATTCGCGATGGCTAACTGCCCTTCGTACGATTCGGATCCGGCCTCGACCTGGACAATCTTCGCGAGCAGCTGCATGTCTTCCTCGGCGTACGGGTCGGCCGCTTGCAGCGCGGGCGGTTCCTCCGCCGTCGACGTTAGCTCGGCCGTCTTCTCGGTGTCGTTCCATTCCACGCTTGCATCCATGAGCTCGGCCGCATACCGGAAGGGGAGATACGTTCTTCCGTCCGCCAGGAATGGCGACACGTCCATAAGGTACCGCCGCTCGTTCACTTGAACGACGGGCACGCCGTTCCTCATCACGATTTTCTCGTTCTCCGAGGTATGGATGGTCGCGGCTTCGTTGTCGCCGTCCCACTCCACCGTCGCGCCGAACAAGCTCGCTAGAGCCGTGACCGGCAAGAACAACCTTCCATCCGTCATCCGAACCGGGTCGTCCAGAAGCACTTCTTTCCCGTCGATCGTAACGCTTGCATTCTCTAAGATCATCGTCTCATCGGCAGCGGCGGATAACGGCGTTGCGGCGAACAAGAACAGGGCGGTCAAACCTGCCAGCGCTTGCTTCCGCTTCGGCTTCCTTCTTGGATCCATCGGGACCTCCTTACGTTTGATCGAATACGCTCAAAACATAGGCGTCTCCCTGTACTGTAACACAATCGCCGGACCGTTGTAACCCTTTGCCTTTCATTCCATACACAGCATCTTCTGATTCACGACGTCCGCGTACAACGTCATCCCCGGCGTCTCCGCCGCATGAATCGCGTGCGCGAAACCGGCGTGCTCCGGCAGCCATTCCTCCAGGCGATTGGGCCTGCGGAGAACGACGTCCGGACGGAAGGCGACGTCCTCCCGGCCGACGAAGAGCGCCCCATAGAAAATGTCGCTTTCCACAAGGTCCTGAAAAAAGTGACTTCCATAACTGAGCTCCGGCATGAAGCCCTCGCTCGGTACGGCGACCTCGAATAAGGCGGTCATGTGGCACAGCTCCGAGAATCGCAGCGGCACGCCGAGCGACGGGATCGTCGTGCCCCAGCGCCCTGGACCGATCAATAGCGCATGCTTCCCCTTGAACTGCGCATTCAACTTCCCGATCGTACGGGCGATCGAATATTTCTCTCGGTCGGTAAGCTGCGCATACGCCTCGGGTCGAACATAGACGACGCGTTCGACCGGCAATCGCGCGTTTCCGCCCATGAAGTTCCCCCGCCCGGCGAAGAAGAGTCGTTCCGCCGCGTCCGGACCGAGCTCGGGCAGCTTCACGGCGCCCTGACCGCCGAGTCCTCGGGTTTGCATCGGACGGCATTGCAGCACGTTGATCTTGAACCGTCCGTCTGCGCCGAAGTTCGCCGTAAATTCCAGATCGACCGGATAATCGTACACCCTCTCGAGTTGCGCTAACATGTCCCTCATCGTTGCGGGGAACTCGCTCTCCCGCAGGAGCCTGCGGAAGTGAAGCAGCTGCGGGGTCGGCGACGAATGCATGCCCAATTCTCGCATTCGGCGCTCCGTCTCGTAATCCGGCGTCGCGAACCAGCCGCGGTCGGTCTTCAAGTCGAGCTGCAGCACCTCGTCGGCCTTCCGGGTCGTCAGCCTGTTCTCGCCGAGCGACAGCACGTCGACGTCGTGCTGCGAATACTTTCGCTCGTCCTCCGCATACATCGGCGGCAGCCGCGACGGATCGTCCAGCGCGACCAGACGGGTGTAGTCCCCTTCCGTCCGATCTACCGCGCGCGTGCCGAGTCCGAAGACGAGACGCAGCATCCCCGCGTTCATATCGATGCCTTGCTCCCATACATAGAGGTTCATGGAAAACCCGACGCCGGCCACGTGCGGAAAGAAGTGATCCCGGTAATGATCGCCCGAGACGCGTTGAACGAGAATGGCCATCTGTTCGTCGCGGTCGAACAAGCCGCGGTTCAACCGATACTGCAGCGCATCTTCGTCCATCGAGCTGGCATAGACGACGCGGATCGCTTGCTCGAGCGCTTCGTATCGTTCCTCGGGCGTCCCCTGATTCGCGCAGAAGACGCTCTCGTATTTGCCGGCGAACGCGTTGCCGAAATTATCCTCGAGCAAGGAGCTCGAACGGACGATGATCGGCGACTGGCCGAAATATTCCAGCATCTGCATCAGGCGTTCGCGGATATTCGGCGGGAATTTCCCTTGCAGCAGCTTCGTCTTCAGCTCTTTGCCGTACTCGAAATACCCTTCTTCCGTTCGCTGCTTCGCCCGCAGTCCCCACCACCCGTTCTGTACGATATAAGTGTAATACACATCCGAGCCGATGTAGTACGAGTCGTGCGGCTCTATGCAGTCGGCGAACCTTTGCCTTCCTTCGCAATCGAGGATCTTGCGCGCCAGCAGCATGCCGACGCTCTTCCCTCCGATGAAGCCTGTGCCGATCTCGCGCGAGGCGACGAGGAGCAAATCCGACAGCGTGAAGTACCGCTCGCACAGCTCGGTCATCCGGCCGGCGTCGCCGCCGAGCATCATCGCGATCAAGGTTCGCTTGACCTGCTCCTGCCGCACCGCATCCGATTGCAGCGCGTCCTGCGCTTGTTGAAGGAGGACGTCCCAGTAATCCAACCGCTCCGCTCCCCGCCGAATGGCCGAGAACAGCTCCGCCGTCTCGGTGCTCGCGGTGATGGACACCGCTTCGTCTCCGCGGATCAGGTGCGGGAAAAACATCGTCGGCGAATAGCGGTTCCACACCTTTAGCGGATGAATATACACATTTCCGTTGACGCGGTACACATCCAACAGCAGCTGCGTCGTCTCGCGAATGCCCGCGATCGTGCTGTACGTGTGCGCGCTGCGAATCAGCGCGAAGTAGGCGATCGTATCGAGCTCGTACAGGTAGGGACATACAATCTTGAAGAAGTTGCCGATCATCAAGTCCGATTTCCACTGTTCCAACAGCTCGGTTAAGCTGTCGAATACGTAGAAGGCTTGTTTCCCCCGGCGTTCGATCAACGCGTACACTTCGGCCGTGAATCGTTCGAAGCCCCGCGTCGGATCGATCTCATACGTCTCTACTTCCGGATGCTCCCCGATAACCGGTTCATGCTTGCCGAAGCGAACGTAGACGAGCCGGCGCTCGTCTCTGAGCGACTGCTCGATGTAAGGAGCGACCAGCCGTTGGTAGTCTTCGGTCGAATCGACTTGCCACACCACGTTGTCGCCCAAGCGAAGCATGTCGATCACCTGATCGAAGCCCGGCAGCCCCGTGCTTGCTTTCCCGCGAAATCCCATGGTACCTCCGCCTTTTCCTCAGCCTCTATTTTCACTATTATAATTCATTCCGGCAGCCGGATGGAAAAGGCGATTCGATTTCATTGACGAAGTTAATAAAAACCCCTATACGAGCCGCGGCCCATACAGGGGTTTTACCGTCTATCGGGATTCCGAAGGTTCGAGTACGAAACGCCACGGAAGCTCCTTGGCTTTCGTAATGCCGATTCGCGGCGTTCTGCTAATCGATCCTTCCGCCTGCCCCGGTTCGAGTCGCAAGCCGTCGGCGGCGGACGCGCCGGGTTCGAGCAGGAAATAACCGTTCCAGCTCAGATCGATGCCCAACCCTTGGGCAAGCTTCCCCGGACCGTCTAATAGTAGCCTATCCGAGACGCCCGGTCGATTCCTACGAATCAGATCGATTCCTTCCAGGGCGGTTCCTCCCCGAAGCAAGACGGCGCCGACTTCTCCGGGTTCGTGGGCGACGATGTTCATGCAATGATGCATCCCGTAGATGAGATATACATATAAGTAACCGACGTCCCCGAACATGAGCCGATTCCGCGCGGTTACTCCCCGGCTTGCATGGCTGGCCGGGTCGTCGCCGCCTTTGTACGCTTCCGTCTCCGTGATGCGGATCCGAATGACGCCGCGTTCCGTCCTGCGGACTAATTCCCATCCCAGCAGCCGCTCCGCCGCTTCTACCGTGTCTTTTGCCAGGAAACGATACCGTTCCATCCTCTTCGCCGCCTCTGGGTCTAGTGTCTTATCTAGCTTAACCAAAACGAGGCGGTCGCCTTTCCTTAGCGGCATTAAGTAATTTACGGTCTCACGGACGTACCGTCCGGCGTTCGGGCCAACGTCCACGCGGGCAATACGTTACGGCAAGGGTATCGAGCCGCCAACGCTTCGTCGAGCTCGATGCCGAACCCCGCGCATTCATTCGCGTAGGCGTATCCGTTGCGAACCTCAGGACAACCCGGGAACACTTCCTTCATCCGTTCCGAGAAGCCGCTCCACTCCTGTATTCCGAAGTTCGGCGTCGCGAGATCGAGATGCACGTTGGCGGCGTGACCGATCGGGGACACGTCGCCCGGACCGTGCCAGGCGGTGCGTACGCCGAACGCCTCGCACAGCGCCGCAAGTTTTCTCGCGGGAGTCAACCCGCCGATAGCGCTGATATGGCATCGAATGAAGTCGATCAGTTGGTTGACGATGAGCGGCGTCCACTCCTGCGGGTGTACGAACAGCTCCCCCATCGCCAGCGGCGTGGCGCATTGCGCTCGAATGCTGCGGAACCAATCGAGATGCTCGGGAGGCAAGGCGTCTTCCAAAAAGAACAACCGGTACGGTTCCAGCCGCTTAGCCATGCGGATCGCCTCGATCGGAGCGACTCGCTCGTGAATGTCGTGGAGCAGTTCGATTTCGTCGCCGAGCTCGCGCCGCAGATGCTCGAACATCCGCGGGATCGAACGCGCGTATGCGTCCGGGTCGAAGTACGCGCCGGGGAGCGCGCCTTCGGGGGAGACGATCTTATGGTCTTTCCCTCCGTACGAGCCCATCTGGCAACGGATATATCGATACCCTTCCGCCATATACCGCCTTACGTTCTCCTCGACTTCTTTCTCGTCCCGTCCGTCCGCATGACGATACACGGCCGCGGCTTCTCTGCATTTCCCTCCGAGCAATTGGTACACGGGCATGCCCGCCAGTTTGCCTTTAATGTCCCAGAGCGCCATATCGACGCCGGACAACGCGTTATTCAATACAGGGCCGTTGCGCCAGTACGAGCTGACCATCGCGGACTGCCATACATCTTCGATGCGCTGCGGGTCCTTCCCGATCAGGAACGGCTTCATATAATCGTCTACCGCCGATTTTACGGAGAGGTAACGTTGGGTGAACGTGGCGCAGCCGAGTCCGTACAGCCCGGGCTCGGACGTTTCGATTTTCACGACGACAAGATTGATCCCGTCCGGCGCCGTGACGATCGTTCGTACGTCCGTTATTGTTAAGGACATGAATTTCCCTCCTTAATAATTAAGGTCGCTAATCGACTCTCCCCCATCCGCCGTCCGCGGCGCTCCCGGTTTCCGGCATTCCGGGCAAGATCAAGCCGCCGTCGATCCGCAGCGTTGCGCCGGTCATATAGGAAGCTTCGTCGGACACGAGCCATGCGACCGCCTTTCCGATATCGTCCGGCGTGCCCATGCGCTGCAGCGGAATGTTCCGGGCCAGCCGCTCGTTACGCGCATGGATTCCTTCACGGACTTGAATCGCCCCGGGCGCGATGGTATTCGCTCGAATGCCATGGGTCGACAGCTCCAAGGCGACCGACTGGGTAGCCCGCAGCAAGGCCGCCTTCGTCGCGCCGTACACCGCGTCCAGCGGATAGGCGCGTTCGCCCCGAGTCGAGGCGATGTTGACGATGTTCCCGCGGATGCCTTGGTCTTTCATGTGCCGGCCGATCGCCTTCATCATCAACAGCGGGGCTCTCAAATTTAAGTTTATGAGATAGTCCAGCTTCTCCGTCTCCATCTCGACGAGCTTCGACAACATCGTAACGCCCGCATTATTGACGAGAACATGGATTCGTCCCGCGGATCGGATCGCTCGGTCGGCGAGCGCATCCGGCGCGCCCGGCAAAGATAGATCGGATTGGAGTACGGTGCATTTCCTGCCGTGCACCGTTTGGATTTCGCTGGCCGCTCGGTCGGCTTCCTCCGGTTCATTCAGATGAGTGATGACAAGGTCGTATCCGCTTTCGGCAAGGGAGAAAGCGATGCCCCTGCCGATGCCTCGGCTTGCGCCCGTAACGAGCGCAGTACGGCCGTTCGAGGGTTTCGCGCTCATCTTGGAACCTCCTCTCGGGATTGTATTGTCTCTTTATGAGACCGCCGTCCGGAATATGCGTCCGCCTTATCCCGTATGAACGAATAAAGGGCTGCCTCCATCGACGTAACGCGGGAGCAGCCCAAGATGGTTTATTTCGTTATCGGTTTCTCGTAACCCGCGCGGATTCGTTCGATATATTGTTTGGAATCGGCCATCTCGTCTCGAGTCGCCTGCTCCATGACGATATGCGCGTAAGGCTTATATCGATGAAGCAGTTCCAAATATAATTCGTAATTCATCCGTCCGTATCCCGGGGACGCCGTAAGCAGCTTGCCGTCTTCGGACAGGAACCGATCCTTCGCGTGGGCCGCGACGATCCGATCTCCCAGCAAATCGAAGGCTTCCCGGATTACGTCGTCCTGCGCCGCGAAGTTGTCCTCCGTCAACAGGTTTCCCGGATCGATCACGACGCCGACGTTCGGCGACGGCACCTCCTCGAGCAATTGGTTCAATTCGGAAGCCGTTCCGATCAGATGGCCGTTCGCCGGCTCCATGCCGACGAAGACGCCCCACCGTTCCGCCTCCTCGGCGAGCTCCTCCAGCGCGTGCCGCATCGCTTTCCAATCCTGTTCGTTGTAATCGCCCCCCGGCAGCGTTCCCGACTCGGCGGCAACGATGCTGCAGCCGAACGAACGAGCATACCGAAGCAGCTCCTTAAACCGCGCGAGATTTGCGCGCCGCCGTTCGACGTCGCGGTCGTACAGGTGCAAATAGCATCCCAACACGGAGATCGAGACGCCTCGCTTGGCGAACTCTTCTCCGATGTACGAGGCTAACCCAGGGCTCAGCTTCCCCGGTTCGGAGAAATCGACGTCGCTGATCGCCTTCCACAACGCAAGCTGTACATGGGAGAATCCGGCCTCGGACACCTCCGTGGCCAGTTGTCTTATAGGCAAGCTTCCGAACAGATGAGCTAATACGCCGACCGACATGACAATCACGCCTTTCCGTAAGAAATGATGAACTCCTTATGTATTTCACGCGTTAGTTGCTTTATAGACCTCATTGCCTTTGACGAACGTCGACACGAGAGAGAGAGCTTCATCCAGGATCAAAAAGTCCGCATCCTTCCCGGCCTCAAGCGCCCCTTTCCGGTGAGAGACGCCGGCTTGCCGCGCCGGAACCGCCGTGAAGGAAGGCAACAGTCGTTCGAGCGGGTATCCGGTGAACCGAAGGGCGTTCTTCAACGCCGCGATCATCGTCAGCGAGCTTCCGGCGAGGCTCGAGCCGTCCTTCAACCAGATTTGACCGTCCTTCATCGTTCTGTCGCCGTAGTCGCCGTCGGGCAATCCCGCGCTGGACACCGCATCCGTAATCATGCATACGCGATCCGGGCCCTTGGTTTCGAACAGAAGCTTTACGACCGCGGGGTGCACGTGAATCCCGTCGGCGATCAGCTCCGTCGTCAGCTCCCGGCAGAGGAGTCCGGCGCCGGCGACGCCGGGCTCCCGATGATGCAACGGGCTCATGCCGTTGAAATGGTGAGTCGTTTGCGAAGCTCCTCTCCCAATAGCGTCCAACACTTGTGCGTACGTCGCGTCGGAGTGTCCGATCGATACCGTTATCCCCGCCTTCGACAGCATCTCCACCGCTTCCATGCCGCCGTCGAGTTCCGGAGCGAGCGTCGCGAGACGAATCAGACCTTGCGACGCATCGATGAAACGTTGAAGCTCTTCCACGTTCGGAGCGCATAATTGAGACTTGTTTTGGGCTCCGGCGCGGGCGGCGCTTAAATATGGACCCTCCAAATGGATTCCGAGCAGGTCTGCCCCTGCCAGCCCCCGCTCGGCCGAGACGGCGCAATTTCGCAGCGCCCGTACGATCGTTTCTTTCGAATCCGTGTTCGTGGTCGCGAGGAACGACGTCGTGCCGTGGGCCGCATGAAACCGACTCATCCCGTTCAGATCTTCATAAGTTCCTTTCATCGTATGGAACCCGGCTCCGCCGTGAACATGGACGTCGACGAAGCCTGGAAGAACGGTCATTCCTTGAGCATCCAGGATCGACGCTTCGCCGCAGCCTGCGGCTACCTCCGGTCCGCCGACCGCTTCGATCCGACCTTCTTCGTCGATCAACAGGTTTCCGTTATCGAGAATCCCGCGTTTCGTGTACATTTTACCGTTGATAACTAATTTTTTCATCGCTTTCACTCCCCTATCTGAATTGTATATTAGATCGCCGGGCATTACGAGAACATCTCCATGGTATAGCGAATCGTTCTCCCCCTCCTACAAGCCGATTTTAATTTATACTAAGCGACTTTTATCCAATACATAATGTATAAAATCCTCATAGTAAACGTTGGAATTGCCTCATCGCTATGGGAAATCCGTCGATGATAGACTGAACATGGCATAAGAACTTGTATAACGAAGCGAGGGGAACGTTATGGAGAAAATCATCGTAACGGTCGTCGAGTCGCCGGACAGCCCTCCGGGGAAGGCCAACCGGGACATCCAAGCCGCGATCGACTATGTGTCTTACCTTGGCGGAGGCACGGTTCGGATCGGGAGGGGCGCGTTCCAGATCGAAACCGCGATCCATCTGCGCTCTCATGTGAAGCTGGAGGGCATTCCGGGCGAGACGGTGCTGCGTCAATCCGAAGAACGGGTCTCGCCGCTCGCGGCCGACGCCGATTTGCACGAACGGCAAATAACGGTGGAGCGCCCGGATGCATTCCAGGTCGGCCAGACGATTACGATTCGCAAAGCCGCCGCAAGCATGGGCTTCGGAGATACGGTCGCCGTCGTCACGGCGAAGGAAGGGAATACGCTTCATCTCGACCGCGAAATCAATTCCACCGTCCTGTTGGCGCACGGCGGCATCGCGACGACGCAAACCTCGGTCATCGGCGCGAACGGTTGCGAGCAGATCGAAATTCGGAACCTGATCGTGGAGGGGAACACGAGCAACACGCTCGCGGATGGGTGCCGCAACGCGGGGATCTACCTGTACGGTTCCCGTAACGTCGTGATTGAAGGTTGCACGGTTAAGGACTATAACGGGGACGGGATCAGCTATCAGCACTGTTCGGGGGTTCGCGTGCTCGCTTGCGAATGCGTCCGCAACGGCGGCAAGGGGATTCATCCCGGGAGCGGCACGGTCGATACGCTGATCCGGGACAGCGTCTTTAACGAGAACGGCATGGACGGCATCTTCCTCTGTTGGAGAGTCCAAGACAGCGTCGTCGAGCACAACGAAGCGGTCGGCAACCGCTCGAACGGTCTTTCGATCGGCCATAAAGACGTTCGGAACGTGATTCGGTACAACCGGCTTTCGCACAACGGCTACTACGGAATCTTCTTCCGCAACGAAGGGGACCCGATGGCGGCTAATTACAATCGCGTCGAATGGAACACGATCGAGGACAACGGCTCGGAAGCGATGGGCTATGTCGGCATCCGCATTCGCGGTCATACGCATCATGTCGAGCTTGTCGCGAACCGGATTTCGTTCGAGAAGGCGCCGCGGGATCGAACGATCGGCATCTGCATGGAAGAACATACGCGGGATCTCCTTCTCGAAGACAACGAGTTCGTCGGCTGCGCGCTGCCGACGCACCATCACTGGCTCCCGGAAGGCGAATAAGGAAGCGAAGGGGCTGTTCCGGATCGTGCCGGAACAGCCCCTTCCAATTGCGATTATTTCAGCGTCGCCAAGTGCTCTTGGTAGATTCTCGTCACTTCCGCGTTTTGGTTGTCGAGACCTTTGCCCTTCAGCGTCGCTTCGAGCTCCGCCCAGATGCCGTCCAGCTTCGACTCATCCTTCTCGAGGATGAATTTCGGGAGCGCCTTGCCCCACTCCGCGATCGCTTCCGTGTTGAACGTCTTGATTTCGTCCGTCCACTTCGAGGTCGCGAAATTGTACGCCTTCTGTTGACCCTTAATTAACAAGTCGGCAGCCGTCTTCGCGCCGTACTTCGCATACGTGTCGTTAACGGTCTGACTCGTGCGCTTCGAAACCCAGCTTTCCGAACTCGAGTACATCGCGAAGTCGCCGTCGGAGAGCGTGAAGCCGGATGCGTAGTTCGTGGACAGCGGGCGCGCGTAGCCGATGCCGAGATCCTCATAGAACGTGCTCGGGTTATCTTTCGTATACTGGATGAACCAGTCCGTGACCGTGCGCTTCCCGTTTTCTACCGTATAGTACTTTCCTTCGATACCCCAACCGACCAAAATTTGATTTTCCAGCTTATACATGTCGTCATAGAATTGAATCAGGCGTACCGGATCTTTGGCGTTCTTCGTGATCGACAGCCACATGTCGCCGCCGACGCTCGGATTTTTGGAAAATTCGTTCTGAAGCTTCGTCTTGCCCGGCGCAACGATATCGAAGTATACGTAAGAACGGTCTTCCATGCCGTTCGCTTCCAGCGTGCCGTTGCAATCGCCGCCGCCGCCGAAGATAACGACGACGCGGCCTTGCGAGCACTTCGTCGTGAATTGCTCTTGCGTCTGAACGAGCGACTCCGGATCGAACAAGCCTTCTTTGTTAATTCGGTTGAAGAATTTGAACAAGTCCGTGTAGCCCGGCTCGAAGAAGCGCAGGCGAGCGTTGTTCTGATCGTCGACGAAGTATTGCGCCGTCGTCGGGAAGCCGGCATAGCTGCGCGCTGCGGTGTCGAAGATGTTATACAGCTGGTTGGCCGCGCCGTAGTTGGAGAAGCCGATCGTCTTGCCGCCGTCGATTTCCGGATATTTCGCGATATAGTCGACGACGACCTTCCTGACGTCTTCGAGCGTCTTGATTTCCGGATAACCCGCTTCCTTCAATGCAGCGGCTTGAATCGCGATCCAACCTTTATCATTGAGTCTTCTGACCTCCTGCGTCGGCGGCTGCAGCAAGCCGTAGATTTTACCGTCCGGATGCTGCAGGATCGAGAGGTCGTTATTGAAGGCTTTCTGAATGTTCGGCGCGTGCTCCTTGATCAAATCGGTCAGGTCGAGAACGGCGCCGGCTTCGATATACATTTGCAGCGTGTTGTCGTGAATGTTGATCACTTCGGGGTAGTCGCCGGCCGCGAGCCATACGTTCATCTTCTCGCGGAAGTCGCCGGTAATGATATCCCACTTGATCGTCGCGCCGGTGCGCTTCGTAATTTCCGCGGCGACTTCGTTATCCCAGTTGATGTTCGGATTGTCCATGTTCATCGTGAAGGTGAAGGGCTCTCTTGCGGGTTCTTCTTCCTTCGCCGGCTCCTGCGTCGTCGGCGCGGGCTGCTCCGCTTGCTTCTCGGGCTCCGGGGTTGCCGGTTCTTCGCCGGAATTTCCGTTGGAGCACGCCGTGGCCAACAGGATGCCAGCCAGCGTTAGAGCGGTTAGTACATTGAACCTGCTTCTTTTCCTCATACGTTTGCGACCTCCGAATGATTATAGTATTTATCTCAAAGCAGCTTCCGTACCATGCTAGACGGAAACGGCTGTGAAATCAATCTTTCATCGCGCCGAGCGTCAAGCCCTTGACGAAATATTTTTGCAGGAACGGGTAGATGAGCAGGATCGGAACGGTGACTAGAATCGTGAGCGTAGACTTGATCGTCAGCGGCGAGATGACCCGCGACGTGGGCTCGCCTTCTTCCCCCGACGTCGTGTTCTCGACGACCTGGATCATTTTCTGCAGCTCGTATTGCAAGACCGCAAGATTTTCGTTCCGGCTGTTATACAAGTAATTGTCAAACCATGCGTTCCATTCGCTTACCGCGACGTAGAGCGCGACCGTCGCGAGGACCGGAAGACTGATCGGCATAATGATTCGGGTGAATATGCTGAAGTCGTTCGCGCCGTCGATATAGGCCGATTCGACGAGACCGTCAGGCAGCTGTTCGAAGAACGTACGCATAATGAAAATGTAGAATGCGCTGACGAGGCCGGGCACGATGTATACGGCGAACGTGTTCAACAAGTGGAGATTCTTGATCAAGAGGTACGTCGGAATGAGCCCGCCGCTCACGTACATCGTAACGACAAGCGTGAGGCTGAACGCCTTCCGAAACATGAACGTCTTGCGGCTGAGCACGTAGGCGAGCATCCCGCAGGCGAAGACGGACAAGACGGTTTGGATGACGGTTCTAAGGACGGAGTTTAACGAAGCTCTGGCGAGTCTCTGGTTTTCGAAGACATAGAGATAGTTTTCAAAAGTAAATTTCCTCGGCCAGAAGTACAATCCGCCTCGAAGCGCATCCTGCGTCTCGTTCAGCGAAATGACGAGCAAGTAAATGAAAGGATAAACGGTAGTAAAGGCGGCGACGCTTAGGAAAACGTAGAACAATACGTCGACGGCCAGTTCTCCCCTAGTCCGATGAATTGGCATAGATGCATTCGCTCCAATCGTTTAAAAGAGGTTGGTTTGATATTTTCTGGCGATGGCGTTCACGATCAACACCATCGTAAGACTGACGAGGGAGTTAAAGATGCCGACGGCGGTACCGAAGGAGAAGTCGCCTTGATTAAGGCCGAGACGCAGCGCCACGATCGAGATGACTTCGGAATATTCCGCGGTGATGACGTTGCCGAGCAGGAATTGCGATTCGAATCCGCCGGTGAGCAAGTTGCCGATGCTGAGGATCGTCAGCAGGACGAGCGTCGGAATGATGCACGGAATGACGATATATTTGACGCGTTGCCACCGGTTCGCTCCGTCCACGTGAGCCGCGTCGTACAAGCTTGGATCAATGCCGGCGATCGACGCTAAGTAGATGATTGCGCTCCAGCCGAAGCCCTTCCAGGTGAGAATGATCGTGTGCAGCACCCAGAACCATGTCGCCTGGCCGAAGAAGAAGATCGGCTCGTCGATCCAGTCCAGCTTCACCAGCAAGTCGTTGAGCAACCCTCGATCGGGAGAGAGCAGCATGACGAAGATGTTGGCGACGACGACCATCGAGACGAAGTGCGGCAAGTAAGTCATCGTCTGCACGACGCGGACGAACCACTTGCTCCTCAGCTCGCTCAGCACGACGGCCAATCCGACGGCGCAGACGGTGCCGGCGACCAGCTGCATGACGTTCATGGCGAAGTTATTTCGAAGCGCTTGCAAAAATTGATCGTGCTGAAGCAATATTTCGAAATGCTTCAATCCTACCCATTCCGCGCTCCAGATGCTCCTGCCGATCTTGTAATCCTTGAAGGCCATCAACCAGCCCCATAACGGAACGAATTGGAAGACGGCAAGATGAACCATGATCGGAACGGACATCCACAATAAAACATGTTGTTTTTTTACTTTCGTCCAGAAGGAATTTTTACGGACTTTGCGTCCAGGGTCAATGGATGGTACGGTTTCGATGTCCGCAAGTGCATTAGTTTTCAATCCGATTCTCCTCCGTCCTATTTGTTGCCATTATATCGTCTAGCCCTCGTTGCTTTGTACGACGCATTGTTGTTTTTTACTAGGTGATTCTTAAACATAAAATAAAGAAGGCACCCGGAACGATGTTCGGGTGCCTTACTCGTTATGCCGATGCTTCGGAAGCGGTCGACTCGCCGTTTAGAACCGGATGCGTCAGCTCGATGACGGTACCGCCTTCGTCGCCGTTCCGAATGCGCAGGCCGTATCTTTCGCCGAAATAGATCGTCAACCGCTCGTGAACGTTGCGCAGGCCGACGCCCTTCCGCTGCGAAGACGTCTCGTTTTCCGGCGATAGCAATGCGGCCCGCACCTCCTTGGGAATGCCCGGACCGTTGTCGATAATTTCGAATCGAAGCACGGACGATTCCATGCGACCAGTTATGACGACTTTCACCGTCTCCCCTTCACCCGCGAAGCGTGTGCCGTGCTTGATCGCGTTTTCCACCAGGGGCTGAAACAACAATCGCAAGCAAGGCAGCTGGAGGATTTCTTCGTCGATCAGGTAGACGATGCGGATCGACGTATCCTGCCTAGCGGTTTGGAGGCTCACGTATGCTTTTACATGCTCGATCTCCCGTTCCACCGTCGACATCTCGCGGCCGTCGTTCAAGCTTAACCGGAGCAAATTGCCGAGCGACCGGACCATCTCGCTGATGTCGTCGGACTTCCGGCTTTCCGCTTTCCAGCGGATCGCCTCCAACGTGTTGTATAGGAAGTGCGGATTAATTTGGTGCGTGAGCACTTGAAACTCCAGTTCTTTCTTATCTTTCGCCGCTTTCTCCGCGTTCTGCACCAGCTGATCGATGCGCTGTACCAAGTTATCGAACCCATGGTACAGCCAACCGATTTCGTCCATCCGCTTCACTTGCGGAAGTCTGGGAAGCAAATCCCCCCGCTCTACCATGCGCATCGCCTGTACGAGCTTTTGGATCGGGTTCGTGAAGCGGGAGGTCAAATAAGCGACCGTAAAGACGGAAAGTCCGAAATAAAAGAAGAGAAACAGGAAGCTGATTTGTTCGATGCCCGAGATCGGCCGGGTTAACAACGATACGGGGAGCAGACTGACGAGCTTCCACCCGTTGTGCGCCAGCGTCGCGGACGTCACCATATATTCGTCGCCGTCGATCGCGATCGTGACGTCGCTTCCCGGTCTCTTCCGGAGATATTCGCTCAACGCGGACGAAGCGACGGACGTACCGATGAGCGTTTGGTCCTGATGGTAGACGATCGTCCCCTGCTCGTCGATCAGCATAACCTGCTGTTGATCCATCATGATGACGGGAGCCAGATAGTCGCTAAGCGTGCTGACCTTAATGTCGGCCGCGACGAAGCCGAGCGGTTGCGTCTTATTTAAACCGTAAATTTGCTTGATTAAGGAAAGAATAGGCTCCTTGTACAGGTAAGGGTTGTCGCTCGGCAGGAACAGCTGCCAGAACGGGGACTTCATCGCGCCCCCGTCCCGAAACCACTCTTCCTTCTCCACGTCGACATTCTGATAGATCGAATGCGTGAAGGTCGGATACCGGGAAGGCTCGATCGGGAAGATGCGAATCGAGTACGCATGCGCGTTGCTGCTCAGATCCGTGGAATATTGGATCAGCTTGGAAGCGATTTCCATCTCCTCCAAGCTGTCGGCCGGTTCGATGCTGAGCAAATGCTGCATGTCCGGCGAATACATAATGTCGTTCTGCGCGCGGTCTACTAAATCGAGATAGTTATCCAAATTGTTCGCGTTCTTGTCCATCATTTCCTTAGAAATCAGGGAGCTGACGTTCTGGATCGCCTGGACCGATTTGGAATAAGAGAAATAACCGATAAATATAAAAGGAAGCGCGATGATCAAGAAAAACAAGAGGATCACCTGATACCGGATCGAGAATCGACCCAGATCGAGAAGGGGAGCCTTAGGCATGCTGATTCCCCCTGCTGTTTCGGTACTCCTGCGGCGTACAACCGTATTTCCGCTTGAACAGTTTGGAGAAATGGACCGGGTCTTGGTAGCCGACGAGGAAGCTGATTTGATATACCTTATAGGTCAGGTCGGATAACAGCTCCGCCGCCTTCTGCATCCGAACGTCAGTGATGAATTCCAAGAAGTTCATCTCGGTTTCTTTCTTGAACAGCTTGCTGAGCCACACCGGCGTCACATGCACTTGCTCGGCCACCGTCTGCAGCGTCAAATTTTCCTGAAATCGCTGCTTAATAATTCGCATCGCTTCATGTACGATCTGACTTCTTGAATCGGATTGCACCTTAATGCTCTCCGAAGCTTTCAGCAGCTGATCGATCACCTGCTGCTGCAGCGATTCCAGCGTATCGAACCGTTCCAGATGCTCCCAGAGCACGATCGGATTTCTCTCCCACGCGTTCTCCCGCCAACCGGCCGTTCGCTGCGCGGTTCGGAATACGTCGAGCAGCCACTCGAACGTTCGCTGCTGTAGATCCTTCGGATGGCGGACATTCCAGGACTTGACCAGCTTCGGAAAGCCTCCGAGCGCCTCGCGCACGTCCTGCTGCGTACCGTATTTCATCAGCTCCACGATCCCCTTCGCGCTCGAGAGCGGATCGCCGAGCCGTTCGTCGCCGTCCGGCTCCTCCTCGTCCGAACCTGCCGAAATGCCGCGCACTTTGTAGTGCGCCAATCGCTCTACGGCTCTGCGGCACACCTCGTACAGCTCCCGAACGGTGCCGGATTCGTCGGCGCAGCCTCGGCTGATCCGAATGTGAAGCATCTCGCTCACCTTCGCGCAGGCCTCCGCGGATAACGCGTCGACGTCCGCGAAGCCGTTCCCTTCGTCTTCTCCGAACAACGCGATCCAATCGTCCGTTCGGGACCGAAACAGAACGTAACGTATCGGCGACTTCTCTTGGAAAATGAGTTCTAACCGCTCGCCCATGGCCGCAAGCAGAGCGTCCTTATCCGACGGCGATTCGGTCCCTGCAATCGCCTTCAAACTATCGATGCCGAAGACGACCGGCCGCAGCCGGGATTGGAGCAGCCAGCTCAGCTTCAACTGCTCGAGCTTATGCTCGATGCGCAGCGCTTGGCTGTCGCGGTAAGGCTGTTCGGTCAATTCGCGAAGCAGTTCTTCCCGGATTTTCGGTATCGCCGATTCATACCCTTGCTGAACCATGCTGCGGTTCTGCTCGAGGGCTTGCCGTTCGCGCATCCGTTGGAGCGCGAACGCCACGGCCTTGGACAATTCGTCCTTGCTGATCGGCTTCAGCAAGTAATCCGACACCCCCATCTTGAAAGCGTCCTTCGCGTAGTGGAAGTCGTCATAGCCGCTAATGACGATCAAGCTTCCGTCGTAGCCGGCGCGCACCAGTTCCTCGATCAATTGAAGACCGCTCATGCGCGGCATCCGGATGTCGGTGACGATAAGATCGGGTCGGCAGCGTCTCGCAAGCTCAAGCGCCGTATCCCCGTCGTCGGCGTCCGACACCTCGTCGACGCCCCACTCCGCCCACGGGAGCTGCGTGACCAGACCCTTGCGAATTTCCTTTTCGTCGTCAACGACCAGTACCCGAACCATCGTCTCACGCTCCTGTCGGTTTCTCATACGTTCGGCATGAATCGAAGCTGATCCCTTCCATCCATTTTGCTTATTGTCGTCCCTCCGCCGCTATGCGGTAAATGTAAACTATCCATGGGATTCTTATCTTCTTTCCGATGTTCTACCTATTCGACGCCGGGTCTTAGGCGTCCTCTCGGCACAACGAAAAAACGCCGAGCCTACCATCGCTCGACGTTTTCCGATAATAGATCGCTGATTATGTTCGGACTAAACGAAAAACTCCGGAACGTTATCCGAAACTTCCAATACGCCGACGAGGTCTTCATCCGAATTGCGAATCGGATAATACACCGTCGTCCCGCCTTCGCGGTCCCAACGAGTCGGAAGCCCGGAGAAGGCGCGCAAGATTTCCGGCCATAGCTCCTGAATATGCGACCCTTCCCGCGGTAAGCCGGATCCGGCGACCATGACCTCGCCGTGCGTCGGCTGTTCCGGACGGCGAATCCAAAGCGCCGTCAGCGGCGAGCGACGGGGATCGATTCGTTCGGTCAGCAGCAGCACTCTCTTCAAAGCGTTAAAGTGATCTTCCACGAAGTCGATCTCGTCGCCGACGGCGAACGGATTCGGCGAATTCGCGACCCGAAGCGGGTATTCGCGGCGTTCGGGCGGCATCACGTCTTCCAGCTGATCCCCTTGAAGAAACAATGCCCCGATCCTTGCGATTTCCAGTAAAGAATACGTGCTTCGCTTCATGGCTCGATTCCCCTTATCCTAAGATTCCCCACAGCTTTCGCTTCATGTCGTCGAACGCGTCCGGGGCCTTCCCCTTGTGGAGCACGGCCTTCGGGGCATCGCTGAACATCTGGTCCTCCCATTGGTGCGGAGGCAGCGTCGCGAACGCCGGCCGGCCCGGCCACCAGGCGTCCGGCTCGACGTCGAACGCGTCGGCGAACGCGTCCCTAATCGCATTCCTGCGAACCTCCGGCTGCTCGCGGATCCACCGCTCCGCGCAATCCGCGACCTGCCCGCTGTTGCGGAGCGTCTTGAGGCGGATCGACGGCATCGGACCTAACAGCCCGAATAACCGGTCCCCCGGGTAAAACAGCGCGGTGCTCCCGTTCGAATCGGGCGTCTCGTACCAACGGTCGCCCCATAACGTACTCTCCCAATACACGAACCCGTCCACTCCCCTGGCCACGGCGGTAAGCGGGGCGATCGCGGACGCGAGCAGCGGTTCATGGATGGATGCGGCGGTACCGTACGTCCACACCTCGCAGCCGGCCTCGCGAAGCACGCCCAGGCCTTCCGGAAACCAAGAGAAAATTTGCTGATTGACGACCCACAACTTGATCAAATCGGCGTATTTTTCATAATGGTGACCATAACTCCAACTGGAATCGGTTCGGAAAATAAACTGCGCCCCGTCCTTCCTCTCTAACACGTCCTTCGCAAGATCGTAGAAAATATCGTTGATTTTCTCGTCCCACATAAATCTCGTCTCGTCGCCGTCGTACGGGAACAGTTTATAACGCTTCTTATGGTTCAGGAACAATTCGAACTTCGTTCCGAGCCAACCCTTCTCGGTGAAGTGCCGATGGAACTCTTCCAGGATCGTCGCGAATTCCGTCTTGTACCCTTTCGTCCCGAACTTGACGTAATCCGCGGGCCAATGGAAATTAAACGGCAAATAGCTGTACGGCAGCGGGATCGGTCCTCGTTTCGTTCCTTCGAACGCGGACCCGTCGAAATACGAGCCGAAGTGTTCGTCGAACCGCGACCAGTCCTTCACCCGAATGTTCTTGCCTCGTCCTTCCACCTCCGGAATGAACGCGGACGGAATTTTCCCGGAATGCTGGTACGGCAAGTAATGCAGCAAGCAGCGGTGCTCGTGAGCCATTCGGAAAAAGCGGCGTTCCACCTCGTTATACGTGCCGTCCTCGTATCGATGCTCGTTGTTTCGCAAGTAATCCATCCGCTTGGAAATATTGTCCGCGTAGCTATTCAGATCGGCGACGATATACGATTCGTTCGGCACGACCGTCGTAAGCGCCGTAAGGCGAATATCGAGCGTACCGGTCCCCGCCGCCGTCGTCACATGGATCGCCCCGCGGTATTCGCCCGGTTGAATATCCGAAGGAACGAACAGATCTACCCAGCAGGCGGCATACGCTTGATCTTGCACATCGTTCTTCTTCACGATCGCGGAGAACGTTCGCGGCGAAGAGGCGCCTTCCTCCAGCGGCACGAGCGCATCGGGATAATACTTCCCCTTCACGCGGTGATACCATTCGGCGTAATAGACGAATTCTTCGGCTTCGATCTCGCCGAATTCGCCCTTCAACGGCTCGGCCGAGATTCGAATGTCGGCGTCCGTAGCGCCGTCGAGCCCTACGATGATTTGGAAGGATACGTACCCGTTCCGAGGCGAGACAAGGCCGATCGACTGCTCTCGGCCCACCGCAGGCGTCGATTGTTCCTCCAACGCCTCGCCGGTTTGCGGACAGATCCGGATCATATCGTGAATCAAGAAACTGTTGCTCATGACACGGCTCCTTATCGTCATATTGGGCAAGCCCTTAGCGAGCTTTGCTTCCGTTCAATGCGCCGACGCGAATATCCGAGGGAGCGACGGGCGTTCCCTTGCGATTGGCCGCGAAGATCGTCTTCTTCTCGCCAGGCGCCAGATTGAAGTAATTGTCGGAAAACATCGTATGATCGATTCCGCACTCCAGCTTCACGAAGCGGGCGAATCGATCCGTCGCGACGGTAATCCGGATCTCTCCCGGCCGCTCTTCCATCGACACCTTCAGCCGGCAAGGGGCGAAGCGCAGCTGCTTCTGCTCGGCGAAGAAGAAGTGGTTGTCGTATACGTCGTCTCTCGCGCTGCGAATCGCGATGAAGTGGCTGCGTTTGTCGATGACGCCGAACCGCCATTCGATCTCCTCAGGAGCGAACTCGACGATCGACTTCGAGCCGTTCGGTTCGACGCGGACCGAGTAAGCGCACTCATATGTCGCGTTGCCGAAGCAATTTTGCACGCTCAGGGTCACGGTATCCTCGTAAGGTTCGTAGCTGTCGTTCGTCGCCCAAACGGAAATTCGCCCCTCCTCCTCCTTGAAGGAGAGCAGGATCGGCTGGTAAAACCTTCGAGCATAATAATAGGACGCTTTCGGAAATAAGTAATAGTCGATCAAGCTCCAGCTGATCCCCGGCCAGCAATCGTTCAGCTGCCAGATGAGCGAGCCGCTGTTTTCCGGTTTTCTCCGGCGGAAATGCTCGACGCCGAATTTCAACCCTTCGGCTTGGCACAGCATGGAAAAGTCGATATATTGATCCAAGTCGGTCGGCAGTCCCGAGTAGCCGGCCATCGTGATGTCCGCCTTCTCCGGCTCGTAATCCTTGTTCCGGTAATCCAATTCGAAGCTGCCGTAATACAATTCGGATTCCGGGATGTTCCGGCGAAGCGTCTCCTTCACCGTGCTTCCGTGAATGCCGAATTCGCTGCTGAATTTCGACGTGTCCTCGGCGTACCGGCGATAGGAGATGCCGTACGGCGACACGTCCATCTTCGACGGTTCGCCGTATTTCCGCGGGTACACGTCGCCGGCCCATACGGCCCAATTGTGCGTATCCCCTTCGTCGAAGCTGTTCGCGTCGTTGCCGCCCCAAGGAGAACTCGGCCAATACAATCGCGTCGCGTCCAACGACTCCAGAAGTTCCGGGATGAGCTCGTGGAAAATTTTCTCTCCGTAAAACCGGTAGTCGCCGCGGTAATACATCTTCTCGCTGTGAATCGCTTGGTTTTCGTTGTTGCCCGCCCAGATCGCGACGCACGGATAGCTGCGCAGCATCTTCACGTTCGCGACGATCTCCTCGCGGACGTTCGCCATGAACCCCGCGTCGTAATCGGGCACCTCGCTGCAGGAAAACATAAAGTCCTGCCAGACGAGCAATCCCTGCCGCGAACATTCGCGGTAAAACGCCGCCTTCTCGTATACCCCGCCGCCCCACACCCGAAGCATATTCATGTTCGCTTCGCGGGAGAGCGCGATCAGATCCGCGTACCGCTCGTCCCGGATCGCGCCGATGAAGTTGTGGGCGGGGATCCAGTTCGCGCCCTTCGCGTAGATCGGCTTGCCGTTCAAGACGAACGTAAACCGGGGACTTCCGGTCTCGGAGCGGAGCGCGACTTCGATCGTGCGAATGCCGACCTCTTCGACGGCCGTGTCGACGATCCGCCCATCCGCCTTCAATCGGACGGTAAGCTCATACAAGAACGGATTTCCATGATCGAACGTCCACCAAAGCTCGGGCTCATCCACGCGGAATCGGAGGGTCGCTCGTTCGTCGACGACCTCGACCTCGTAACGGTCCGGCCGATCGCAGCCTTCGAGCAGAATTTCAGCGGTAAGACGGGACTCCCCGTTATCGAACCGGCCGACCTCAACATCGACCGCCACCTCCGCCACGTCGGGCCCGATCGACAGCGTCCGGAAGAACAGGTGCTCGATCTTCGCCTTGCGGATCTGCTGCAACCATGCGTCCTTCCAGATGCCGACCGTCACGACGCGCGGGCTCCAATCCCACGAGAAGTTGCACGCGCACTTGCGCAGCCAAATCCGCTCGTAATTGACCTTGGACCAGAATCGGGACACGTCCTGCTTCTCGGCATACGCGACGACCGAGTCGAAGCGAACGACGACGACGTTGCCGCGATCCTTCAGCTTTCCGGTCAGCTCGGCGACGGCGGGGACGAACATGTTTTCGCACACCGTCGCGGATTGCCCGTTAACGAACACCTCGGCCAGCGTGTCGAGACCGTCGAAGCGAAGGAGCGTACTGCTGAAGTCCCGATGATCCGGCGCATCGAATTCCAACCGGTATACCCAAATTTTCCGTTCGATCCATCGACAAGCCTGGTCGTTGGTCGAATAATAAGGATCTTCGATAACGCCGTGGGTAAGCAGCGTAGAATGCACGTCCCCCGGCACTGCCGCTTCCAACCAGCCCGATTCCTCGAAGCCGGCTTCGTGGACGGCGCCGGGGATGTCTTCCGCCCGGTCGAACGCTTTGATTTTCCAACGCTCCTGCAGCTTGATGTACAGCGTCTGATGTGGTGCCATCGTTCCCCTCCCGATCGATCTGTCGCTTCGTCTGCCTGTTCGCGATCTTCTCTAATGGTAGATCGAACGACGCCGGGGATATACGGGGCAATGCTAAACTTTACTGGGAAACTATTATCCTTCTAAGGAGCGTTGCGGAACGCCTGGGACCGCCTTATCCGAACGTTCTCGACAGCAGTCGGAGCAGGTCGTCGTCGCGAAGCAGCACCGACCGGCCGTCCGCGCGGAACGTGTCGATCTCGTCGCAATACCGGCCGTCCGCGAGACGGGTGCTCGTATATTCGACTTTCATCTCGTACGGTCCTTGAATCGTATAAGGCTTGCAGGCCGCTCTGCGGACGACCGCTTCTTTCACGGCGTCGCCGATCTCTTCGTGCACCCTTCTCGGCGCCTTCAACAAGCCCGAATGCCGGCCCAACCCCTTCTTCGTTTCGTACGTTCGGACCGTACCCAATTGGCGTTCCGCCTCGGCGCAGGTTTTATCGTCGCCGGAGACGAACACCACCGGCACGCCGCGCAGCCCGAACAACAGCGCGTCGACGCCGATCTCCCCGATCGGGGCGCCGTTCAGTTCCAACCCGTACACGTCCGCCGTGCTGTACGTATGGTCGAGTATCGCTCCCGGCGTTCCCGCCATCCCGTGATAGCCGAGCAGCAGCGCCCCGGCGAACGTCTCGTCGACCCCCGCGAATCGGTTCGACATCGGAACCGGGCCGAGGACGTAGGAGGCGGCGGGGTGCAGCCGATCGTACAAGAAGTTAAAGCCCGTCGCATGGGCGTCCTTCACGATAATTTCGGTCGCGCCCGATTGAACCAGCGCTTCTACGACGATATTCACTTCCTCCGTCAATAGATGCCGCCCTTCCTGGTAGAACGGTTCCCCTCGCATCGTCTGTTCTCGCAGGGCGATCCCCGCGATGCCTTCCATATCCACGCTGACGTAAAATTTCATATTTCTTCATCCTCCATTTCCTAAGGAACGGTATAGGAAAGAGGCCTGCCGCGCGTCGGCAGCAGACCTTGAATCGTCGTTATTCGGAAAAACGAAAGCGCTGAGGAAAATGCCGGTAATCGCTTACGTCGAATGGCGTCGACGGCTCCGCCCACGGCGCCCCCGTCTCCGAAAGCAGCTTCCCGGCGGCGAAAGCCTCCTTCAACGTCGCTTCGATCCCTTCAATGTACGAACCCGGCTGATCGGCGTCCGTCGACCGAACCACGAATGCCGGCGGCACCGTTCGGATGCGCCCAGCCGATTCGAAGGCGCCGTTCGCGGCTAGCGTAAATCGGCGGGCGGATTCGATCGAGACGTCCAAGCGGTCGTCCACCCCTTCGATCGCCCGCATCAAGTTCCGGTACCGACGCTCGAGGACGCTTCCTTCGCCGCAATCGAAGCTCCGCGTTTCCCCCTTGCTCCATACCGTCACTTGATCCTGGTAATCCCACTCGATCGCGCCTTCGGTTCCCTCCAGCCGAATGCGCTGCGTTTCGGCTCGGCGGGCGCACAACGTAACGTAGAAGCAAAGCGTCGTTCCGTCGCGAAGCTCGATGCGCATCGAGGTCGTGTCGTCGCTCTCGATCGCATTGGCGTGATACATCTCCGCCGCGACGCGGAGCGGATCGGCGCCGCTCCCCGTTCCGTCCGGACCCGATACGAGCTCCGCCAACTTCAGCATGCTGTAGAGCAAGTGCGCGGCCGGATTGTGGAACGCGCCGTCCAATACGACGGCGCCGTTCGCTCGGAGCTTCCCGGCCCACGGGGTGCGGTTGAAGTACGCATGCGTTCTCGTCAAGAGCGAGAGCCCCTTGATGCTATGAATCCGGCCGACGTCGCCGGACGCCGCGATCGTTACGATCCGCTCGAGCGCCGAACGGGACGGAGCGAAGAAGTTGACCGCGCACAGCTTGCCGGTCCGTCGTGCCGTCTCCGCGATGGCGTCGACGTCTTGGATCGTGGCGCCCGGCGGCTTCTCGAGCAGCACGTGGTAGCCCGCCTCCATCGCGTCGCAGCACATCGGGGCGTGGAGCTGGATCGGAGTAGAGACGATGACGAAGTCCGCGCCGGTTTCCGCGGCCAGCATCTCCCGGTAATCGCTATACACCCGTAGGCCGCGATCCGCGATCAGCTTCGCCGATTGTTCCGGAACGCGCACGTCGCTCGCGGCGGCCAGCCGGAGGACGCCTTCGTCCTCGAGACGGGTCAGCTCGCGCAAATGAACGTTCCCGAATCCGCCGGTGCCGATTAATAACGCGCTGCGCATGTTGATCGTCATCGGTCAGGCGCTGTAAATGTGCGGGTTTTGGCGTCTGCATTCTTCCATGACCCGCATCTGCTGGCGCACCTGCTCCGGCGTAATTTCCAGCTCGGCGCCCGCCGTCAGCGCGCCATGAAGCATCAAGTACAGCCGCTCGGTCATGTATCCGAACAAGCTCTGCCCTTCCGGAAGCGACATCGTCCAGTCGCCTTCGTGCCAGGTCAGCGTCTCGCTGCAATACGCGGGCAGTCCGGAGGCCGAAATGAGCGGCTCCCGAATCAATTGCTGCGGCGGCGCTTCCTCGGGCTTGAAATATTTCCATTCCAAGCGATCCGCGGTGCCGTGCAATCCGCCGTTCGTGCCTTGAATATTGAAGGAATCCTGCGGATACGCGCAGCACGACGAAATTTCGATGTCAATCGTCGGCCGTCCCTGCCCTCGCATCAGGAGCTTGACGTAGTCCTCCGCATCGCCGAACGTATTGGCGCGGTCCATGATACAAGTAATCTGCGGCATCGCATCCGTTCCGAACAGCTGAAGCGCCTGATCCACGGGATGAGGTCCCGTATTCATCAAGTTGCCGCCGTTGTTGCTTTGCAGCGTCTGCCAGTCCCATCGGCGAGCGAAGCCGTTCAAGCTGAAGTCGATCTGGACGATGCGGCCCAACACGCCGGAATCAATCACCTTCCGAATCTGTTGGAACGCCGGGTGGTACCGGGATTGCTGGAACACGGCCAACAGCTTGCCCGAACGCTTGGACGCCGCGATGAGCTCGTCGACTTCTTCCGGCGATTTCGCCAGCGGCTTCTCGCAC
Organism: Paenibacillus antri; assembly: GCF_005765165.1. Taxonomy (NCBI): domain Bacteria; kingdom Bacillati; phylum Bacillota; class Bacilli; order Caryophanales; family Paenibacillaceae; genus Paenibacillus; species Paenibacillus antri. The sequence goes on along the minus strand of NZ_VCIW01000004.1, from coordinate 199,082 downwards.
AGCACGTTGAAGCCGCGGTTCAACAACTCGAGGGTAATCGGAAAATGAAGATGGCTCGGAGACGCGTTCACGATCAAATCCAACGGCTCGCGCTCGATCATCTCCTCCCAAGTCGCGTATGGATTGCAGCCGAACTCTTCTCTCGCGCGCGCTTGGCGGTCCGGAAGGGAGTCCGCGATCGCCGCGATGCGGTACTGCTCCGGCAGCTGCACGAGAAGCTTGCCGTGAATGTCGCGGCCGCTGCGGCCTTGGCCGATAATGCCGACGCGAATCGGAGTGGAAGTCATGGAGGATTCCCTCTTTCTTAATTGGATGGGGTCAAGCTTCCGAAAGTTTTCTTGTATTCCGTCGGGGTAATTCCCGTTCGCTTCTTAAACGTTCGTATGAAGTGGCTCAAGTGCCGATATCCGACTTGAAAGCCGATTTGCGTAATCGTGAGCGAATCGCGGCGGATGAGCTCCATCGCGCGCTCGATCCGGACCTCGTTCACGTAATCGATGAACGATTGGCCCGTCTCCTTCTTAAACACATGACTGAAATAGGCCGGCGCCATATTCGCGAGATATGCGCCATGCTCGAGCGGAATGTCCTGGCTGTAGTTATCGTGGATGTATCGGCGCACCTCTTCGATCGGCTGCCGGTCCGCCGCCGCGGCCATCCGGTTCGGCGGCCGCCGGCCGATCTTGCGGTACTCGCGCTCGACGACCATCAGCAGCTTGACCAGCGACAGCCGAATCGAATATTCGAACCCCGGCTCCTTCGCTTCGTATTCCTCTTGCATCTCTTGCAGCAGCTGAAGAACGAGCGTTTGCTTGGTCTTGCCGACGTGCAGCCAGGAATGCGCGGCGGAAGCGCCGCCGGGAGTCAAATACGGCTCCAAGGCGTCCTTCATCGGTCCGAGCAAGCCGTCCAGCACGCTCGGCGCGAAGTCGATCAGCACTAATTCGAAGTCTTTCTCCTCGATGGCGCTGAAGCTGTGTTCCGTGCCGGGCGTAATGATAAACAGCTCGCCTTGGCTCACCGTGAGCGACTTGCTCATCATCCGATGATGGCACATCCCCTTGCGTACGTAAGCGAGCTGGACGTAATCGTGCATATGCAGCGACTGCTTTAACAAATGACTGGAGTAACGGAAAATTTTGAAAGGAAACTCATGGTTCAATTGGCTTCGGGTTTGAAAATACAAGATTCCCTTCTTCTCGTCCATCGCTTCTCCGCACCGCCTATCGATCGCCTTTCTTGTAAACTAGCATAGCCGGAACGCTCCGGCAAGAAGTTTACGGGGCGACTCGCAAAGACGACAACAGCCCGCGGACGAATTGAAAATCATGCTCCAATCGTTCGTACGGAGGGAACGGCGCGTGACATTCGAGCGTCACCCAACCGGAATAGCCGGTTTCGACCAGCGCCTCGAAGAGCGGCCGGTGATCGGCTCCGCCTTCCCCCATCCGGCTCTGCAAGAACTTCTCCTGGCCGTGGCGGGTCGTGCTCGTGAACGTCCCGGGCGCCCCGACCTCCGCGACGCGAAGTTCATCCTTCACGTGCACGTGGAATAAGTAGCGCCCCAGCTGCAGTACCGAATCCCGCCCGTAATCGGTATCCGTGATGTACATATTGCCCGCGTCATGGATCATGCCGACGTTGTCGCTCTCGATCATGCGAAGCAGCCGCAGGCTGCTCTCCGCGGTTTCGACCAGCGAATCGTTATGGATTTCCATGAGCACCCGCACTTGATGTTTCCTTGCTTCCTCCGCGCATAAGCTCACCCAATGGGCCGCCTTGGCGTAATGATACTCGTTCGCCAGGAACGCGTTCGGCCCGCCGGGGAAGATGCGGATCATGCCGGCGTCGAGATGATCGGCGATGTCGAGCAGCCGCTTGAACTCGTCGAAGCTCTTCCGGGCTTCGCTGTCGCTTGCATCCGAGAAGCCTCCGACGTAACCCGCCAACACGGGGATTTCCAAATCCAAGCTTCGAGAGAGCGCCTGAATCTCCTTCACTCTCGGCAAGCTGGTTCCCGCCGAGAGATGCGGTTCCCGTACCGCGATTTCGATACCGTCCATCCCAAGCTTCTTGGTCAGCTGCATCGCTTCCTGAATGCTGTGCTCGATGAGCACGCCGCTGAACGCCGCGAATTTCATCATCTGCTACCGCCTTCCTTCCCGATATCGATTTCCGCGCCGGCCGCGGCGCTTTCGTAGATCGCTTCGACCAGGCGCACGGCGCGCCATCCGTCCCATCCGGTAATCAACGGCTTCATGCCCGTCTCGATCGACGTCATCACGTCGATCAGCTGACTTTGATGATAATCCGAGACGATGCTCCGGGGATCGGACACGCCCCCGTACGATTCTTCCCGCGTCCAGTTCGGTTCGTCCCAGCCGGGGACGGACCACCGCACGATCGAGGTGCCTTCCAGCTTAATCGTGCCCTCCTCGCCGTAGAGAGAGATCGCCGCGGCGTACCCGGGCCGAATGCTCGTCGAAGCCATCACCGTGCCGAAGGCGCCGCTCTCGAACGTCAAGATCGCGAGTCCCATATCCTCGGCTTCCATCCGGTGGGTCATCGTGGCCGTCTTCCCGTACACGGTGCGGACGTCGCCGGCGAACCAGAGCAGCAAGTCCAAGCAGTGAATCGCCTGATTCATCAGTACGCCGCCGTCCTCCGCGATCGTCCCCCGCCAATCGGCGCTGTCGTAATACGCTTGGCTCCGATAGAACGGAAGCGTCACCTCCGCCAGCAGCAGTCTGCCCAAGGCGCCTTCATCCAGCACGCGCTTAATCAGCTGGTTGTTCGCTTCGAACCTTCGCTGGGAGATGACCGACAAGGTCAGTCCGCGCGACTCGGCGTCTTCCGCCAGCGCGCGCGCGTCCTTCGCGGTCATGGCGATCGGCTTCTCCAGCACGAGATGCTTGCCCGCCGCAAGCACCTCGTGTCCGATCGCGGCGTGGCTTCCGCTCGACGTCGTCACGCATACGATGTCGACGTCGGTTCGGCGAAGCAGCTCGCGATAATCGGTCGTCCAGTCGCAGCGGGCCTTCTCCGCGGCGGATTTCGCCTTGCTCTCGGATCGGCTCGACACGACGGCGAGGACGGCGTCCTCGATCTGTCGAATGGCTTCCATATGCATGTCGGCCACGCCGCCGCAGCCGATGAGCCCGAACCGCCATTGCGCCATCGGTCTACACCTCCTTCAGCAGCGCCTTCAGCGCGTCCAACGTCATCCGCGTGCCCGTCATGCGGCTCCCGCCGTCGGGGACGAAATGCGTCTCGATCGTAAACAAGCCGTCGTATCCGTCCGCCGCGAGCGCTTTCAGCTGCGCGACGACCCGCACGTTTCCGGAGCCCAACGGAACGCAGCGCGATGTCCCCTCCGGTCCGACGTAAGCGTCCTTCAAATGCACATGGCCGAGACAATCCTTGACCGACGCATACCCTGCCGGATAGGCTTCTCTCTGGGCGTACGCCTCGTTGCCCGGATCCCACAGCGCGCGCAGCGCCGGGGAATCGACCGAACGGACGAGCGCGGCCACTTCCGCGGCGACGCCGCCGTTGCAGGATGGTTCGTTTTCCAATAAGAGTTCTACGCCCGCTTCCCCCGCGACGCCTGCCGCCCGCCTCAGATGGCGGACGATCTCCTCCGTATGGCGCTCCGGATGCTCCTCTCTCCAGAAGGAGAAGATGCGGATTCGCCTCGTGCCCAGCAGCTTCGCGATCTCGATCACGCGGTTCAGCTTCTTGAAGTGGGCCTCCACGTCCTCTTCCGCATTGCCGAACGTATCTCCCGCCGCTACGGGTCTTCCCGGATCCAATGCGCACTTGAACAACGGCGACGCCAACGCCGAGACGAACAAGCCCCTGGCCTCGACCTCCCGGCGAATCGCTCTCGCCTCTTCGTCGGTAAGATTCGCGGCGTTGCGCCCGTTCACGACCCGAATTTCCACATGAGCAAGCCCTTGCTCCCTAGCCCAATCCAGCGCTTCCTCCAAGCGGTCGGACACTTCGTCCGTCAACACGCCTACCCTGTCCATCATCGCCGATTCGGCTCCTTTCGTTCCGCTGCGTCGTTTCACATCCCTACTATAGCAATATCCGCGAAGGGAAAGTTGACGTATCTTTCGAAGGTAATGTACATTTTTTAAGCTATTGCCCTTCCGAATGGATCAGGTAATATATAGGAGTGGCATTGCCCCTCGATTGAGGACGATGAGGCGGTTGCGTGTGCCCTTAGGGGTATCGCGTCAAGAAAGGACTTGGTTTCGTGTCCAACCGGATCGTATTTTTGAAGTTGTTCGCGGTTTCGCTCTTGTGGGGTTGTAATTACGTGGCGAGCGCTTATTTGTTACGGGATTTCTCCCCGATCTTCTTGTCCTACTCCAGATTGGTGCTGACATCTTTATTTCTGCTGTCGATCGCGATGATCCATCGGAAGATGCGTCGCCCCACCAAGGGAGAATGGCTGGTATTGTTGTTCGCCGGTTTATTCGGCACGTTATTCAATCAATTTTTCTACTTTATCGGTTTGCAATCCTCGACGGCGGGCAACGCGTCCCTCATTATCGCGCTCTCCCCCATCGCCACGACGTTTCTGGCGAGGCTGTTCCTCGGGGAAGCCGTTACCGCTCGGAAGCTGACCGGCGCGGGACTCGCGCTGACGGGGGTCGTCTTCATCGTGCTGCTCGGCGAAGGCGGCGCGTTCGGGGTTTCGAGCGGCGATCTCATCCTGCTTCTAGCCATGTTGGCGTTATCGGTGAGCTTATTGTTCATTCGGAAGCTGTCGCTTACGATGCCCTCTTATGACATCACCATCTTGGCGACGGTGATCGGCACGCTGCTCATGACCCCGGCCGCGGTATGGGAAGCCAGCCAAGGTCACCTGCATGTCAGCCTCCATGCCTCCATGTGGATCGTCTTGTCGTTGGTCGCTATCTTCGGGCAAGGCTTGGCCGGCTTCTGGTGGAATCAAGGCATCTCCGCGGTCGGCGCCTCCGCAAGCTCGATGTTTATGAACATTCCGCCGTTCGTCGCCATCGTGGTCGCGTACTTCGTCTTGGGCGATGCGATCCGCGCCTCGCAAATCGTCGGCGGAATGCTGATTGTAACCGGCGTCTTCGTCGCGAACGGAGAGAAGAAACGCCGATCGCCGAAACCGCTGGCGCATCAAGCGTAAAAGAAGGAGCCGCCCCGAAGTCGTTCATGACCGGGGGCGGCTCCTATTTCGTTCGAAAACTTTATTTTTCGTACGGGTACAGCTGGCCCGTGCCGATCGCGGTACACTCCAGCGGGCGATCCGCGACATAAACCGGAATGCCCGTTTCTTCCCGAATCCGTTGATCGATACCTTCTAACAATGCGCCGCCGCCGCACAGCAAGATCCCTTGTTCAACGACATCCCCGGCGAGCTCGGGAGGGCATTGTTCCATCGTCGAACGGATCGCATCGACGAGCGTTTCCGCGAAATCCTCGACGAGCGCATGAATTTCGCCCGAGACTAAGCGAACCGAACGAGGCATCCCGTCGATCGCGTCGCGACCGCGAATTTCCAACGAACGCTCCTCCCCGTCCGGGGCGGCCGTTCCGATTCGGATTTTGACGTCCTCCGCCGTTCGTTCGCCGATTTCCAGGTTATGCTTGCGTTTGACGTAATCCATAATGTCTCTGTCGAGCGACATGCTCGCGCGGCGCATCGTATGGCTGGCTACGATGCCGCCCAGCGACAGAATCGCGACTTGGCAGGTGCCTCCTCCGATGTTGAGCACGAGGTGGCCGAGCGGTTCGTGAATCGGAAGTCCCGCGCCGATCGCCGCCGCGAGCGGCTCCTCCACGACGCTTGCCTTCCTCGCCCCTTTGTGCACGATCGTCTCTTCGACCGCGCGCTTCTGCACGTTCGTAATGCCGCAAGGAACGGATATGTATACCTGGGATCCGCGCCATAACGAAGAGCGTCCCTGGATCTTGTTCATGAAATGTTTCAGCATGCTTCCGGTCATGTCGAAGTTGGCGATGACGCCGTTCCTCAGCGGATAGTCGATCGTCACCTGCGGAGGCGCCCGACCGATCATCGCTTGGGCTTCGGCGCCGACGGCCAACACTTCCCCGCTATTCTCCCGGTATGCGACTACGGACGGTTCGTTCAGCACGACGCCTCTTCCTCTTTCGAAGATGACCGTATTCGACGTGCCTAAGTCGATGCCGTACACTTTCTCGAATCTCTTAAACATGCAACCTCTCCTCTTCCTATACGATTCGTAGGAAGAGGGCGGTTTATGGGGGTCCCGCACCTTCGTGAAGTCGCTATTTCGCGCCGGCCGGCCGAACGACATTCGTCGGAGCTCCGTCCAAGAAGCCGCGTACGTTGTCCACGGCTTGGCGAAGCAGCCTCGCTCGCGCTTCCCGACTCGCCCAAGCGATATGCGGCGTGATGACGCAATTCGACAGCCCGAACAGCGGAGACGCCTCCGGCGGCTCCCGAGTCAAGACGTCGAGCGCGGCGCCGGCGAGTCGGCCTTCGCGCAAGGCGTCGGCCAAGTCGACTTCGCGGATGAGCGCTCCCCTAGCCGTATTAATGACGAACGCGGTCGGCTTCATCTTCGCGATCGTCGCTCGGTTGACGAGCTCCCGGGTGTCGTCGGTCAACGGGCAGTGCAGGCTGAGGAAGTCGGACGATTGCAGCACCTCGTCCATATCGGCGAGCTCGATCGGCGACCCCGCGGGCAACGTCTTCGTCCGCGGGACGTACCCCTTCACCTTCATGCCGAAAGCGGCGGCGATCTCCGCCGTACGGCTCCCGATCCGCCCGACGCCGATAATTCCGAGCGTCTTCCCCGCCAACTCCGTTAACGGCGACCGCCAATAACAAAAGTCCGGGCTTGCGCTCCACGCTCCGCCATGAACGGAATCGTTATGTAATCCGACCCGGTTCGTCAACTCGAGAATGAGGGCGAAGACGAACTGAGCGACGGAATCCGTGCCGTAATTCGGGACGTTCGTCACCGTCATGCCCAGCGACTCCGCGGCGCTGACATCGACGACGTCGTAGCCGGTCGCGAGCACGCCGATGTATGTCAGCTTCGGCAGCCGTTCGAGCGACTCCGCGCGCAGCGGCGTCTTATTGGTTAACACCAGGTCGGCGTCGCGGGCGCGCTCGACGACCAGCTCCGCCGGAGTACGGTCGTAGACCGTCACCTCGCCCAACGCATGGAGTCCGCTCCAATCCAAGTCTCCGGGATTTAACGTATATCCGTCCAATACGACGATTTTCATATCCGCTTCGCCTTCTTTCCGCTTTCGCGAGTCCTTCATTTGTCCGATACCTTCATTGCGTTCTTCTGCGCCGCGGCGGTCGATTCCTGCCAGAAAGCAAGAAAAAACCGCCGAGACGATTCGTCAAGGCGGCTTCGAACAGAGCCTCCGAAGCTCCGAACGATCCGATAGACGCCTAACGGCGTTCCCCTTATAAGCACATACGTTTCAACATCGCTTCCAGCGCTGCTAGATTTACCGTTATCGATTCGACGCGGTACCCGACGTCCACCGCCCCCGATCCGATCGGCAATCGCTCGCCTTCGCCGATCAAGTAAAAATATCGGACCCCTACCTGGTTGCTTAGGTACCAATACAACGGGTTCACATAGTTCGGGGAGTACAACTCAAGCAGACGGATGCCCGGCCGGCTAAAGACGAGATTCGCAAGACCCGCTCCATGCGGCGCGACGATCGTTTCGGCCGACGCGAACGCCCGGACCTGTTCCGCTACGGTCATGCGTCCGAGGGTAACGGCCTTGAAGCCGTAAGACCCCAGCATCTCAACGACCTCCGCCTCGTTCGCGACGTTGCGAATTCGGGCGTCCTCTCTGCTGATATAGAGCCGTTCGCGTCCGTTCGAACCGACCGGGTCGACGGGACCCGGCTCCATCAGCTTGGATCGCAAATACCGAACCGCCCACTTCGGCGGAAAATTCGGAACGTAAGGCAGCAGCGAATACATCTCCAACGAAGGGACGATCAGGCGCTCGGCCTTCAAGTGCATGCCGCTCCGGCTCCGGATGATCCGGTCCTCGCCGATCCCGAGCGCCGCCAGCGTCTCCGCGTGGAATCCGGCGGTTCCGAAGTCGTTGAATATATACTTGTCGACGCGAACGCCGCTTTGATCGAGAAGATGGATGCGGGCCAATACTTCGGCCAGCCAATGGTAATAATTGTCGTAGAACGCATATGTTAAGACGGCCACGGTGTCCGCCGAAGAAGCGGCCGGGGGCAAATCGGGCTTTTGGAAAATCGGATGTCTGCTCCGCGGCAGACGATATTGCATCGACACATCCCAGATCAGCTTATTGTCGGGGGAGATGACGGCGATCGTCCCCTCGTCTGACACCCAATACCGCCCGCCGGGCAATACCCCGACGAACGCCTTCTCGGCGGTAACGGCGTCGACGTCGAAGTTGGGATGGCGGTGCGCGTCCAATCCGATCGCCCGATCGAGGCGAACCGTGTCTTCCCCGTAGATGACGTCCTGCAGCTCATAGCCGGGAAGCTTCATCGAACGCGACGCTTCGACCCAGCTCCACAGCGATTCGTAGATGCCGTCCGGAATCCGTTCTCTCATGCCGAACCGCCTCTCGCGCGGTTCAATAACGCCGTCGCCCGTTCATGGCCAGGCTCGCGCTTCAACGCCGTTTCCAACGCCTCGACCGCTTGCTCCGGGAAACCCGTCTTCGCATAACATTCGGCGAGCGACACCCAGATGTCCGCATCGTCCATGCCGCGATCGATGCAATAGCGGAACTCGTCGACGGCCGCTGCGGGGTCCCCGCCGAGCATGTCGGGCGTGTTCAGCAGCATGGCGCCGTTCATTCTTCTGGCGAGAGGCAGCGTCGAATCGAGTCGGAGAGCGACGGCAAGCTCGTCTTCCAATAACGAGAGCAGCTTAATCTTCTCCGTCATGCTGACCGCGGCTTCGATCCGGCGCCCGTGGACCGCGGCCAGCCAAGCATGCGCCTCCGCGCTGTCGGGGTCGGATCGCGCAGCTTGTTGGAACAGCTTGAGCGCTTGCTCGTAATCGCCGCTGCGAAACTTGAGCGATCCGGAGCGAATCAGTTCGCGCGCGTTGTCGTTGGACATGTCGACCACTCCCCTCGAAGACGACTCCCGTTGTATTCTCCCTACAATGGTATTGTTGCGGCCGCTGTCCCGCAACCGGCAATGGCCCGATTGCCGCTTCGGCGGAGGAAAGGGGCGAGCGCCCGCGCTCGCGGGATAGTTTGCTCATGCAGCGCAACCTTTGGCCGCCGATTTCGTCCTAAGAATAGGCCTATATTTCGTGAAAATGAGGGAAGTCATGAAACCGACAATGATTCTGTCCGTCGCCGTACTGATGGCGGCGACGATGTTCGTCCGTCCGACCCAAGCGGAGCCCGACGCCGTCACGGCGATGTGGGCGTGGGACTATAACGCGTCCGTCTCGACGCAGGAACGAAGGGAACGGCTTCTCCGCTTCTCCCGGCAAGTCGACGCGAACGTCCTGTTCGTCGGCACTAGAACGACGCTGGCCGGGGCCGAACCGAAATACGCCGACCTAATCCAACGCGCCCATGCGCAGGGCATCCGCGTGTTCGCGCTTGCCGGCGAGTCCGCATGGGCGCTTACGGAACATCATCCCGCCGCGATTCGGCACATCTCGCAGGTGCTCGACTTCAACGCGCGTCACCCGTCTACTCCGTTCGACGGCATCCAGCTCGACGTCGAACCTTATACGCTGCCGAAATATGCCGACGATCCGGCCGGCATCGGCGCGCAGCTGTTGCGTCTATTGGATACGGCCGGACAATTGGTTCCGGCCGAGATGGAACTGAACGCGGCGATTCCGTTCTGGTACGCCTCGAGTCATCGGCCGAGAACGGTCGACTATAACGGCGTCGAGAAGCCGTTAAGCCATCATATTCTGGACCTCGTCGACTCCGTTTCCATAATGGCCTACCGCGATACCGCGGACGCGCAAATCGAGCTGTCCTCGATCGACGTCGAATACGCCGGCAAGGTCGGTAAGCTTGCTTACGTCGGAGCCGAAACGCTGCCGCCCGACGGCGAGCGGATTCCGGAATTCGTCACGTACAGCGGGAAGAACGTCCATTACATGAACGTTCAGCTGGAAGCGATCCGCCGGCATTATGCGGACCATCCCGGCTTCGGGGGCGTCGCCGTTCATACTTATGATTCTTACCAAGCCATGCTGCAGCAAGAGGAAGAAACGATGGAACGGCAGTTCCGCGAACTGCGGGATGCGGGCATCATGACCGGTTATCCCGACGGCACGACCGGCTTCGGAAAGCCGACGACGCGCGCGGAGGTAGCCGCGATCGCCGCCAGAATCGCCGGGTATACGGAAGCGACGTTGGAAAGGCCGGCGGAGGCCGCCTTCCGCGACGTATCGCCGCGGCAATGGTTCTACGGTTGGGTGGAATCCGCCCGCCGGATCGGGGCCGTTCAAGGAAGAGGCGATCGAACGTTCGAACCGAACGGCATGATCACGGTCGAAGAAGCGTTCAGCGTCATGGCGAAGACGATCGGTCTCGCGGAAGATCGGAACGCGGCCGTGCCGGGCGCTTCCGATTGGGCGCAGGGGTGGATCGGAGCGATGGCGAACGCCGGCTACGAAGACCGACGGCCCGGGTACCGGTACGAGATGGCTCGCGAAGAGTTGGTCGAGCTGGCCTATGAGACGTATCGACTGAAGCGACGCGAATGAACGACGAAAACGGTCTACGGCGAGATACCCGCCGTAGACCGTTTTCCGTTCCGGATTACCAAGATTCCAACGCGGCCCGCTTCCACGTGTTTTCCGCGACGCAAATGTATAAATATCCGTTATCCCAAGCCAATTCCCCGACCTTCCCCTCCGCGGAAGAGGATGCGGGCGTCTTGGCTCGGCGGATGCGAATGCTGTCTCCGTCCACGTCCAGCTTCGACGCGGGGTCGGTATTTCCGATGCCGACGTTCCCGGCGTCCCGAGCGATGAACAACGGCGTATCCAGCGCCTCCCCCGCGTCCGAATAGCGGACGATATGGAAATTCGAGCCGGCGTCCGCCCCGCTCTCCTCCGTCGCATCGGAGCGGATCGCCCATCGGGGCGTCGTCACGTTGCCCTTCTCGGTTTTCGCGAACTGGAAGTCGCGCGTCACGCCTTCCGAGCCGGCGACGCGGAGAATACCGTCGACGACGTTGAAGTTCGAGGAATGCGTCCGAATGTCCGCCACATCCTGATCGAACGGAATTTCGAAACGGGTGAACAGCTGATTCGCCTGTTCGCCGTCCGGCGACATTGTCGTTTCGATCGAAATATGATTGTGATCCGCCTGGTTCGGGTCGTTCGCCTTCGCATGCGCGACGATGGCCGCCTTGTCCATTCCTTTCTCGTCGGCCCAGGCGAGCGCGGGCTTCGCGCGGTCCTCCGTCCATTGCAGACGAATCAAATCCGACAGATGACCTTCGGAATACACCCATTTCTGATCGGTAGACAGATGGAACCTCTCGTTATGCGGCACCTGCAGCCCCCCGCCCGGCAGCGGCGACTCGACGAAGGGCGCCGCGGCGCCACCGCCCCCGTCGCGACTTTCGGAGGCGTAGACGATGCCTCCGGCGATTCCGGCGACGAGCCCGACCAACAGCGTTCCCGCGATAATATGTAGTTTCATATCCGCTACACCGCGCTGTAGGCCAGTTCGCGCCGGATCGTCTCCGCGATGCGCTCCGCGTGCGCCGACAGCTCCCGTTCGTCGGGTCCTTCGACCATGATCCGAACGAGCGGCTCGGTGCCCGAAGGACGGACCAACACTCTCCCGGCGCCGCCCAGCCGGCGCTCCGTCTCCCGGATCGCCTTCCGAATGTTTTCGTTGTCCGCGAGCTTGCGCTTCTGCTGCACCGGGACGTTCAACAGCAGCTGCGGGTACGCGGTCATGCCTGCGGCCAGCTCGGATAACGGCTTGCCTTCGGACGCCATGACATCCAACAGCTGCACCGCCGCCAGCATGCCGTCTCCGGTCGTCGCGTAATCGAGCAAGATCATATGACCGGACGGTTCGCCGCCGAGATTGTAGCCGCCGCCGAGCATCCGTTCCATAACGTACCGGTCGCCCACCTTGCACTTGACCACGTCGATGCCCCGGTCCTGCAACGCCTTCCCGAACCCGAAATTGCTCATCTCGGTCGTTACGACCGTATTCCCGCGCAATCGGCCGGAGCTCCCCATCGACTGAGCCAGCGCGTATAAGATGCGGTCGCCGTCCACGATGCCGCCGTTCTCGTCGACGGCGATCAACCGATCGGCATCCCCGTCGAAGGAGAGACCCAGATGCGCCTTCCGCTCCAATACGGCGTTCCGAATGAATTCGGGATGCGTAGACCCGCAGCCCTCGTTAATGTTTAAGCCGTTCGGCTCGTTCGCCAACGGGATCGTTTCCGCGCCCAACGATTCGAACAACCGCGGCGCCAGCGCCGAAGCCGCGCCGTTCGCGCAATCGAGCACGACGCGCAGCCCGTCGAGCCGATGCCGAGCCGTCGACCGGAGATGCGAGATATACTGCTGCGCGCCCTCCGGGAAGGACAGCAGCGTGCCGATGTCGCCCCCGACCGGGCGAGGCGCGAGTCCGATGGCCCGATCGGCTTCCGAATCCGCCGCGAGGAACGCTTCGATCTCGGCCTCGAGCCGATCCGATAGCTTAAAGCCGTCCGGGCCGAACAACTTGATCCCGTTATCCCCGAGCGGATTGTGGGATGCGGAAATCATAATGCCCGCGTCCGCATGGTACGTCTTGGTTAAGTACGCGACCCCCGGCGTCGGGATGACGCCGGCCTGCAGCACGTCCGCGCCGATCGACAGCAAGCCGGCGACGAGCGCGGCTTCGAGCATGTCGCCCGAGATGCGGGTGTCTTTACCGATTACGATCCTGGGCCGTCCGTCCTGCTTCTCCCGCGTCAGGACGTACCCGCCGAATCGGCCGACGCGGAACGCCAGCTCCGGACTGAGCTCCGTATTCGCCGCGCCTCTGATTCCGTCCGTTCCGAAATAAGTTCCCATACCTCTCCTCCTCCTTCGTTAGACGACCGCCTGCATCAGACCGCCCAGCGCTTGTTCCGCTTCCGCCAATTGGGCGCGGGTATTGATTCCGATCGCTTCCGTCGGGTCGATCAACGTCAACGACTCGAGCGGCGGCCGTTCGTTCGCGGCTCCCGTCCTCCGCAGGGCGGCGACGATATCCGTTAAGTAATACTCCTGCTGCGCGTTCCGATTGCGGATGCCCGGCAGCGCGCGGAATAAACTCTGATTGTCGAAGCAGAAATTGCCGGTGTTGACCTCGCGAATCCGGCGCTGCTCGGGAAGCGCGTCGCGATCCTCCACGATCGAGGCGACATGGCCCGTGAACGGATCGCGGACGATTCGTCCGTATCCGGTCGGATCGTCGACGAGCGCGGTCAAGACGACGCCGGGGCAGCGCGTATAACGCTGCAGCTTCATCAATCGTTCCATCGTCGAAGGCTTGAGCAACGGCGTGTCGCCCAAGAGGACGAGAGTCTGTCCTTGCTTGCCTTTCAACAACGGCGCCGCTTGCCGGACGGCGTGCGCGGTTCCGAGCTGCTCGCGTTGTTCGACGTACGTGACTCGGCTGCCGAGCTGCGCCTTCACGAGCTCTCCGCGGTAGCCGACGACGACGAAGATGTCGTCTACGTTCATGTGTTCCAGCTTATCGACCAGATGTTCGATCATCGGTTTGCCGCCGACGCGGTGAAGCACCTTCGGAAGATCGGATTGCATCCGGGTCCCTTTGCCGGCCGCCAAAACAATCGCATACGTTCTCATCCTCATTCTCCTTTTCGTTCGCGGGACATCCATTCCGGAAAGCCGTGAACCGCGGTTCCCCGGAAGCCGCGGTAATTCTGGAAATGTCGCCGCGTCTTCTCCAGCTCCCGTTCCATCGTCTCGATTCCTTCTTCATGGAACGTCGTCTTCTCGGCCTCGTCGTTCGGCGCGACCTCCACGCCGACGACGACCGCCTTGTCCGCCGACGTCGCTTCGTCCACCATCGCGGACGCGTGGGCTACGATGCCGTCGGACCCTTCCGCGCGATCTCGGTAGTCCATCAGCACGACCGTGTCGAACCGCTTGAACATCCAGGCGCCGACGGAAAATCGTTCGTATCCCGGGACTTCGATTTCATGAATCCAAAACGGTACGTCCACCGACGCCTCCAAGCCCCCGATCCGGCGAGCCTCCCGAGCGGCGTAATCCAGATTGGCGAGCCATTCCTCGAGGAGGCGCGGCGCGTCCGTCTCCCATTCGGGCAATAAGTACGGTTCGATGTCCAAGTGAATGCCGCTGAAGCGGGCTTCCTCGTCGACGTCGGTGTTATAGCGGGCGACCCATTCCAGGAACGATTGAAGGTGCTCCCGCTTCTCCCTCCATCCCCAGGACGGATCGCCGGCCAACGCCTCCACTCGGATGCCTTGTTTCCCTGCTTGGGCAATGAACCGAGCGTACTCGCCCGGCGAAACGTTCTCCCGGTCGACGTACAAGTAGATGTGGGTGACGCCGTTTCGTTTCGAAAAATGCAAGATGTCTTCCGCTTGCTCGACGACGGACGCCGCGTCCCAGATCCAAGTCCCCTTCTGCAGGGGAGGGCGCCGGTCCCCGTTCGAGACGAACGCGGCGATCAGCGAAGCGAGCGAAACGGCGGCAACGAGTAAGCCAAGCGCGAAACGTCGTTTTCGAACGAACGTACGGAAATTCACCGAGCTCGCCGTTATTCGACGGTGACGCTCTTCGCTAAATTTCTTGGCTTATCGATGTCGTTGCCTAACGCTAACGAAGTGTAATACGACAGCAGCTGCATCGGAACGACGGCCAGAATCGGCGCGAACAGTTGATGCGTCCGAGGAATGAAGCACGCTTCGTCCACGCTGTCGAGCAGCTCCACGTTGCCGTCGACCGTCACGCCCATGACGCGCGCCCCGCGAGCCTTCGCTTCCTTAATATTGCTGACCGTCTTCTCGAACAGCTGTTGATGCGTGACGAGCGCGATGACCGGCGTTCCCTCCTCGACCAGCGCGAGGCTGCCGTGCTTCAATTCCCCCGCCGCATACGCTTCGGAATGAATGTACGAAATTTCCTTCAGCTTCAACGATGCTTCCAGCGCCACCGCATAATCCAGTCCTCGCCCGATGAAAAATACGCTGCGCCGATCCAGGATCGACTCCGCGAACCACTTGATCTCGTCTGCGTTCGCAAGCAGCTTCTCCACCTGGTGCGGCAGCTGCTTTATGCCGTCGACCAAAGACGACCGCGTCTCGTCGTCCAGCGTGCGAAGCGTCTGCGCGAAGTACAGCGCCAGCAATTCGAACGCCAGCAGCTGAGCGGTATACGCCTTCGTGGAAGCGACCGCGATCTCGGGTCCCGCCTTCGTGGCGAGGACGTAATCCGCTTGGCGCGCGATCGTGCTGCCGGCGACGTTCGTGACGGCGAGCACCTTCGCTCCGCGGCGTTGACTCTCCTGCAGCGCGGCGATCGTATCCGCCGTCTCGCCGGATTGGCTGACGACGATCACGAGCGTGTTGTCCGACACGATCGGGTCTCGGTAGCGAAATTCGGATGCGATGTCGATCTCGACGGGGATCCGGGTGAGCGACTCGATCGCGAACTTGCCGACGAGCCCCGCGTGATAAGCGGTCCCGCAGGCGACGATGTACATTTTCTCGATTCTCTGAAGCTCTTGTTCCGTTAACGGGATCTCCGGCAAGACGATCCGATTCCCGCCGTCGATGCGGCCGGCCATCGTATTTCGCAGCGTCAACGGCTGCTCGTGAATTTCCTTCAGCATGTAATGCTCGTACGGACCCTTTTGCACCTGCTCTTCGTCCCAATCGATTCGATGGAGCTTCCGGTCGACCGGTTCTCCGGTGTCGCCCTTCACGATGTCGATGCGGTCTAGCGTCAGCGTCGCTACGTCGCCGTCCTCAAGGATATACACATCCTTCGTATGCTCGAGAATGGCGGAGATATCCGAGGCGATGAAGTTTTCTCCTGCGCCGGCGCCGATGACGAGCGGGCTCGCCTGCCGGACGGCTACCAGCTTGTCGGGCTCGTGCTGCGTGATGACGCCTAAGGAGTACGCGCCTTGAAGCTTGCGAATGACCCGACGAACGGTAGAGACGAGTTGGCCGTCATACAAATCGGCGATCAAGTGGACGATCACTTCCGTATCGGTCTCGGAGGCGAACGAGACGCCCTTGCGCACGAGCTCCTCCTTGATCTCGAGATAATTTTCGATAATGCCGTTATGTACGATGGAGAAAGCTCCCGACATATCGGTATGCGGATGCGAATTCGCGTCCGACGGTCCCCCGTGCGTCGCCCACCGCGTATGGCCGATGCCGATCGTTCCCCTCACGGGCATCGTCTTCAGCTTGCCGTCCAAATTCGCAAGCCTTCCTTCCGCCTTTCGAACCTCCAAGCCCCCGGGCTCCAGTACCGCGATGCCCGCGGAGTCGTATCCGCGATATTCCAGCTTGCTCAGCCCGTTCACTAGAATCGGCTGCACGTCCCTCTTTCCGATGTAACCTACGATTCCGCACATATAAATTTTGGTTCTCCTCTCCGTTATGTCTCTATCTTAGGATCAGACGCCGACGGCCAGCTTCGCTTCCGACGACTTGATGCCCGTGCCTAATTTGTAGATGTTGTCCGATTGAATGCCGGCGAAGGCGTTGCGCGTATCGATGATCGGCACGCCCAGCGCGGCGAGCTCATGGTAGCTGAAGCAACGGTGATTCGTGATGAACACCATGCAGTCGTACCGGGCGAACGCCGCCGGATCGTACGCGACGGAGGTTACGACGGCGCCGCGCTCGTCCTTGAAGGAGGTGGCGTAAGGGTCGTAGTAGTCAACGAAGGCTCCGCTACCTCGGAACAGCTCGTACACCTCGAGACCGGGCGACTCGCGCAGATCGTCTACGTCAGGCTTATACGCCATGCCGAGGATGAGCACCTTCGAATTTCGAATCGACTTGGCGTACTTATTAAGCACCTGCGCGGTCTTGGTGAGTACGTACTCGGGCATATTGTCGTTGATCGATTGCGCCAGCTCGATAAACTTGCTGTAGAATCGATATTCCTTCGCCTTCCACGACAAGTACATCGGATCGAGCGGGATGCAATGGCCGCCGATGCCCGGGCCGGGGTGGAACGGCATAAATCCGAACGGCTTCGTCGAGGCGGCGCGAATGACTTCCCAGACGTCGATCTCCATCCGGTCGCACATCATCGCCAGCTCGTTGACGAAGGCGATGTTGACGCTTCGGAACGTGTTTTCCAGCAGCTTCGACATCTCCGCGACCTTCGGGCTCGACACCGGAACGACCGTCTTCACGACGTGTCCGTACAGCAGGACGCCGAGCTCCTTGCACGCCTCCGTGGTGCCGCCGATCACCTTCGGGGTGTTATAAGTGTTGTAATTGCGATTTCCGGGATCTACCCGCTCCGGCGAGAAGCACAGGAAGAAATCCTTGCCCGCCGTAAGGCCTTGCGCCTCCAGCTCGAATTGGATCAGCTCCTCCGTCGTGCCGGGGTACGTCGTACTTTCCAACACGATTAAAGTCCCTTTTTGCATATGCTTCTTGATTTCGTGAACGACGCTCTTGATGAACGATGTATCCGGGTCTTGATTTTCGCTCAGCGGCGTCGGCACGCAAATGCTGATCATGTCGAGCTCCTTCATGACGTCGTACGCCGACGTCGGGAAGAACATCCCGGCGTTCACCGCGTCGGCCACCGCCGCGTCGGGCACGTCTTGGATGTACGACTTCCCCCGTCGCAGCGAGTCCACCTTGCGTTCGTCCGTGTCGATGCCGAAGACGATGAACCCGCCCTTCACCATCTCCATGCTCAGCGGCAGCCCGACGTAGCCGAGTCCGACGACGCCGACCTTGGCGGTTTTATTTTGCAGTCGGTCCTTCAAACGGTTGAAATACATCATAGAAGTTCCACCTTTCGATTCGTTAGAATAGTAACGTTAAGATTACGAAAATTGCAGCTTTCGGATCCTCCACTCCAATTCGGAGATCGAGAACGGCTTCGTGACGTAATCCGAAGCCCCCATCTCGAAGGCGCGGTTCATGTCTTTCGTCGTCTGCTTATCCGTCAGTACGATCACTTTGCCGTCTTTGTCCGTCTCCTCTTGAATCCGGCCGATGAGCTGATACCCGTCGAGCACCGGCAAATTAAGCTCGGTAATGACGACGTCGGGCGCGAACATCGAGAACTTTTCCAACGCTTCCGAGCCGTCCCTAGCTTCGTATACTTCATACCCTTTCAGCTCCAGGCGCAGCTTAATGAACTCCCGGCTCGTCTCCTCCGTGTCCGCGAGCAGAATCGACGAAGCGCTCCGGTTCGCCGGCTGCTCGAGAAAAATTCGGATTTCCCTGCTTCTCCCTCTCGTCTGGGTCGCCGCCGCCACGAGCTGCGACACGATCGACTCCTCCGGTTCGCCGGCTTCCGGGAAGGCGGCGACGAGGAGATGCCCGTCCAACAGGCGGTGATGCTCGAGAAACTCCTTGCACACTAAGGATAAGTAATGCGTGCTTGCCAAGCTCCGCCCTTCCAATACGACGCCCAGCACTCGGGATGGTTCGTCGTAATAACATTCGGTGGACAGCTCCGGCTCGTGCTTGGCCAAATACGACTGCAGCTGGACTAGAAATCTTGGATTTGAATTCGTGCATGCGGCCAGCATCACCCCGCACGCTTCGTTCTTGGCGTACCCTTCTCGGGTCAGGCGATACAGCTGCCGGCTAAATTGATGAACGGAATCTTGAACCATCACGGTCATACGATGTCACTACCTTCCACGGATCAGGATTTATTAAAGTTCGTTCGCACCATCGTTCCCCACGAGTTGTTGTTGCGGAAGAAGTCGATGTGCCCCATGAGCCTCCACCACACGCCGATCTGTCGGTACCCCAGAAACATGAAGAACGAGTATAAGAGCATCTTGTTCAGGTCGCCGACGGTCGGATACCGGCTGAAGGTCGTCTCCTCGATCAGCAGCGCGCCGAGGCTGAGCAGGAAGCAGCAGAAGAAGTTCACGAGGGCGAAGATCGCCAGCGTCGTCCAATCCGTCATGCTTAAGAGCGTATACCCTACGATCGCCAGCAGTCCGGAAATGCGAATATACGGATTTAACGTCTCGAAGAGGATGTTATAAGGCAACGTCAACAGACCGAACACCTTGTACCTCGGACGAAAAGCCATGTGGACGCCTTCCTCGATCATATTTTTCAAGTTTCCTCGGCCCCAACGCTTCCGTTGGCTGCTCAGAATGCGGTACGAATCCGGCGCTTGCGTCCAGCAGACCGCGTCCGGACAGAAGGCGACCCGATACGGGATGTCGTTCTCGAGGCAGTACCGGTGCAGCTTGATGACGATGTTCATATCCTCGCCGGGATAGCCCCCCCGATAGCCGCCGACCGCGATCACCTTGTCCTTCTGGAACACGCCGAAGGCGCCGGATACGATGATCAAGCCGTTAATGGCGCTCCACCCGATTCTTCCGCCTAAGAATGCCTTCAAATATTCGACGTTCTGCAGCGCGGGAAGCAGCCGCTTCGGGAATCGAATGTTCTTCACGATGCCGCCCTCGACCGTGCAGCTGTTGACGATGCGCACGTTCCCGCCGACCGCGACGGTATCCTCGGGATTTTCCATGTACACCCTGGCGATGCGAGTCAAGGCGTCCTTCTCGAGCAGCGAGTCCGCGTCGATCGTAGAGATCAAGTCGTAATGGGATAGATTGATACCGGCATTGAGCGAATCGGCCTTGCCTCCGTTCTCTTTATCGATGAAATACAAGAACGGGTACTCGGGATTGTGATAGACGCCTCGAATGTCCGCCGTTTTGATTCGATGGTTCAGCATCGGGCGAATGCGCTCCAGCCGGAACTGCTCGATCATGGTCCGGAAGGTGTCGTCGTTCGAGCCGTCGTTAATGACGATCACCTCGTATTCCGGATAATCGAGGGATAAGAGCGATCGGACGTTTTCGATAATCGTCAGCTCCTCGTTGTAAGCGGGAACCAACAAAGAAACGGCGGGCACATGCCCCGAACCGGACAGCTTCTTCACCCGGTTATAGCGGATTCCTCGCTTCAGCGCGAACATATTGCGAATCGACAGGCCGAAAATGAGAAAGTAAATCGCGGTAATAACGATAACGTATAGGACCGCGAAGACGCTGTAGGCGAATAAGAAATCTCGCAATCCGTTCAACCATGCGCTCTGCTGCAAATAGTATTCGATGATGCGAAATAGATCGTTCCACACGTTGGTATTTTCCCCTCTTTTCCTCGGACGACTGGACTACACGACGCGATAGATTCTTTTGTTTCTGCCGAACGTCTTCTCGTATGCGTACAGCAATGCGTTGTACCGGGTCAGGCCGTCGAGCGTATCGAGCCGCTCCGACAACGCGGCGAGCTCCTCCTCGATTCGATCTTGCAAGGCGGTGCCTTCTCCTCTCTCCCGCTGTTCCCAGGCGGAAGCGCAGAACAGCTCCATGCCGGGTAACCCGAGCCCGAGCAGCCCTTCCGCTCCGGCGGCTACGACGCGCGGATCCGTGTCCAGGAGGCAGGAACGCATCGCGTCCGCATACGTCGGCTGCGACAGATCGCGCAAGGCGCCGGCCGTCAGGAGTCGTACGTTCGCGCTCGGATGTTCGAGCAATCGCGCGACGACGTGCTTCGGCAGCATCGCGGACGATTTCAGATACAGCTCGATCGCTTTCTCCTGAATGTCCGCGTGCTCGGAGTCGATGCAGCGGTAGACGGCCGCCGCGAGGTTCGGGTTCGACGCGCCGTTCAAACCGGCGAAGGCGATGCGAACGAGCGACGGATGCGGCTCTTGCAGCAATTCGGCGAACAAGGCCGTTCGGTCGATCCGCGCTTCCTCGACGATATCCGCGAGCAGATCGGGGAAGCTCTTCCCCTTCGTCGTCATGATCCGTAACATCTCTTTCACATCCTTCGCGTCTTGCGCGCACTTCGCGACGGCGCGAGCGATGACGAACAACGTCGAGTCGAGTCGATGATGCCGCAGCATCTCCAACAACGCCGGAACCGCCTCCTTCGCCCTCATGCAGCCTAGATGATACGCGGCGTCCACCCGCTCGCGATAACTTCGCCCGCGCAGCCGGTTCAAGTGAGCGCGGACGAAGCCCAATCGTTCGCATAACTCGATCAGCTGATCTCTCGGTTCGCCCGACAGCGCCTCGATCATGTCGTTCAACCGATCCTGCAGCGCGTTCGACTCGACGGCGCTCATCTTCATCGGCGGGGTGCGCAGCCGTTCGCCGCCCGCAACATTCGTTTGAATGTAAACGAGATAATCCCGGAACTTCCTGTGGAACCTCTCCCGCGTCTTGCGGATTCGAATGTGATGCAGCTTCACGCAGTACAGGACCAAAGCAAGGACGAGGTTGACGGCGATTAAGCCATATAAGAAATAGACGGCTGCATTCAAATTCGTATACACCTATGGAGCTCCTTCCGTAACGGGGGTATTCACTTCCTTCATAGCTTCCTGCATGAGGTAATAGCTTTGTTTCGGCCGTTCCACATACTTCACGTCGACGTCCTCCCACCCCTCCCACTTATAAAGGGGGAGCGTCGAAACGGGATACGGCTCCGCGTTCGAGCCTGAAGGCATGCCGATGAGCTCGCCCGTCGTATTGTCCGCGATCCAAGGGAACAACAGCACGCCGTCGACGAAGCTGGTTCCCAGCTTGCCGTTCTTGACGTCTTCGTAGTTGATCGCCTGCAGCGAGCTGGGATCGGCGAACCCGAGCAGCATCCAAGGGATTCGGAGCTCGACGACCTCTCCGTCGGTTTGCCACATCGCCTTGGAATCGTAGTCCGGATCTTCCGGGTCGCTCGTCCCCCGGATCAGTTCGCCGACGTCGACGTCCTTGAACGGATGCTCGAATCGGGAATCGGGATATTCCAGCTTGTAGCTCACCACGAGACGCCATGGATGGAACAGCCCCGAGTCGTCCCGAAGCGCCTGCGGATCGACCGGCTCCATCCCGGCGTGGCGATAGAGCCGCGTATGGAAATCGTAATTGGAAGCGATTCGAATGCGTCCCGCCTCTTCTCCCGACAGCTCCACGACCGTCTCCAACCCTTCGTCCAGCGTCAAACCTCGCAGCTCCTCCGCGTGCCGGTTGCCGCCGGGGAGCGTATCCGATCCGATATAGACGGTCTGTCTCGCGGGATCGAACGGCTCGGACAATCGAAGCAGAAGGTACAGGTACCCTTCGTCGTGGGAAACCCGGATGTCCTCGAACCCGGCCGCTTCCATCTCTAAACTCTTCCATTCTCCGTCCTTCAATCGTTCCCAATCCGACGGGTCTCCGTCGATCAGGATCGTCTCCGCCTTGCTCGGGTACATCCCGAGCACGCCGAAGAACGCTTCGTTCGTCAGCGCGTTGTACCAATATGCTCTGCGGTCGGGAACGTCGTACTGCAGCGTGTTCCACGTTTTCTTGAACCACTCGTCCTGCCACGTAAACAGAATCGCCCCGGAATAGCCTTCGGAGTGAATGTGCCGAAACAACTCGCGATCGATCTCGCCTTGGCGCGCTTCGTTATGACCGCCCTGGTCGCGCCCCAGCAGACCCGTATGCGCGACGCCCTGCGACGCCGGAACGCCGAACTCGGTAATCATGATCGGGAGCTCTCGGTGATGCTGCTTCAGCCGATGTATGTACGCCAGGTAGCTATCGATCTCTCCTTCGTCGTTGGTCATCGTCTGATACGTAGCGTCGAACGCGAAGAAATCCGGATAGTACGGATATACGTGGTAGGAAGCGAAATATCCGGCCCCCCAATCGACGGCTTCGACATGGAGCGGGTCGACGGAGACGAGATCTTCTTCGAATAACGGCTCGCCGGGATGCTCCAGCGGATCGGTCGTCACCCAATTGGAAAAGGCGATCGGATGCTGCCACCCGTGCTCCCGCTCGGATTGCGCCGCGATATCGACCATCTCGGCCAACCAACGTTCGAAGGGGCTGGCTTCGGGTTTGCTTCGGAAGTGTACGCCTTCGTACGCGGGGACGTCGGGATGCAGCCGGTTCGTCCGATCCACCATCTTGGGATCCCATTCAGTGCCCAGAATCCATCCCATCAAATACGGTCCCGCGTTAAAAATATACGTGCCGCTCGCCTTCCCCGAATGCGGATCGGGCTCGAGCTTCGCCTTGCCGTATACGGCTCCTACCGCGTCCCTGATTTCTTGCTCGAATTGCCGCTTCACGTCCGGCTCGAACGCGTCCTGACCCTCGATCAACTGTTCCTCCGGGCTCCACACGCCCTGGATGAAGAACAACGGATCTCCGTCGCGCTTCGCGTTGTATGCGACCAATGCCTCGTAAAATTCCGGCTTTAGAATCGTATAAACACGGATCACGTTCGCTCCCATCTCTTGAATCATGCCGAACCATCGCATGTACTCTTCTTTCGTGACGGCGAGTTCTCCGGGGAAATGTCCGGGCGTAGTCGCGCCGAGGTTGACCCCCTTCGCGAAGTAAGGCTGCCAAGCTTGATCGGCGTATACTTCGATCTGCGAGCCTTCGGCTCGAAACTTCGCGCGGACGCCTTCTTCGATTTCGGCGCTTTCGACTTTGGCCGTCGGCGGCCAGAACGAATAGGCCGTCGCGGCCGCCGCGACCGTGCCGATCAAGGCCAACAGCGAAAGTTTCTTCGACATCTTTTTCATCGTTCACTTCCCTCTGCTAGAAACCTCGTTTCTTGACGATTTTTGTTGTTTGCGAAATTATCGTACAGCAGAAGGCAGTCGTTTGTCTGTGTTCTAAGTGCTAAATATTGTAAACGTTCAGAGATTATTGTAATCGGAGTGTGAACGATATGAACGCTTCCGGCGAGTGTAATGAAAGTATGGAATTTATGTTCGTTTCGTGAAAATTGGGCACCAATTGGCAGCGCTCGCAATACGATGTGCTATGTCAGCATTACATTTGCCTATAGGAGAGGTGTGATGTTCGCGATGTCAGGGAACATTTTGCATTTTTATTGCGGCGGCAATACCGCCAAGGGCTTCGCCAACTTATTCGACTCGTCGCTGCAAGACCTTCGGCGTCTGTATATTCTGAAAGGCGGCCCCGGTACGGGAAAATCCGGCGTCATCCGCGCCGTCGGCGACGCCATGGTTCGTTCCGGTCACGACGTCTGGTACATCCACTGCGCGTCGGATAACGATTCGCTCGACGGCGTCGTCGCGCCCGGGCTTGGCGTCGGCATCGTCGACGGCACGTCGCCTCATGTCGTCGAACCCCGGCTTCCCGGTGCGGTCGAGCAGTACGTGAATCTCGGGGAAGCCTGGGACGCGTCCGCGCTGGCCGACCGGAGAAGCGAAATCGAAGCGTTGAACGATCAGATCAAACTGGCGTACGACCGCGCGTATGCCGGCTTTGCGGAAGCGCTGCGAATCCATGACGACTGGGAAAAGATTTATATCGAAAATATGGATTTCGAGGAAGCGGATCGGCTGACCCGGGAATACATCGGTTCATTGTTCCCGAACAGCGGAACCGGGAAGAAAAGCCGCGTCGACCGCCGGTTTTTGGGGGCTGCCACTCCGTCCGGCGCGGTCGACTTCGTACCGAACTTGACCGAAGGGCTGAAGCGTAGAATACTCATCAAGGGGAGACCCGGCTCCGGCAAGTCGACCCTGCTGAAGAAGGTCGCGGCGGCCGCGACGGAGCGAGGTTACGATGTAGAAATCTACCATTGCGGCTTCGACCCGAACAGCTTGGACATGGTCATCGTCCGGGAGCTCGGCTTCGCCATCTTCGACAGCACGGCGCCGCACGAGTATTTTCCCGAACGGGAATCCGATGAAATCCTGGATATGTACGCGCGCTGCATCAAGCCCGGAACGGACGAAGCGCACGCGGACGCTATACGCGACTTGAAGCAACGATATTCCTCTAAGATGAAGGAGTCGATCGGGCACTTGGCGACGGCGAAGTCGCTTCACGACGAATTGGAACGCATCTACGGGCAAGCGATGAATTTCTCGGTCGTCGATTCGGCGCGGGAACGCATCCGTCGGGAGATCGATGCGATCGCCGAGAGATACGTCTAGACGAGCGACGCCCCGCAGCTTTCGGCTGCGGGGCGTCTATATCCATTAGAAATTTCCGTAATACGCGTTCCGATACACGTCCGCGAGCTCCGAGACGAGCGGCAGCTTCGGGTTCGCCGTCGTGCACTGGTCTTCGAAAGCGCGATCCGCCAACGCGTCGACCCGCGATTCGAAGACGACCGGCTCCACGACGCCGAGATCTTGGAACTTCTCCGGGATGCCGAGCGCCTGGTTCAGCTTGCGAATCGCATCGATCAAGCTGTTGACGCCCTCCTGCGTCGTACGGGCCGGCAGTCCGAGAACGCGAGCGATATCGGCGTAACGCTTGTCGGCGACGTAATGGTCGTATTTCGGGAATCCGGCGAATTTCGTCGGCAGCGTCGCGTTGTACCGAATGACGTGCGGCATCAAGATCGCGTTCGTCCGGCCGTGCGCCGTATGGAATTCCCCGCCCCACTTGTGCGCGAGGCTGTGGTTGATGCCGAGGAAGGCGTTGGCGAACGCCATGCCGGCGATCGTCGATGCGTTGTGCATCTTCTCCCGGGCGAGCGGGTTCGCGGATTCGTAAGACGGCCGCAAGTACTCGAACACGAGCTGGATCGCCTTGATCGCAAGGCCGTCCGTATAATCGTTCGCCATAACCGAGACGTACGCTTCGATCGCATGCGTCAACACGTCCATGCCGGTGTCCGCGACCGCATGCTTGGGCAAGCTGTAGACGAACTCCGGATCGATAATGGCCACGTCCGGGGTGAGCTCGTAATCGGCCAACGGGTATTTCGTATTGCCGCCCCGCTTATCCGTAATGACCGCGAAAGAAGTCACTTCGGACCCTGTACCCGACGTGGTCGGAATCGCGACGAATTTCGTCTTCGTTCCGAGCTGCGGATATTTATACACCCGCTTGCGAATATCAAGGAATTTCTGCTTCAAGTGATGGAAGCTGGTATCCGGATATTCGTAGAACAACCACATCGCCTTGGCCGCATCCATCGGGGAACCGCCGCCTAAGGCGACGATGCAGTCCGGCCGGAACGCCTCCATGACCTTCCTGCCCGCTTCCACCGTATCGACCGACGGATCCGGCTCGACATCGGAGAACACTTCGATGAAAACCGGCGACTGCCGCTTCCGCAAGTAATACTCGACTTTCTCTACATAACCGAGTTTCACCATCATCGGGTCGGTCACGATCAACACCCGCGAGATGTCCGGCATCTTGGTCAAGTACTGCGCCGACCCTTTTTCGAAGTACACTTTCGGCGGCACCTTGAACCACTGCATATTCACCGTGCGATCCGCCACCCGCTTCACGTTGATCAGGTTGACCGCGGACACGTTCGAGGTCGTCGAATTATGGCCGTACGAGCCGCACCCCAACGTCAACGACGGAAGATTCGTGTTATAGATATCGCCGATGGCGCCGTGCGTGGACGGCGAGTTGACGAGCACGCGTCCGGTTTGCAGCCTGCTTGCGAAGGCGTCGACGACCGTTCGATCGCTCGAATGGATGACCGACGAATGGCCCATGCCGCCGAAGGCGACGACCTCCGCCGCGCGTTCGATTCCTTCCGCTACGTTCTTCGCCTTATAACAAGCAAGCACGGGGCTCAGCTTCTCCGCCGACAGCGGATGTTGGGGACCGACGCCCTTCAGCTCCGCGACCAGAATCTTCGCGTCTTCCGGCGCGCGGATGCCGGCCAACTGAGCGATCGCGGACGCCGGCTGACCGACGATGACGGGGTTAACGGCGCATTTGTCTGCTTGGATGACGAGCTTCGAAACCGCCTCGACTTCCTCCTTGCTTAAGAAATAGCAGCCCAACTCGGTCATGAGCTTCTTGGTACGTTCGTACACCGGCTCTTCGATGATGACGGATTGCTCGGACGCGCAGATCATGCCGTTATCGAACGTCTTCGACAAGATCAGATCCGTGACCGCCTGCTCAAGGTTCGCCGTCTTTTCGATAAAGCAAGGCACGTTGCCCGGACCGACGCCGAGCGCCGGCTTCCCGGTGCTGTAAGCCGCTCTCACCATGCCCGATCCTCCGGTCGCCAGCACGAGCGCTACGTCGGGATGGTTCATCAACAGCTGCGTCGCCTCGACGGACGGCGTCTCGATCCATTGCACGCAAAACTCGGGAGCGCCGGCTCGAACGGCCGCTTCGTAGACGGTTCGCGCCGCTTCGGAGCTGCACCGCTGCGCAGACGGGTGGAAGGCGAAGATGATCGGGTTGCGCGTCTTCGCCGCGATCAGCGACTTGAACATCGTCGTCGAGGTCGGATTCGTGACCGGCGTCACGCCTGCGACGATCCCGACAGGCTCCGCGATCAGGCGGTAGCCTTCATTCGCATTTTCTTCGATGACGCCGACCGTCTTATCGTGTTTGATGCTGTGGTACACGTATTCGGTCGCGAAGATGTTCTTCGTGATCTTATCCTCGTACACGCCGCGGCCCGTCTCCTCAACGGCCATCTTCGCGAGCGCCATGTGGCGGTCCAGCCCGGCGAGCGCCATCGCTTTCACGATGTCGTCGACTTGCGCCTGATCGAGTCTCAAGAACTGCTCATAAGCCTTCTTCGCCCGTTTCGTCAATTCGTTCACTTGGTCTTGCGCCGCAGCGGTTTGCTTTACTTCGGTTTCTCTCACGGCCATCGCCTATCACCCTTTCGGTTTTGTTAGTTCCATGGTAATCGGCCGGATCGATTCGAACTATGAAAATAGATGAGAGTACGTGAATATTTTCACATACTTTGGTGTGAGAGATTTTACAATAAAATAACCGACTCCAAGGAATGAAAACATCCCGCGGGGGACGCGGGATGTTTCGGATGTTTCGGGATAGAATCATGTCCCGATAATATAGGTTTCCAGAAAGTCGTTGCGGAACTTGCCTTCGGGGTCGCAACGCGCTATCAACCGGCGGAACTCCGGCAGCTTCGGGTAAAGCGGCTGCAGCTTGCCGGGCTCCATCGTAAACAGCTTGCCCCAATGCGGACGGGTTTGGAACGGCGCCAGCTTCTCTTCGACGATCGGCAGAACGACTCGAACCGCATCCCAATTCGGCTTCCAAGTGAAGTGAATCGCGACCGAGTCCTGTCGGTAGCAAGGGCTCATCCACGACTCGTCCGCCGCGATCGTACGAACTTCGGAAATAAACAGAAGCGGCGAGATCCGATCTCTCAATTCGTCTAGCGCGCATAAGGCCGCATAGGCGTCCCTGCGAGAGACGAAATATTCGCTCTGCAGCTCCTCCCCCGCGCTCGGCGTGAATTCCATTCGGAAGTGGGGCATGCGTTCATGCCATGGCCCCGGGACGCCTAGCTGCTCGGTACAAGGTTCCGCGCCGCTTCCCGGTACCGGATGCAGCTTCTCGCCTGCTCGCGTCGCACCGAAGAAATCGGCTCTCCGTTCGTCGGGGGCTCTCCCCTTGTGCTTCAGCCACACCTGATTGAAAGACGGCCGCTTCCAATCCGTGAAGAGACTGACGCTGTACGCGCTGGAGAAGATCGCGTCGAAGTCGTCTTGCAACCTCGCTAGCGGCAGATGTTCATACACCTCTTGGCTCATCTCGAAGGCAGGTACGACGTCGAGCGTCATTCGGACGACGACGCCGAGCGCACCGAGTCCGACGACCGCCGCTTCGATCGGATGCTCCGGATCTTCCTTGGCGAAAGCGACCGTCGTACCGTCCCCTTGGACGAGCTCCAGCGAATGGACCGCCGCGGCCAGATTCCGGTTCCGGTCGCCGGAACCGTGCGTCGCCGTCGCGCACGCGCCGGCGACGGAAATATGCGGCAGCGACGCCAAATTGTGCAGCGCATACCCGTTGGCGTGCAAATATCCGCACAGCTCGCCGTACCGCATCCCCGCCTCCACCGTCACCCGATGATTCGCGCGGTCCAACTCGATGACGCGATTCAACTTTCGCAGCGAGAGATGGCTTGCCGTCGTGTCGGCGATGCCGTTGAACGAATGGCGCGTCCCTAACGCCTTCACCCGCGAGCGGCTCGCGACGAATTCCTGCACTTGATCCACCCGATCGGGAACGTACGCTTCTGCGGCGTTATAAATGTAATTGCCGGCCCAGTTTTTTTCGTAATGCACCTTGTCCCGTCCCTTCTAAAATACCGACGTATACCCGCCGACGGACGATAAAATTCGATCCGCCTCCTCGTCGGTCATCGAACCGAATCGTTCTACGGCTTCTACGATTTTCGGAAATAAATGCACGTCTCCCGCGCTTGCGAAGCCCGCTACGTTCGGGAACTTCAAGACGAAATGAACGCAAGCGTCGATCGCGTCCTGCCGGTCGAACGGCTCGTACCAGGTTGCGTACGGACGCTGCCGACGTTCGCCCCAAGGCGCCTTCGCGATCGCTTTAATGACGCGTACGGCGACTTCCCGGTTGACCGCTTCCTCCATTAAGGCGTCGAACGCCTCTCGGTATTCGGGCATCGTGTACATGTAGTGGTTCAGAGGAAGCAGCACGGTCTCGAACGGGTATCGTCGAAGCGCTTCCAAATGCGCGATCGGCGCTTCGTGGCCGTGCCCCGTGATGCCGATGTGCTTGACGACCCCTTCTTCCTTCGCTTCGATCGCCGCCTCCAGCGCGCCTCCCTTGGTCGTGCACGAATCGAGCTCGGCGATCGTTCCCACGGCGTGGAGCTGCAGCAGGTCGACGGAATCGACGCGCATGCGCTCCAACGATCGGTAAATTTCCGCCTTCGCCTTTTCTTTCGAACGCTCCCCCGTCTTCGTCGCGAGGAAAATCTCGTCCCGCACTTCGCTGATGATCGGCCCCATTCGTTCTTCGGCATGCCCGTAGCTGGCCGCCGTGTCGAAATGGTTGACGCCGCGTTCCAGCGCGTACCGAATCGAGGCGTCCGCCTCATCTTGCGTAACGTTGCCGAGACTTGCGGCTCCGAACATAACGACCGAACTTTCGAATGGAATGCGGCCTAACGGTCTCCTGGGTATCATTGACATCGATATCGTCCCCTTCGAACCTGAAATAAGTGCCATCGGAATAAGAGTAGCAGAGTTTCCCGGTTTCGTCATACCCTAAATGAACGAATCAAGAATACGCGGAGGAGGTTGAGCATGCCGAAGTATCGAATCATCGTAGATTTATCGGATCGGCAATTGTATTTGCTTGACGGGGATATCGTGAAGCGGGGATTCCCGGTCGGCATCGGAAGAATGGTCTCCCGCACGCCCACCGGCGAATACAAAATCATTAACAAACAATCGAATCCCGGGGGTCCGTACGGCGCGTTCTGGATGGGGTTGTCCAAACCCACCTATGGCATCCATGGGACGAACGATCCTTCCTCCATCGGCCGGGAAGTGTCCCTCGGCTGCATTCGGATGCACAATAAGGACGTATTAGAGCTGTCTTCCCTCGTGCCGGTCGGGACAAGGGTGACGATCAGACCATAACTATCGTCGAATCATTCGCCCTTCGTGTCAATCTCCGCCTCCGCCCCCGCCGTCGCATCCCCCGTCTCCGCCCGAACCGCCGTCTCCGTACGCGTAGGACGAAGACCCGTCCGTTTCGCGGCTCCGACGCTTCTTGCGTCCGGTTCGATCGGTCCCCGACTTCCCGCTCGCGGAGGAGACTCCCCACACGAACAGTAAAAGAATGAGTACGAAAGTAATGAACGCTGCCATCCGCATCCCTCCGTCGATAGCTATCTTATAGAAAGCATAACGAACGAATGTTAAGGAAGCGTAAACGGAAAGGCGCCGGAATGTAAAATTCGAAACACTCTCAACAACGTCTCAATTTTCGCACGGACTCTCATTCGCTATGGATTCATAAGGCGCGGGCTGATACGGTATAGAGGTCGTCGCTAAGTACGCTGCGGCGGAACGACGCGAGATCGTAAAGGAGAGAGGATTGATGTCGATTCCAACCCTGCCTAAGTACGTGAGGGTTGCCGGAAGCGCCTTGCTGTTCCTTGCCTTGGGTTCGCACACGGCGTTGTCGGCCGGAGGCGCGGTCAACGTTTATGTGCACGGAGAGCTTCTCCGGTTCTCGGAGGCGCAGCCGGTACTGAAGGAAGGACGAACGCTCGTCCCCTTCCGCAAGCTGTTCGAATCGCTCGGGTATACGGTACAGTGGATCGACGCCGGCGACGCCGGCGGCCGAAGCGCGGTCGGGACGAAAGACGGCGTCACGATCGAATTGACGATCGATAAGAACGTTGCCCGTGTGAACGGCAGCGACGTCCGACTCGACGTCCCGGCGCAGATCATTGGCGGCAGTACGATGGTGCCGCTGCGCTTCGTCTCGGAAAACAGCGGTTACGACGTCGCCTTCGTCTCTAGCGGCAACGTCTCGACGATTACCGTCGGCGCCGCCCGCCCGAGCGATCCGACCGTTCCGACGGCCTCGGCGGACGAAGCTGAGCCTTACGTCGCGAAGGGACGCGTGGTCGCCGCTAACGGCTCCCCGGTGGAAGGCGCCGAAGTGTTCGCCGATAACCAGCTGCTATATAACAGCAACTTGCATGCTGTCACCGACGCCGACGGCTACTATCGGATCGAGCTGCCGCTGCTGGCCGCGACATGGAATATGGGCGGCTCGCACCTCGTCGATGAGTTCATCGTGGATTTGATCCCCGACGTCGATCGTCCCTTCGCCGGCAATACGGGAGCCGTCCGGAACTTTACGGTGCCGGAAGCGGAGACGATCTTCGGAGAGCTATATCTGTACATGGATCTCAACAGCTTCGCGAACGGTTATACCGAAGATCATGTGGAGCTGACGCTCGTCCCGGACGGGAACGGTCGGACGATCGCCGGATTCGGCTTCAACTTCCCCGGCGGCTTCGGCATGAACGACGTGCCGGTCGGCACCTACACGGCGACCGCCGTATACGCGCCTCCCGGCGAAGAACGCATCCCGCTAAAAATCCGGAAGAGGAATATCGGACCGTACGCCGACTCGGTCGAATTCAAGTTCAGTCCGCTGGTGCCGGGCATCCAACAAGCCGAGCTCGAAGTGCAAGCGCCGTAATGATGCCGTAAGCGAAAAAAATCGCCTGAGACGCCCGGCGACGATGCGGTTCGTCCGGGATCTCAGGCTTTCTCTTTACGTATCGCCTTCGGCGGATAACGCGTGATACAACGCTTCCAGCGCTTTCTGCAGATGGCGATAATAAGTCGCCATGGATATATTCAGCGCCTTCGCGATGCGTTCGTTCGGCCGCACCGCTCGAATATAGGCAAGAGTAAGCAGTCTTCCTAGCATCTCTTCCGATTCGTCGCCTTCTTCCAATCGACGAATCGCGTCCTCGATTTGGCGTCGAACGACGGCGCCGATTTGCTCCTTCGGCTGCCGATCGACGATACGATGCGGGAACAATCGAACGTAACGCTCCGTCAGCGCCGGCTTCCGCGGAAGGGCGCTCCAATGTTTCAGAACGGCTTTCAGTTCATTCAGCTCGTTCGACTCTTGCGGCTCGGACGGAGTCGGTCGGGGAGAAGCAGGTTCGGAAGCCGGTACCGAAGACGCCTCCGGAGACGCCTGACGGCTTACGGATCGATCCAGCCTCGTGATGAAATCCTCATGCCGGAGATCGAGGACGAACGCGCGATATTCGGTGCCGAGCGGCGTGAACGCGTCGGCCCAAGGCGCCGGCTCGAAGCCGCACAGCTCGAATACGGGGAACCATTCCTTCAGGCAAGTGAAGTCCAAAATCCACTCGGACCGGGAGAAGCGGTTCATCAACGCGTTAATGATGAGCGCCCGCGTCTTCCCTTCCAGCTCCGGCGCGATCCCGACGAACGTGAACAGATACGCGTTCGGGACGGGCTTCCATCCCCGAAAGAACGGATCGAGCAACGGCTCCCTACGTAACGCCTCGAGGATCCGCCCTTCCAGCGGAACTTTCCCGATGAAGGCGATCATGCGCTCCCGCTGCCAGATCGTATCGAAGGCGGCCGGAGCGATCTCGAAGATCGCTTCGATGTGCCGTTCGAGCGGCGGATCCTCCGCGGCTTCGGGAGCGGCGAATCGGTGGAACTCGACGTATAACTGCCGGATCGCGGGGATGTCGACCGGTCTGCAGGAACGCACCTCGATATCGTCGTCCGGGTGACCGGAAAAGCAGATGCCGCGAACGATCGGATGCTCGTGCAGGTTCATCTTCTCGATCTGCAGCTTCCGGCGAAGCGTCGGCTGCGCCTGTTCTTCCTTGCGAATGTGCTCCAGCGCCTTGCTCCGCATCCGCTCGTATGCGTTCGGCCGGCGAAGCTGGAAATCCTCCAACGCCCAGGCTCTCACGGCGTCGTGCAGCACCCAGCCGTCGGGCTTCAATAAGACGAAGGGCAGCGCGACGAACTGCCGAAACGATGCCGTATCGAGCCCGAAATCCGCAATCGCGGCGAGCCGCTCCTCGTTGAAGTGCCAATATACGGAAGCAGCCTCCAACAGACGTTGAGTAGAATGCGGCGCTCCCTGGAGTAATCGGGCCATCAAAGCGGAGACGAGTTGAAATTGTTCGCCGCGGTCCAGGCCGTGCGCCGTCTCCCCGCCCCTCGCTATCGATTCCGCCGCCAGCGTCATGGCGAGCGGGACTCCTCGGGAGAAGCGGACCAACTGCGATCGTCCTTCGCGGCTTACGATCCCTCGGTGCAGAGCGTAGCGCTCCACCTCGTCCGAGGTCAGCGCTTGCAGCCGGAACGCATGTGCGGGGACCGCCCCGGCGGCATACAGCCACCCGCC
This sequence comes from Paenibacillus antri, assembly GCF_005765165.1. Taxonomy (NCBI): domain Bacteria; kingdom Bacillati; phylum Bacillota; class Bacilli; order Caryophanales; family Paenibacillaceae; genus Paenibacillus; species Paenibacillus antri. The sequence continues at coordinate 165,147 of NZ_VCIW01000004.1, read as the reverse complement.
GGTAAGCGCGTTCCGTCCGGTCGTCACGATCCGAATCGACGGCTCCAGCGACGCGATCCACTGCAGAAACCAATGCTCGACCGCATGCCATTGATCGAACCCGTCGATCAGCAGAACCGACCGGCGGCGCCGCGATAGACGGTTCATCCGCTCGGTAACGGCGTCCGGATCGGAATGGTCGACGTCATGGTCCCTCGTCTCCTCCCGAAGCCGGGAAACGAGTTGATCGAAGACGTCGTCCTGCTGCTGCAGGATCTTCCCGCCGTCGACGAAATAACAGAGAAATTCCTTCCGTTCCGAGCGGAACCGGCGGAGCAGCGCAGACTTGCCGATCCCGCTCTGCCCGTAAATATGAAGCCACCGCCGTTCCGATTCCCCGGCCGCATGTCTTCGCAGCGTCTCTAGTTCTTCCGTCCGCCCGACAAAATCGTTGCTTTCCGCTCGCATCGTCACGATCTCGTTCCGCATTCCGCTCCTAAACCCCTTCGGCGATTCGGTTGGCTTTATTATAAGTCAATCGCTTCCATGCGACATTAGAAGTTGGGATTATTTTCATATAGGAAAATGGTACTAGATCGATCATAGCAATTACGGAAGCACGACGAAATTGGAGACGACCTTCCTCTCCCGCCCGTCGGACGGGCTGTTCAGCAATTTGCCGTCGTAAACGAAGGCGCTCGACCCGCCGCCGTCGAGGTTGTAGGCATCTCTGACGTTCCACTCGAGCAGCTTCGTCTGCGCTTCTTCGAGGGTCACGCCGTTGCTGTAGCCCTTCTGCCTGCCGTCGATGACGATCAGCAGCAGGTCCCCGTTCGAGAAATGACCGATCATCGTCCGAGGCTCCCGTTTGTTTTTCCATTTGGTCGGAATCTTCTGCTTCTTGCCGTCTTGGAGCAGCGTCGGAACGAACGTAGCGCCTTGCTCGACGTCGAGCGCTTCGATATCTTTCCGGGACGTAATTTCGCCGCCGACCAAATGTCCGTTTTTGTTAATGCCGATGAAGCTGAGTCCGGTCTGGTAGAACGCTACGATTTCGCCGTCGACGACGGTGACGCCCATCGGGTAGAGAAGGCCGTTCTTGTCTTTCGAAAATCCGCCGGCGTTGATCGCCAGCACGGCGCCGGTGCGTTTCGCCGCCGAGCTCGTCGTCTCGCCCTTATCGCCGATCTTGTCGTTCGACATGACGAGCTTGATCGCCTTCGGGTCGTGCAGCTTGACCTTCGCCAAGTACCCCCGGTAGCCGGCTTCCTTCAACGAAAACACCTTAACGGTAGCTTTCTTGCCGAACGTCTGGCCGATCGGCTTGCCGAGCTGCGTGCCCAGCACCGATTCGAGCGTATCTTCCGTCGCTTGATTTTGCTGCTTGCTCTTGTTCACTAGATCCGCGACAGCGTCATGCTGCTCTGCGTCGAACGCGGATTCCCGCCGGGCGGCTTCCGTCATCTCCATTAAGTAGGCGTCGATTTCGGACAGCCGTTCGGCCGACGCATCCGCCGTATCCGCTATCGACGCGTAGGCGGCCGACACGTCGTCGGCAAGCTTGCTTACGCCTTCGATCGACGTTTCCGCGTCCGCATACGACAGAACGGACGGCGCATAGGCGGCTTTCAGCTCGGAGGAGCGCAGCTGAAAGCCCGCCGTAACGCCGAGCAGCGCGGTAACGAGCAAGCCGAGCGGAATCAGCGATTTAGTAGACACGCGCCGCTTCCTCCAGCTTCTTGATCGATTTGCGCAGCTCCTCCAATTCCTTGCTTAGGTCCGTAATCCGCTCATTCAGCGCCTTCTTCGATTCCGCCGTCGTACTGAGCGAATCGCCGGCCAGCGACATCTGTTCCTTCACGGCGGTTAACTCGCTTTCGACGACGGCGAATTGCGCTTGAAGCTGCGCGGCGAGTTCCTGATTGGACTGAAGCGCCCCCTGCAGCTGCGTTAACTTCCCGTTCACGTCTGCTATATGTTGTTGATTCGTCCGTTGAATCTGCTCAAGCTCGGCGCGGATGCCGCCGACGTAATAATACGCCGACGCGAAGGCGCCTCCGGCCAACAGCAGCCACAGCGCGACGATCCCGGCCTTCGCGGCCCACTTGTAAGTGCGTTCCGCCTTGTTTTCCCGCTGCTTCGGGGATCGTTCCAGTCGCGATTCCAGTTCGTAGTACGCTTCGTTCATCGTTCCGATCCTTTCGATTTTTCTAGTTGAGATACTATAATCCTATCATACTTGAGGGCGATTTTTCATAGATGATGTCGAATCGTGTTATGGAAGCGTCGAATCGAGGCCAGACTGGATGCGAAAGGACCGATGTTTTCGGAGGGGATGGATTGACTACGCAGCGAGGTTTGCTTCTGTGGGGGCTTATCGTACTCGTCATGAGCGCGATCCTATTCCTGCCGCCCTTCGTCGGGCTGGCCGATAACAGCGATTATGCCCGAGCGGTGCAGCCGCTGGGCTTGTTGCCCAACGAGCATCCGAGGTACTTCCACGCGTTCCGGGAGTTTCGCCTGACCGAAGCGGCCGCGGGCAGCCTTCGTAACCTGTTATTTCCTGACTTGGAAAACGAACTCGGATACGTCAGCTCCCAGCTGCTGCTGACGAAAGCGGCGCTCCTTCTGAACGACGGATTCCGCCGGTTATTGCGGATGGACGTCGCCCTGTTCGATATCCGGTTCCTAGGGGGACTCTATATCGTCTTATACGGCGCCGGCTTGGCTCTCTTCGTCGCCAAGCTCGGCGCGAAGCGAACGATCGCGAGATTGCTCGTCTTCGCTGCGGCGATCTTCTTGTTCTGCGACGCGGGATATATTCTATACTTTCATTCCTTCTACGGGGAAGCGACCATTCTCGTCGCGTTGCTGCTTACGGCCGGCAGCGTCGCGTGGTGCATTTACGGAAATCCCTCAAGAAAGCTCCCGCTCTTCTTGTTTTACGCGTCCAGCGCGCTGTTCGTCTCCGCCAAGGTGGCGAACGCGCCGATCGGTTTTCTGTTAGCGTTGTTCGGGTGCGCGATCTTGTTCGTCCGGAAGGATCGATTCTCCCGGGCGACCGTCGTCGCGGGAAGCGGCGCGCTGCTGCTCTTCTCGATGCTCTTCTTCTCCTCCGCGCCGCAGTGGATGAAGCAGGTGAATCAATACCAATCGATCTTCTTCGGGGTGTTGAAGGATTCCCCGACGCCGGCCGAGGATGCCGCGGAGCTCGGGCTCGACCCGAAATACGCCGCGCTCCGAGGCACCCACGGTTATATGCCCGATGCGCCGTACGACATCTACGGCGATGCCTTCCGACGGGACGTCTACGATCGCGTGTCGTATGCGGACATCCTGAGGTTCTATGTCGGTCATCCCGACAGGCTCGTCGAGAAGCTGCGCGTCTCGGCGGATGCAAGCGTGTTCCTGCGTCCCTCCTATGTAGGCAATTACGAACCGGATGCGGGGCTGGAGCGGTTAAGCTTTACGAAGCGATTCTCGTTGTGGGAAGGGCTGCGCAAGCGGGCGGTCGGCATCGCCTTCCCGATCGTCGTCGCGGGATTCGCCTGTTATCTCGCGGCGATCGCTTATAGGCTCGTCAAGCTGTTCAGGCAGCCGTCGCCGAGCCCGCGGACGAAGCTTGCGCTCAGCGCTGTCTTGCTGCTGCTGTCGACGACGGCGATGCAGTGGGTCGTCCCGGTGCTCGGCAACGGGGAGGCGGACTTGCAGAAGCATATGTTTCTCTTCGCCGCTTGCTTCGACTTGATGCTGCTCGTCGGCGCGGCGTGGATCGCGGATCGCGCGACCGCGCGGAGCGTCTTAATCGTCTGCGCGGCGGCACTGCTGCTTCCGGCCTTCCGTTGGACGCAAGAGCCGGAGTCCGCGCCGGCGACCGCCGCCTCCGGTATTCGGGTCGGCGATACGGTGCAGTTGGGCCGGTATGAAGACAAGCCCCTGCTGTGGACCGTACTCGCGAAAGAGGAGGAAGGCTACTTATTATGGTCCAGGGACGCGATCGCCGCGAAGCCCTTCGACGCCGTGGACGAATCGCTCCCGGCGGGAGAAGAAGCAAGAAGCTACGGATCGAACGATTGGGAAACCTCGGACCTCAGGCGCTGGCTGAACGAGACGTTCCTCGCCGGCTTTACCGACGAGGAACGCAAGCTGTTAACCGCCGCCGCCTTGAACACCCTCGTGTCGGCGCAGCGCCTCGACCGGAAGCAATTCGGCGACCAACCTCATTACTGGAGCAGCATTCCTCGGCATGCAGAGCAAAATTACGATCGCGCGTACGGACGGCGAGCGTCTGAGCTCGTGTTCCTGCTAGATGCGCAGCAGCTTGTCCGCCATGTCTCCATGCGAGGCTCCTTCTTAACGAAGGCGAACCCGCAGGGGAGCGCGACGCCATATTGGGTGAGGACGCCGTACGCCGGCAGCGCCAGCATGGTCCGCATCGTCGGCGAGGACGGCTTCGTCTATCATCGAGACGCCGCCGGCGAACGTACCGGCGTCGTCCCCGCCGTCTTCCTGCGCTTGGACGCGTCCGCCCAAGGCGGCTTCGGTACGCCGGAACGCCCGTACCGGGTCGTTGGCCGCGCTTCTGTTTTACCGCTTGCCCGCGTGTCGCATTAAATATTGAATGAACGCATCGTCGCGAACGAGCCATGCGGCGTACCGCCGCTTCACGTAACGTTCGGCTTCCTCGAACGCGTCGAACGCCGGTTCCGCCGTCTCCCCGTTCGCGTCGAGGTGCCATCGGCCTTCGGCTTGAAACAGAAACAGCTGCTCCCCGGCTCGGTTTTCGTACAACACGCCATACTCCGAGCCCTTGACGTTATACTCGTTCCTGTCGGCGTCGGGCCGGGGCGGGTCGAGCGCGAACGGTTCGACGGCGTAGGCGCGGAACGCCGCGTCGCTAAGCGGACAGCCCGCCGCCTTCGCGTGTCCGCCGCCGCCGTACCCCGCCGCGATGTCGGAGACGTCCACATGATCGTGCACCGTCCGCAGGCTGAGCTTCTTCCCCCCGACATTCAAGATCGCGATATAATCCAGATGCGGGAACGCCCTCCCGAGCTCGTGCGACAGCTCCGAATGATACGACTCCGCATGCACGATGCCGACGCACCGGTCCGAGACGAACGTCTGGACCAGCTCTCTCTTTTTCCGGCGCACGTACCGGTCGATCTTGCTTTCCTCCAGCTCGAGCAGCTTCTCCTCGAAGTCGGTGAAGGCGAATCCCTCCTTCCGCTTCACCCGCTCGACCATACGGTCCTCGAACTCGTCCAGCGACAGCAGGAAAAACAAGTCGTTCAGCCGCTTCGCCGTAACGTTGTCGTGTTTTTCCCATTCCCATGTATCGTACTGGCGCACGAGCTCCACGAATTCGGCGAGCGCTTCGTTCGGCTGCAGCATCCGATGCTGAACCAGATAATCGTAGAAAAGCGACGTGGCGGACGTCTGCCGGCCGTCGTCGTATGCGACCTGCACGGTCGCCCACGGATGCCGATTCAGATGCAGAGAAGTCTTATGGTGATCCAAAAGACGCGCTTTGCCGCCGTTTTGGAGAAAGCGGTCGATGCGGGCTTCTACCTCCTCGGATACGGATAAGTCGGTAACGAACAAGAACCCGCCTTTCTTCGGCTTCTCCCGATACGCATCCATATACCGCGATACTTGCGGGTTGATGCTTTGGACGGAATTGTACCGTACTTCGATTTTCTCCCCGAAGGCGCAGCGCGCGACGACGCCGCAGCCGACGCCGTCGAGATCGTTGTGCGTGAATAAGTGATGCATGGATTCCCGGTCCCCTTGCCGCGCGAGATGGTGTTGCCAAGGGTAGGGTTTCCCGATCGGTTTCCACTTTATTCCCTAAGGGAGGTTTTCGCCGTCGCGGCGGCAGGAGAGTGCGGATCGAGGCGCGAAGAGAATACAGTAAACCTAAGAAGGAAAGAAGGAGACGCCCGAGTGAAAACGTATTACGAGCCCGAAGTCGTCGCGCGTCATGTGCCGCTGGAACCGATCCCCGACGAAGTGAGGGCGGCTTATTTACGCCCCGGCGAGCTGCTCGCCGTTATGGAGCGATTCCCGGTCGCTTATCAACCGCTCGGCACGATCGAATGGCACGGCCGGCACAACCCGCTCGGCTGCGATTCCATTAAAGCCGAGCAGGTGTGCATTCACGCCGCACGCGCCGCGGGAGGCGTCGTCATGCCTCCCCTTTATTTCGCCGCGGACGCGCATTGGGATTGCGGGCACGGCATCGGCTACGGCATGGACGCGGAGGCGGGCTTCCAGCTGCCCGGATCTTTTTATCCGATGGCGACGGACCTGTTCGCGAAGCTGCTGCAGAGCGCTTGCTCCAATTACTTAGCGCGAGGGTTTCGGCTCGTCGTTCTCGTCTCCGGACATAACCCGTCGATCCAACAGAACGTCATGGATGAAGTGTGCTACTCGTTCAAGTCGCCGGACGGCGCGGAGCCCGTCGTCGCGACGATGGAGAACAAGCTCGTCCCGAGAGGCGACCCGCGAAGGGGCGGCGACCATGCCGGCGGCTATGAAACCAGCATGATGCTCTACTTGTGCAAGGATCGGGTCCGCTTGGAAGCGAACGAAGACGCGGACGTGCCGAAGCTGGGCGTCGGCGACGGCGGCGGCGGGATCATGCTGGAAGAAGCGTCCGCGGAGGAAGGCAAAATTCGATTCGAACTGCAAGTCGCGGGCCTCGTCGAACTGGCGGCGCGCAAGCTGGCCGCGCTGTAGGCCCTTATCTCCCAGACCTTCGTCGAGTTCGGCCTCCTGCCGCAGCCTCTTTCCGAGCCGAGGGAACTTCCATACAATAGCGACATGGAATAGTCGAAACTTGGTAGGATGGGAGATAAAACCATTGAACGCATATGAACAGCGCATTCGATTCGAATTGGACGTATGGGAGCGCCGCCTGACGGAACCGCCGGGATGGCTCGAACGAACCTCGAAGACGATCAGCGCGAAAATCAACGAGTTGATCCCTGCGAAGGTGCATCAGGCGATCACGGCGACCGTACGATCGATCGTTCGTACGGCGCTCTTCGGCGCCGAATATACGCCCAGGCGGAAGGTGAATCGCGACGCGACGCTCGAAGAGGCCGATCAGGAAGCGAGGAATACGCTCTCGTTATACCAGAAGATCGCGACGGCCGAAGGCGCCGGCACCGGCACGGGCGGCCTGATTCTGAACGCCGTGGACTTCCCGGCCTTGATCGCGATCAAGATGAAATGTTTGTTCGAGTTGGCGCATGTTTACGGCTACGATACGAATTCGTTTTCCGAGCGGATCTTTCTGTTGAACGTGTTCCGGCTCGCCTTCTCGAGCAATGCGCAGCGCGAATACGTGCTGGATTTGATCCGGCGATGGGACGTCGAGAAGGAACGATGGTCTTCGGATTCCGAGTATTACCGACGCATGGATTGGGAGACGTTCCAGAAGGAGTATAGAGATTCGATCGATTTTCGGAAAATGCTCCAGATGGTGCCCGGCATCGGCGCGGTCGCGGGCGCCTGGGCCAACTACACCATCTTGGAGGAGCTCGGCGAGGTCGCGATCAACGCGTATCGCATCCGCCGACTCGGCGACGCTTCTTACGAATAGACGCCGTTCCGCTCCCGTCTACCAACCCAGCGCCTTCTTCCCCGCTTCCAACGCCGCCACGATCCGGTCCGCGTCGTAGACGCCGCCGCGCCAGGTGCCGCCGCTGACCGATTGCAGCGCCGCCCAAATCCGCGTATCGTCCGGCAGCTCGGGATCCGGCGCCAAGTCCGGGTGAGGCGTTCGCATCGCCAGGCGCCGCTCCCCCTCGTCCGCGTCGAATGTCTCTTCTCCCTCGCCGACGAAGTCGATGCGGCCGGTCAATCTAACCCGATCGATCTCGATGCGGATCCGGTCCCCGTCGCGCAGCTTGCCGATCGGTCCGCCCGCCAGCGCCTCCGGCCCGATATGCCCGATGCAAGCGCCCGTCGACACGCCGGAAAACCGCGCGTCCGTCAGCAGCGAAACATATTTCCCGAAAGGCAAAAATTTCAGCGCCGACGTCAGCTGGTACGTCTCTTCCATCCCGGTGCCGCTCGGCCCTCGGCCGATGAGCGCCAACACGTCCCCCGCTTGAATGCCGCCGGTCTTGATCGCCTTGACGGCGGCCTTCTCGGAGACGAATACTTTCGCCTGCCCGATATGCCGGTACACCCCGTCGTCCCCTACGACGGACGGATCGATCGCGGTCGACTTGATGACCGCCCCTTCCGGGGCGAGGTTGCCGACCGGGAACGTCACCGTCGACGTCAAGCCGGCCGTTCGCGCCCGTTCGGGCGTAAAGACGACGTCGTCCGGATCGATGCCGTCGACGTCCCGCAGACGCTTGCGCATCCGATGTCTGCGCTCCGACGACTCCCACCAGTCGAGCGTCTCCCCCAACGTCGCCCCGGCGATCGTCATCGCCTTCTCGTCCAGCACGCCGAGTCCGCGCAGCTTCAGACAAACCTCGGGCACCCCGCCGGCCAGGAAGACGCGCACCGTCGGGTGATGGATCGGCCCGTTCGGCAGCACGCTCACGATGCGCGGCACCGCCCGATTCACGTCCGCCCAGTCCGCGACGTCCGGAATACGAACGCCAGCGGCATGCGCGATGGCCGGGATATGGAGCAGCAGGTTCGTCGAGCCGCCGAACGCGGCATGAATCGCCATCGCGTTGCGAATCGCCGCATCAGTCACGATCGCGCCGACGGTCAGCCCGTTGTTTGCGGCGCGCATCGCGGCCCGAGCCGATTGACGCGCCATCTCCTCCCATACCGGCTGTCCGGACGGCGCGAGCGCGGCGTGCGGTACGGTCAATCCGAGCGCCTCGGCGACGACTTGCGCGGTGCCGGCCGTGCCGAGGAACTGGCAGCCGCCGCCCGGCGTCGCGCAAGCGCGGCAGCCGAGGTCCGCCGCTTCCTCGAGCGACAGCTCGTCGTTCGCGTACCGCGCGCCGATCGTCTGGATTTTCCCGGCGTCTTCGCCGACGGTCGGCGGCAGCGTCACGCCGCCGGGCACGATGACGCCCGGCAGCTTCGACATGCCTGCGATGGCGATCATCGTCGCCGGAAGTCCCTTGTCGCACGTCGCCACGCCGATGACCGCCTTGCGCGTCGGCAACGAGCGGATGAGGCGGCGCATGACGAGCGCGGCGTCGTTCCGATACGGCAGCGAATCGAACATGCCGGTCGTGCCTTGAGAACGGCCGTCGCACGGATCGCTGACGTAGCCCGCGAACGGGACGCCGCCGGACGCCGCGACCTCCCGAGCCGCGGCTTGCATGAGCAGGCCGATCTCCCAGTGGCCCGTATGATAGCCGAGGGCGATCGGCCGGCCGTCCGCGTCCCGGATGCCGCCCATCGTGCCGAGCAGCAGCACTTCCGGTCCGCCGAGCCGGCTCGGCGCAAGCCCCATGCCGACGTTCTGCGACCAACCGAACAAGTCGCCGCTCGGCGCGTGGCGAAGCTGCTCCGGCGTCAACGGCAGCGAGCCGCTCGGACCTGGCGCATGCGTACGAATGCGGAAGACGTCGTCGTCCTCCGGTCCCATCACGGAAATCAAATCGGCGGAGCTCACGGAAGCATCGGTCCCTTCGGTCGCATTATGGTTTCAGGAATACGGTCTTCACGGACGTATAAAACTCGATCGCCGCCTGCCCTTGCTCGCGGGAATGCGAACTCGATTGCTTCATCCCGCCGAACGGCGCCTGCAGCTCGACGCCCGCCGTCTCCGCGTTGACGCGAACCAATCCGGCGTCGATCTCCTGCACGAACGCGAGCGCCTGCCCGATATTCTTCGTGTATAACGAAGCGCTGAGCCCGTAGTCGACGTCGTTCGCCAGTTCGATCGCCTCCTCCAGCGATTCCGCTCGAAGCAGCGCCAGCACCGGGCCGAAAATTTCCTCCTGGGCGATCTTCATCCGCGACGTAACGCCTTCGAACACCGCCGGCGTGACGTAGAAGCCGTCCTTCAGCGCCTCGTCGGTCGGCTTCGTACCGCCGAAGACGAGCTGCGCGCCTTCTTCGACGCCTTGACGAATGTACGACAGCACCGTGTCGTACTGGCTTTCGTTCGCGCACGGCCCGAGCCACGTATCCGGCTGCATCCCGTCGCCGACCTTCAGCGTAGCGATCTTGTCGAGCAGCTTCGCTCGGAACGCGTCGTACGCGTCCTTCACGACGATGACGCGGCTCGTGGCGGTGCACTTCTGCCCCGTCGAACGAAGGCCGCCGCTGATCGTCGCCTCGACCGCCAAGTCGAGATCCGCATCGGCCGCCACGACGATCGGATTTTTCCCGCCCATCTCGAGCTGGTATTTCGCGCCCCGCGCGAACGCCGCCGCCCCGACCTGCTTCCCGACCGCGTTCGACCCAGTGAACGTTATACCGTGAATGCCCGGATGCTCGGCCATGCCCTGCCCGATCTCCCGTCCGCCGCCGACGACCATCTGGATCGTCCCGGCCGGGAAGCCCGCTTCGTGGAAGCACTCCATAACTTTCGCTGCGGTGACCGCGGTATCCGTCGCCGGCTTCCAGACGACGCAATTCCCGTAGATCAACGCCGGCGCCAGCTTCCAAATCGGAATCGCCACGGGGAAATTCCACGGCGTGATGGCGCCGACGACCCCGAGGGGCGCCCGCGTCGTATAGAGGAGCGCCTCGGCGTCCGTCGCCGGAATGACGTCGCCCGTCTTGCGCATGCCTTCCCCGGCGTAATAACGTAAGATCGCGACGCCCCGGGCCGTCTCGCCCTTCGCCTCGGCGAACGTCTTGCCCATCTCCCGCGTCATCGTTTCGCCGATCTCGTCGAGTCTTCGTTCCATCAGATCGGCCGCCTTGAACAGCAGCGTTCCGCGCTGCGCCCCTGTCAGCTTCCTCCAGGCGCGGCGCGCCTCGTTCGCCGCTTCGACGGCGCGGTCCAAATCCGCCCGCGTCGAAGCGGGCACGACACCGACGACGGAGCGATTCGCCGGGTTGACGCTCGGCACCGTCGCGCCGCCCGCGGCCGCGACCCACGCGCCGCCGATGTAATTCGCATATACGGGAATATCGTTCGTTGCATTCATACGATGGGTTCATCCTCTCTTTGTATGTACTCATTCAAGGACCTATCAATTATTTTCATGTATCCGCTTACATGTAAATCCTCATGCGACGACGGAATTGATCAGCGTACCGATGCCGGCGATGTCGATCTCGATCCGATCGTTCGCCTCCAGCGTGAATTGGTTCGGGGGGACGATACAGGTGCCTGTGAGCAGTACCGTGCCTTCGAAGATCACGTTATCCCGCCGCAAGAACGAGACGAGCTCCTCCAGTCTCCGCTTCAGCTGGCCGGTGTTGGCGCGCTCCTCGACGACCAACCGGCCGCCTCGATAGATGCGAAGCTCGATGTCGAGCGCGTACGGGTCCGGCGTCGTCTCGGCCAGGCGCAGCGTCGGTCCGAGCGAGCATGACTGCTTCCACATCTTCGCCTGGGGCAAATACAACGGATTCTCTCCTTCGATGTCTCGGCAGCTCATATCGTTGCCGATCGTATACGCGACGATGCGGCCGTCGCCGTCCAACACGACGCCGAGCTCGGGCTCCGGGACTTGCCACGCGGAATCGCTGCGCAGCGAAACCTCGCCGCCGGGCCCGACCGTACGCGCCGCCGTCGACTTGAAGAAAATTTCGGGGCGTTCCGCGTCGTATACTTTGTCGTAGAAGGTGCTTGCGTCCAGCTTCCCGCCGGTCGCTTCGTAATTGCGCGCTTCCCGGCTCCGCTGGTACGTGACGCCGGCGGCCCACACTTCCGGCGCTTCGATCGGTACGCCGAGCGTCAGGCTCCGCCAGTCGTCTGCGATCGGCGACGCTTCCCGGATCGAAGCGCGCGCCGCATCCGCCGCCGTAACCCCGTTCGCCGCCGCCCGCCGAACAAGCGCGAACACGTCCGCGTCCGGCAGCGCGTACGCCGCGTCGGCGCCGTCCGGAACCGCGCCGAGCCGCCATCCCGTATGTTCCCGATACCGAATCAGCCTCATGAATCATTCCTCCCGAAGATATTGTTGTTTTATATTATAAAACATCGTTCTCGTATCGGGATTCGCGGAAGAAACCCGCGGCCGAAGACGAGACCGACGGCTTACCCCTTGTACCCGAGCTGCCGAGAGATCGCCTTCGCCGCCTCCAGCAGCTCGTCGATCAACGCGCGCAGCGCGTCGTCGTCGACGGACGAAGTCATCGTCGAAACGCTGATCGCCGCCGCGGCGACGCCGCTATGGTCGAAGATCGGCGCGGCCGCGCATCGGACGCCGGGCTCGTTCTCCTCGTCGTCGATCGCGAAGCCGCAGCCTCGTACGCGAGTCAACTCCGCTAAGAAGGCTTCCCGGTCGCCGATCGTCCGCTCGGTGCGCTTGTCGAACGTATAATCGTCGAGCAGCGCATGGAGGGCTTCGAGCGGACGGAACGCGGCCAACGCTTTCCCGACGGCGCTGCTGTGCAGCGGGACGCGCCGTCCGATGCGGGAGTACCGGATGGCGGCCTTCGCCCCTTCCACCTTATCGATATATACGCCGTCCCTGCCGTCCAATACGACCAGATGCGTCGTCTGTCCGCTCTTCGCCGACAGCTCGGCGATATACGGCTTCGCGATCGACCGAAGATCCATCGACTGCAGGAGCATATTCCCCTTCTCGACCAAAGCCAAGCCGAGACGATATTTTCCGCTTTCGTCGTCTTGCGCGATATATCCGTGATGCATCAGCGTCTTCAGTAGGGAATGTACGGTGCTCTTATGCAGCTGCATGCGGGCGCTGATCTCCGTAATTTTCAGCTCCGGCGTTCGTTCGTCGAATAAATCGACGATTTGCAGCGCTCGCTGGACCGATTGTATCAACGGCATCTACGACGCTCCTTGCCCATTATGTTTTATATTATAAAACCGAATACTATATTATGCTCCGGAATACCTTCAGGATAACAAAGAATCGTATGAGCGTCTATAAGGGCATGATAAAGAAAATTCCACGCGGAAGGAGTCGAGCCCCATGCCGTTCGGAAACATCGGGATCCCCGGGCTCGTCCTGCTCTTGCTCGTCGCCCTGCTGATCTTCGGGCCGTCGCGATTGCCGGAGTTGGGGCGCAGCTTCGGACGAACGCTGAACGAATTCAAAACCTCGACGCGCGAGCTCGTGTCCGATTTCGAAGACGACAAGGAAGAACAAAAATAAAGGTCGACGGCGGAGCTCCCGCCGTCGACCTTCTTTTTTACTTCATCGCCGCAAGCCATTGCGAAAGCGCGCCGATCTCGTCGTCCGTCAATCGGCCTTCGAACGCCGGCATCCCGTTCCCGCCGCCGGCGATCTTGGCCGCGATCTCTTCCTGCGTCATATCGGCGCCGACCTGCTGCAAGCTCGGGAAGCTTCCTGCGCCGGCCAAGTCCGTCCCGTGGCATGCCATGCAGTTCCCTTCGTAGATCGGTCTCGCCGTCGCTTCAAGATCCCCGCCGCCAGCGTCGCCCGCGGCGCCGTTCTCCGTCTCGGCAGGCGGAGCGGCATCCCCCGCGGGAGCTTCGCCGGCATCGTTCCCGCCGCCTCCGCCGCACGCGGAGAGCGACGCCGCCAGCGCCATGCAGAGCAGCATCCATCGCATTTTCACCATCGTATTCCATCTCCCTCGCTTTGGATTGTTTCCGTTCGCGTCACGCGAGAATTCCGCCCTTCTTGCTATACGTCGCGATCCCTTCCGCGGCGCGGTAAGAGAGCGCCCCCAATGTACCCGTCGGGTTGTACCCGCTGTTGTGCGCGAAGGCCGAGGCGCCGATCACGAACAAATTTTCCATATCCCACATCTGCAAGTAGTTGTTGACCGCCGAAGCGCTCGGATCGCTTCCCATGATGACGCCGCCGGTGTTGTGGGTCGACTGATACGTCATGATCTCGTATGGTCCCAACTCCTTCAAGGACTCCATCAGGCTGGGCCGCATCTCTTGCATAATTTCCGAACAACGATCGGTCAGATACTTCGCGAGCTGACGATCCTGCTCTTCGAAATCGAACGTGATGCGGATCAACGGATCGCCGAAAGCATCCTTATACGTGGGGTCCAGATCAAGGTAGTGATGCCGGAAAGGCATGGAGGCGCCCTGCCCGCCTACCTTCAGCACGCGGTTGGCGTACTTGAGCGATTGGGCCTTAAACTCCTTGCCCCATTTCGGCGTACCTTCGGGAACGGTGTTGTTTTGAATCGGTCGTTGCCCCGTATTCGTAAAACTAATGTTCCCTCCGTGGATGAAATTTAATTCGGAATGATCGAAGTTGTCCCCGTTGTAGTCGTCTAAGCTCATACCGAGCGACCCGGCGCCGGCGAACAGATTGTATTCCGCGTCGTCGAAGAACCCCATCGCGCTTCCTTTCATCACCTGATACGCATAGTTTTTCCCGACTACGCCGGTGCCGCTCGCAGGATCGTACGGTTTCCCGATTTCGGACATTAACAGTAGACGTACATTGTTAAACACGTATCCCGTAAGCACCACGATATCCGCAGGCTGCTCGATCTCTTCTCCCGTCGTAATGTCCGTATACAGCACTCCCGTCGCCTTGCCCCCGGTATGCAGGATGCGACGGACGTTCGAGTGGGTCCGAATTTCGAACTTCCCCGTCTTCTTCGCGACAGGGATGACCGTAACGACCGGGTCCGCTTTCGCGCCGAACTCGCAGCCGAATCGTTCGCAATACCCGCAATACTGGCACGGCGCCCGCGAGATGCCGTCCGGATTCGTGTAGGCGGTCGATAGATTGGCGGACGGCATCGTGAACGGATGTAAATTCAGCTTACTCGCCGCATCCGCGAATCGCTTCATCGACGGCGTCTGAATCATCGGCGGCGTCGGATACGGGCTGGAGCGTTTGCCGCCGAGCGGATTTTCCTCCCCCGAGATGCCGGCCATCTTTTCGAACGCGTCGAAATAAGGCTCCAGCTCGTCGTATGTAATGCCCCAATCTTGTATGGTCATCTCCGCCGGGACTTTGTTTTTCCCGTACCGTTCCTCGGTCAGGCTCCGAATTTGAAAGTCGTACGGCAGGAAGCGGAACGTCTGGCCGTTCCAATGCACGCCCGCGCCGCCGAGACCTTCGCCCAATAGGAACGATCCGTACTGCCGCATGGGAAGCGCCCGGATTTTCTCGTTGCTTCGGAACGTGATGGTTTCCTTCGACAGGTCCTGCATCAATTCGTACCGAAGCGCATATCGAAGCTCGTCATGAACCATGAAATAATCTTCCGTCGTCCGCTCCCGCCCGCGCTCCAGCCCGACGACCGACAAACCGTTCTTCGTCAGCTCGGATGCGATGATGCCTCCGGACCAGCCGACGCCGATAATGACGACGTCCGTCTTCGGCAATTTCTTGGCCATCTGTTCATTCCTCCTTTTCGTAAGCTCAAGAGTGCGCTACATGGTCTTTCAAGCTTCTAGGCGGCACCTTCGTGAAGTCTTTATCCATAATTTGCGTGTATGACATCTGACTGCCGGGGTAGTTGCGCATCGCCCAGCCGGCCATATTTTTGTTCCCCCCGTACAACGGGTCGCTATAGACGCCTTCCAACGTGCCGCTGCGGAGCATACTGAAAAATCCGCTGGCGGATATCGTCGTCACCGGCACCTCGTCGTTTTGGAACGCCGTCAGCACCGCGTCCTGCTCTTCCTCCGTCAGGTTGACGAACGCTTTGCCGTACTGGCTTTGACTGTAGTTTTGCATTTCCCGAAGACCGATTTGGAAAATGTCCCTCCGCTTCAACCGCCCCTGATAGCCCTGCACCTTCTCCCCGACGAAGAACGGGCCTTGCATATAATCTCTAGCGTTGAAGCCCCACTCGCTGGCGAGTTGATGGTCGAGGTAGTAGGCGACGCCGAGCTCCTTCGCGCCGGGCCCGTTCTCGTCCGTCGGGAAGATGCGCTCGGTCGCCGCTTGCGCGATCGAGAACTGCTCCTGCGTAAAGAACATGAGCGCTTGCCCGTAATCGTTCCCCTCCGCGGCCGGGGCGGCCGGAGGCGCCGCTTCCTGCCGCTTCGGCAGTAAATAACCCAAGACGCCGCCGAGAACGGCGCCGCCGACGGCATATCCGGATGTAACGAGAAACTGCCGGCGCGACATCCCCTTCGCTTGATCGTCGGTCGTCTTCGGACGTTCTTGTTCGTCCATCGTCGTGAAACCTCCCGCGCATTATTCTTTGCCTTGACAGTGGTTTTCCCCTATGAAAAACCATTCATACACTAAAAATCCAATGGGCATGTTAATCGTAAATTTCGGAGGAGGTTTACCATATGAAACGAAGCTATCAAGCAGCCGTCGCCGTCTTATTCGGAATTTCGTCGCTCGCGAGCGGATGCGCCGGGAACGATCGTACGGCGGCCGACAACGAGCAAGTCGTCCCGCACGAGGGTCATGACGACGGCGCCGGGACGTCCGCGCACGGAGGCGATATCGGGGTCATTCCGAGCGTAAGCGGACCGAAGACGCACACGACGAACGAACGCGGACGGACGACGAGCGGGATGGGGACGTCCGTATACAGCATGATCGGGTCGTCCGGGCTTCATGAGGGCGGCGTGTCCTCGCATATCGAATCCCGGATATCGGCGGAGGGCGTCGAAGGCGTGGAAGTGTTCGTCATCGACGACACCGTCATCTTGGCGCGGGAGAAATCGTCGAACGTGTCGAACCGATACGATGCGCTGCAGAACGAGGTGTTAAGCCCGACGCAGGGCATGTCGGGCAAGGGAGCGCGCGGGGAAGGGACGAAGACGGAGCGGAGCGCCGAGGACGATAACCTCGCGATCGCGAAGAAACAGGTGGAGGCGATGTTCGACAACCATGTGCGCATCTTGACCGCTACGGACGCGAAAGCCGTCGAGTTGATCGAGCGCATTCAGTCGAAGATGGCCGCTTCCGCCTCCGGCCGTTCCGTCGCGGAAGACGTATCGGAGCTGCTGGAGTTGGCGAAAGAATAGGATTTTACTTTACGAAAGAAACGGACACCTCCTCGGAGGTGTCCGTTTTCGAGTGGGAATCGAGCGACGATCGGCTCGAAGCGTTATGCCTCGCCCATCTTCAAGCCTTCGATATCGTGCTTCTGTACGATCGGTTCCAAACGGTCCACGATGCGGCATAACAGATGGCGCTTCACTTCGTCCGGCAGCGTTTCGTAATAGGCTTGGGTAACCTGCAGATCGTGCCGCTCGTGGTTGTTCGCTCCCGGCGCATCGACGCCTAGAACGAGAACCGGCCTCGCTCGATCGGAGCGGTTGGCCGTCCCGCGGTGGATCGTCAACGCCGAACGGACGGAGATGTCTCCCATCTTCGGCATCTTCCGCTCCGCTCTCGCTTCGTATCGGGAATAGCGGTCCTGCGGCGGAAACATGCCGTGCTCGAAATCCGCGGCGTCGTCCCACTGCGTGCCGGGCGCGATCTCGAACGGTCCCATGTCCGGCTCGACGTCGACCGCGGTGACATTGAAGGCGAGCGAGGTGAGACGTCTGCCCTTGTACGTGTCCTCGGGCGACGGAAAGTCGCGATGCCACGGTTGGTCGACCGCGCCGGGATTCGGTACGTCGAAACCGATCTCGACGATATTGTAGTCCGGACCGAGCACCGTCTCGCATACCGCCCTCACCCAGGGATGCGCGGCCAGCTCGACGAAACCGCGAAGATCCTCCGGATGGATCTCGACGTAATGGCGTTTCGGTCCGCGGCCGACCGTACCGCCAGGCCGCTGCAGCGCTTCGCGGTACAGCGCCTCGAGATCTTCCCTAAGCGCCTCCGCCCACTCGCGGGGGAACGCTCCCTTCAACCCTGCGATGCCGGGCCCGTACAGGGCGCCCATGATCGCGGCCGGTTCGTATGCATTCGTCATAAAGATCTCTCCAGCTCTGAAGTTTGCTTCAGTCTACCGCTTCCGACCGCGAGAAAACACGACATATTTCTACTTCGGCCGGACGATTTTTTTGGTTTCTCGCCGAGCCGGCGTCTGGTGCCGACGGTTGCCGATTCCGCGTTCATACGGTACACTCGAAGTTGGTTGTAACCATCGACCTGCGAAGCAATTCATTTCATGAGAAAGCATACAGGTGACTATCAATGATCGAAATCAAAACATCCGCGGTGTCGGCCGGAGAGTTCAAGAGAGGCGTGTTCGCCACGCGCAATATCGCCAAGGGAGAACTGATTCACGAAGCGCCGGTCATCCCTTACCCGAACGAAGAGCACGAGCATATCGAGAAGACGATTCTCGCGGACTACGTCTATGAGTACGGCGCGAATCATACGGCCATTTTGTTAGGATACGGCAGCTTGTTCAACCATTCGTATCAGCCGAACGCTACGTACGAGATCAGCTTCGAGAAGCATACGTTCGACTTCTACGCTTATAAAGATATCGTTGCGGGGGAAGAAATTTTCATCAACTACAACGGCGAAGAGGATTGCATGGACCCGCTATGGTTCATGGAGCCGTCCGAATCGTCTGAAGCATGAAGAAGAAGGCCGACGCGACGTCGGCCTTCTCTTTAGGTTCAGGTTCGATTCTCGAACGTCTCGCTCAGCCAATGGATCGCTTCCTCTTCGTCCTTCCCCTTCGTGCGCAGCAGGATGTCCGTTCCCCGCCGAAGCGCGAGCAGCATCGTGCCGAGCACGCTCTTGACGTCAATCTTGAACGACGTCCCTTCTTCCTCGTATTCGATCAAGATGTCGGCGCTGAATTTGCCGGCTTCCTGCGACATCCGCTGCAGCTCCTCGATCCCGAAGTCGTTCGCAATCGTAAGGCGATGTACTCTCATTCTCGCTCATCTCTCTCTTTCGCCGCGCTTTCGGATCCTTCCTATAGTAAATTTGTAATCGCATCCACGCAGAAAGTCAATGATTTCTTGCCGAATGCCGATATAATCGGAGTAGCGGACATATCGCAACGAAAACGGAGGAGAATGAATTGAAGAAAGAGACTTGGGGCAAGCTGAAGGTTTTGACGACAGGCATTCTGATCGGGGCCGCGATGACCGCGTCGGTGGGCGCGAGCGCTGCGGGTCAGCAGATCGAAGTGTATTTCAAACAGCTTCGTTTCGTATTCGACGGATTGGACAAGCCGATCGCGCCGGAGCAAGGAACGCCGTTCGTGTATAAGGGGACCACTTACGTTCCTCTCCGCTATATGAGCGAGACGATCGGCAAGCCGGTCCATTACGATCCGAAACGCGAGACGATTTACGTCGGCAACCGGTACGCCGCGCCGCCCGCGATGACGATCGACGCCGAAGCGGCTTACGAAGCGACGATCGAGACGTCCAAGGGCAGCTTCACGATCGAGTTGTTCGCGAAGGACGCCCCCGTGACGGTGAACAATTTTGTATTTTTGGCGAACGAAGGCTTCTATGAAAATGTGATCTTCCACCGCGTCCTGAAAGACTTCGTCATCCAAACCGGCGACCCGACGGGAACAGGCCGAGGCGGTCCCGGCTACGCCTTCAAGGACGAGCTGGACAACGGGCACCGGTACGAACCGGGCGTCGTCGCGATGGCGAACGCCGGCCCGAATACGAACGGCAGCCAATTTTTCATCGGCACGGGAGAGGAAAGCGAATTGCTGAATTCCAACCCGAACTATACGATCTTCGGTAAGGTCGTCGACGGCATGGACGTCGTCTTGGACATCGCCGCCTCTCCGGTGAAGGAGAACAACGGAGAACTCAGCCGACCGGTCTCCCCCGTCTCCATTCTGAGCGTCTCGGTTACGAAAAAATAATCCTCGCTCGGCCTTATTTCGTCAAGCCGAGTTCGGCGCCGCCGGCCGTCAGCCGCTCCTGCAGATCGAGAATCGGTACCGATTCGACTTCGCGCCGGAGCGACGAGGCGAGCGCGGCCGCGGCGCCGGCCGCTTGACCGATCGCCATGCAGCTCGGCGTCAGCCGGGTCGTCGCCTGCGCCTCGTGCGTCGTCGAGATGCATCTTCCCGCCAGCAGCAAATTCGTCGTGCGAATCGGCACGATGCTCCGGTACGGAATGTCATAGGCGCCGCCTTCGCGGATAAAGTTGGCGGTGACGCCGCTGCCTTCCGGATCGTGGATGTCGATCGGATAACCGCTCCGCGCGACGACGTCGTCGAATCTGCGGCCGTCCAACACGTCGATCCCGTTCAGCACATACTTCCCCGTGATTCTTCGGGTTTCCCGAACGCCGATCTGGGCGCCGACCGCCGAGACGCTCGCCTTTTCGAACCCCGGTATACGTTCGCGGAAGAAAGACTCCAGCAACAGCACTTGTTCTCGTCCCTCGAATTCCGCCTTCGTTAAATCCCCGATGTCCGTCGGGTCCAATCCCGAGACGCGGGATACGTTGACGAGCACCTCGTCTTCGTTCGGACCGACGAAGAACAGCAGCCCGTCGCGTTCGACAGGTAGCCCCGCCGCCTTCCACTGCGCATAAAATCCCATAACGCCCGTCACCGGAAGCCGATCCAGCTCGGACGTCAACGACTTCTCATAGAAGTTCGAAGGATCGTCCTGCATGGCCCGCTTTACTTTGGCGACGTCTACGCCGCGCATCCGGAACTTCATCGTCATCGGCTGCACCTTCCCGTTGGCGTTGCCCTTCTCGTACGGCACGCCGGCCATCGCCGCGATGTCTCCGTCACCTGTGGCGTCGACGAAGACGTTCGCGGACAACGTCGAGACGCCGCTCTTGTTGTACAGCGTAATCGAGTCGATTCGCTCCCCTTCCGTCTTGACGTCGATCGCCGACGTGTGGAGCAGGATATCGACGCCGGCTTCCTTCAGCATCCGTCCGGCCAACGCTTTGTACACCTCGGGATGATACGGGGTCAGCGTATGAACGAAGCCGATCGTATCCCGAAGATGACCTGGCGACGCGTTCAGCGCCATAAGTCGATCGACGATTTCCTGCGCGATCCCCTTGATCACTTGTTTGCCGGAGGCGGAATGGAACGTCATCCACGGATACACCATCGCCGCGGTCGACATCCCGCCCAGAAAGCCGTACCGTTCCGCCACGATCGTCTTCGCGCCGTTACGCGCCGCGCTGAGCGCGGCTGTAATGCCGGCCGGACCTCCGCCGAGCACCGCTACCTCATAGTTCATCCTGGACATAAGCGATCACAACCCTTCGTATTATTTGGAGCGCTCCCAGATTTGCGTAAAGAAAAAGGACAGCCGCCTGCCGTCTTGGCGGCTTCCTTCCCTTACGTCGATGCCCTGACGATTAAATCGTTCTCGATGACGACGTCCTTCGACGCATCCGCGGGAAGCGCGCCGCGCAGCATGTCGAACAACAGCGAAGCGGCTTCCTTGCCGAGCTTCTCCTTCTCCTGACGAACCGTCGTCAGCGGCGGCGACGCATGACGCGATTGCGCGATGTCGTCGTAGCCTGCGACCGCCACGTCCTCCGGCACGCTGCGCCCGCTCTCCAGCAGGACGTCCATCGCGCCGAGCGCCATCAGATCGTTGGCGGCGAACACCGCGTCGAACGACGCTTGCCTCTTCAGCAGCAGCCGCATTTCCCGAACCGCTTCCTCGCGCTCGGCGCGCCCGGCGATGATCAAGGACGGGTCCATGTCGAGTCCGGCTTCCCGGAGCGCCTCGCAATACCCGGCGAACCGTTCGTTCTCGTGATGCATATCGGGAAGGCCTTGGATGTACGCGATGCGACGTCTTCCCCGTTCCAACAGATGCTTCGTCGCGCGATACGCCCCGCTGCGGTAATCGGAGGCGACGCAGGCGAGCGGCAGGGAACCGAACACTCGCTTCCCGATCAATACGTAGGGGATGCCCCGCTGTCGATAATAATGCAGGTACTCCGGTTGAATCCGCTCCCCCATAATGATGAGACCGTCCGTCTTCCGCTTCGTGGCGATCCGCTTCCAATATTCCGCGTCCGCTTCCTTCCGGTTCGCGTACAGCAGCAGGTCATAGTCGTTCGAAGCGGTCTGCTCCTGAATGCCCTGCAGCGCTTCGAAGAAGATATGATGCTTCAGGAAATCCGGCTTGTCGCCGAAGACGACGACGCCGATATTGCCGGTCTTCCCGCCCGCTAAGCTTCTGGCTTGCGGATTCGGAACGTACCCGGTCCGTTCGATGACGGCGAGCACCCGCTCCCTTACGTTCGGCTTGACGCCGGGCTGCCCGTTCACGACCCGAGAGACGGTTCCTCGGGACACGCCGGCAAGTTCCGCGATCGATTCCAACGTATGCGCCATCTGACCACCCTCTTCTGGGAGCGCGCACAACTCAACATACGACTATTATTGAGGAACCCGCACCTGCTGTCAACTACAATCGAGAAAAAAGCCTCCCTCCCAAAGCTCGGGACGAAGGCTGCATTGTTAGCGTTAATTCCAGTCTTCCCACAGGGAAGCATAAGCGCGTTCGGCGGATTTTTTCTCTCCGGCAGCGTAGTCGCTGCCGACGGCGTTCCGTCGCTCGACGGCGTGCGGCTCGGCTGCGGTTCGTTCGACGACGGGCGTTCGTCGGCCGGAACCGACGTTCCATTCGGCTTTCTCGTCCGTCAGCCGTTCGGGAGCAACCGGATCCCCGGCTTCCCAGCCCGACGGACCCGCGAAGGCGTTCGAGTCGTCCCGCCGCCGGCCCGGCGTTCCGCCGAGCTTATAGTCGACCCCGAGATATTCCGCGAATTTCTTGCTTTCTTGTCTTCTTATTTTGCGTGCTTCCTTCCGTTCCAATGCGCTGTCGTACAACAATTTCTCCTCCTGCGTCTGCGGAATGACGCCGGGAACGTGTATCGGCTTCCCTTCTTCGTCTAAAGCTACGAAAGTCAGGAACGACGTGGCGCATACCTTCCGTTCCCCTGTCAACAAATCCTCGGTGATGGCGCGAACGAACACCTCCATCGAGGTGCGGTGCGACCATGTGACGAAGGCGGACAAGCAGATCGCGTCGCCCTTCTTCACGGGATGCAGGAAATCGACGGAGTCCGTCGATGCCGTCACGACGGGTCTGCGCGCGTGGCGCGTCGCCGCGATCGTCGCGACGTCGTCGATGTAAGCCATCAGCTTGCCGCCGAAGATCGTGCCGTGATGGTTCGTGTCGGGCGGAAGCACGATCGATGCTTTTATCGTATACGACTCGGATGCGGGCTTCGAATCGGTTTTCGTATAAAATGTCATGTCTGCTTCTCTCCTTCTCTCATGTCTATGATGCATATCACTCTACAGCGAATTGAAATATAAGTAAAATACATATATCGAATGATTTTCATTCCATCTGTCTATAGAGAAAGGAGGCTGTTAATTTGGATCTACGACAGCTCTCTTATTTCGTAGCCGTAGCGAAAGCGCAAAGTTATACGAAAGCCGCGGAGCGGTTGCACGTGACCCAGCCGACGTTATCGAAGATGGTCCGGCTGCTCGAGGAGGAGCTGAACGTCACCTTGTTCGAACGCGGCGGAAGCAAGCGCATCCGACTGACGGACGCCGGCGAAATTTTGCTGCGCTCGGCCCAAGGCATCTTAACCTCCATGGAAAACATGACGACCGAGCTGGACGATCTGCTCGAGCTCCGAAGAGGCGATCTCCTGCTCGGATTGCCTCCCATGATCGGCGGTCGGTACTTTCCCCCGATTCTCGAGCATTTCCACGCCAAGTACCCGCATATCAACATCAAACTGATCGAAAAAGGCGGGAAGCGCATCGAAACGGCCGTCGAAGCCGGCGACCTGGACGTCGGCATCGTCATCCTGCCCGTGGAGAACGAAGCGGCGTTCACGATTCAGCCGTTCTTCGAGGACGAGCTTCGGGCGGTGCTGCACGCGGAGCATCCGCTCGCTTCCCGCTCGTCGATCGCGCTGCGCGAGCTGGCAGACGAGCCGTTCATCTTGTTCGGAGAGCAGTTTACGCTGCATCATTTAATTTCGCAGGCTTGCGAAGAGGAAGGGTTCCGGCCGGAGATCGCGTTGGAAACGACGCAATGGGATTTCATGACGGGGATGGTCGCCGCTCGCTTCGGCGTCGCGTTCTTGCCGCAGAACGTCTGCGATAAGATCGACGACCCCGCCGTTCGAACGGTTCCGCTCGCCTTCCCGGAGCCGAAGTGGAGGCTCGCGATGATCTGGCGGAAAGAGCGGTATTTGCCGTATGCGGCGCGGGCGTGGATCGAGCTGTTGAAGGGGTGGACGTTCAGCTGAACATCGCCGCCGCACCTGGGGCGGGAAGCGTTAGAAGCTTTTCCCGAGGGGTAAAAACGCAGTGTATCGAGAATAATACGATTGTTCGATAGCAGAAGGAGGTGCGACATGGCTAAGAAGCAAAAGCAAGCTGCTAAAGCGGCCGTACAATCGACGGAGTTGAACAAGATGCCGGTTCCGGGCGCCGAGGATACGGAGTTTTCGGCGGAAGAAGCGGCTCAGGCGTTCCAGGGCAAAAACAACGGCAAATCCCGCCGTCAATAAAAACGAACAAAGCGCACGGACCCCGAAGGAACGGGAGCCGTGCGCTTTTCTTTCGGTCAATCCTCGAAGGCGAATAAATCCGAGGATAAATATCGTTCGCCGCTGTCCGGCGCAAGGCTGAGCACGCGCGCGGAAGCCGGCAAGCCGCCAGCGACTTGAACGGCGTAGAACGCCGACGCGGCCGCCGATGCGCCGACCAGGATGCCCTCTTCCCTCGCCAGCCGTCGAGCCATGCGCTGCGCGTCGTCGTCTTCGATGTGAAGAATTTCGTCGAAGGCGCCGCGGTTCAGAATGGCCGGGACGAAGCCCGGTCCGGTTCCCGGGATTTTGTGCGGCCCCGGCTCGCCGCCAGCCAGCACGGGCGAACCGGCCGGCTCGATCACGTAAATCCGAATGCCGGGAATCCGCCGCTTCAGCTCTTCCCCGACGCCCGTCACCGTTCCTCCGGTTCCGGCCGTTACCACGAGAGCATCCAATCCGCCTTCGAAGGCGTCGTAAATCTCGAGCGCGGTCGTATGTCGATGCGCGTCGGGATTCGCCGCGTTCTCGAACTGCATCGGGATGAACGGATCGGGGACGGTGGCCGCGAGCTCGTTCGCCTTCTCGATCGCGCCGGTCATCCGCTTGGCGGCGGGCGTCAGGTAAACCTCCGCGCCGTACGCTCTCATGACCGATATTCGCTCCTTCGTCGCGTTATCGGGCATCGTGATGATGCAGCGGTACCCCTTGGCGGCGCAAACCATCGCAAGGCCGATGCCGGTGTTGCCGGACGTCGGCTCGATGACGGTCGTGCGCCCCGGCTGGATTCGTCCTTCCAGCTCCGCGACCCGAATCATATTCGCAGCGGCCCGGTCCTTGACGCTCTTGCCGGGATTGAAGGATTCAAGCTTCATATAGACGGATGCGGGAACGTCGGCCGCGACCCGGTTCAGCCGTACGATCGGCGTCTCTCCGATTAAATCCATAACGGACGTAACCATCTTAGGCAACGATATCCCCTCCTTCTACTCGGTTGCTCTTACTCTTCCAGTCCTAAGAGCTGCATGATTTCTTGTCGGTGCGAGACGAACTCCTGGCTGTGCCGGTTGCGCGGCCGCGGGCTGTCGAGACGGATCGTGCGAATGATCTGACCGGGCCTCGGGCTCATGACGTACACTTTATCCGCCAAGTACAGCGCTTCGTCGATATCGTGCGTAATCAGGAGCATCGTCTTGCCGGTCCCGTGCCAAATCCGGATCAGCTCGTTCTGCATCTTCAGCCGGGTCATCGCGTCCAGCGCGCCGTACGGCTCGTCCAGCAGCAAGATCTCCGGATCCATGACGAGCGCGCGCGCGATCGCGACGCGCTGCCGCATGCCGCCGGACAGCTGGGACGGGAAATAGTGATTGAATCCGGTGAGGTTCACCTTATCGAGCACCTCGTTAATTCGGGGAAGGCGCTCGTTCTTTGGTATATTCGCGATCTCCAAGCCCATTCCGACATTCTGCTCGACCGTGAGCCATGGATATAACGCGTGCTCTTGAAAGATCATCATGCGGCGCGGCGACGGTCCTTCGATCTTGACGTCTCCGGAGAGTACCTCGCCTTCCGTAGCCGTCTCGAGCCCCGCGAACATCCGGAGCGCCGTGCTCTTGCCGCAGCCCGACGGTCCGACGATCGCCGCGAATTCGCCCCGTTCAACCTTTAGACGAATGTCCTTCAGCACCTGCAAATCGCCGAAAGACTTGCTGACTTGACGCAATTCCAACGTTTGCATTTATCGTTCCTCCCCACCGCCGACGTACCGCCAGCGAAGAAGTCTGCGTTTCAACCGCTCGAGCAGCACCTGGTCCAGCAGCGTCGCGAACGTGCCGATGACGATGATATACATGATGAGACCGCTCATATCGGCGACATTCGCAGTGAAGGTAATCGAGAAGCCGAGTCCGACCATCGTGCTGCCGACCATCTCGCCCGCGACGAGCGATCGCCAGGCGTTGCCGAAAGCGACCTGCGCCCCCGTAATGAACGCCGGGAACGTCTCGGGCAAATACACCTTGCGGAGCAGCTGACCCTTGTTCGCGCCGAGCACCTTGGCGACTTCCAGATGGGTGCGGATGACGCCTTCCGTTCCGTTCATGACCGAGATCGCCATCGGGAAGAAGCTGGCGATCATGACGATGAGGATGATCGGAACGTCGCCGAAGCCGAAGATGATCATTAAGAACGGCAGCCAAGTAATCGGCGGGATGGATTGCAGAATGGCGATCAAGCGACGCAAATATAACGCAAAACCGCGGTACAGTCCGGCGACGAGCCCCAGAAATCCCGCGACGATGCAAGCGATCGGATATCCGACGAACAGCCGGTACAGGCTCGCCCCGACGGTCTGCCAGAACTTCTCGTCGTTCAGGCTGCCAACGAGTCGATCGAATACGGCGGGCAGCGATGGGAAAATGATCGGATTCAGCCAATTCCCGAGCTGCAGCAGCGCCAACAGCGACGCCACTGCAGCCAGGAACGGCCAAACGTTACGAATGCTTCGCATCGTGTCGCACCCTATTCTTGCTGCTGCTCTTGCCAGCTCAGGTCAAGCGCGGTCGTCACGTCCGGCTTCGCGGTCAAGATGCCTTGCTCGACCATGAACGAGGCGACCTCGTCCATCCGGGCGATATCCTGCTCCGTGATCTCCCAGTTGAATTGTTGGGATTCGATGGACGCCTGAATAACCGCTTCCGCGGGGACGGTCGAACCGTCGAGCTTCGTGAGCGTATCTTCCGTAATGAAATCGTCGGTGATAAACTTCGCCGCCGCTTCCGGATCGCTCTCGAGCATGTCGATCGCTTCCTTCTGCGCGTCCAGCATGTCGTATACCGCCGTTTGGTTGTTCTTCACGATGTCGCCCGACGCGATGACGACCATGCACGGGAACGGCCACTGCTGACCGATTTCGTAAATTTCTTTCACCGGATACGTCATCTTCGCGATCGATGCGTACGGCTCGAAGACGAATGCGCCGTCGACCTTCTTCGAAGCCAACGATTGAATCGCGACCGCCGGAGAGACGTATTGCATCGTCACTTCCTCGCGAGCAAGACCCGCTTGCTTCCAGACGACGCCGTTCAAGACGATGTCGGCCGTGCTGCCTTGGCTCTGGGAAGCGACGCTCTTGCCCTTCAGCTGCTCGACGCTCGTTATGCCGCTGTCTTGCTCGACGAGCATGCTATGGTAGCCCATTTGCGCGCCGCCGACGATCTTCAGGTCCGCTCCCTTATCGAGCCAAGATAACGCGTTCGAGAAGCCGAGCACGCCCGCGTCCAGCTGACCGCCGACGATCGCCTTGATCAAGTCGGTGCCGCTGGAGAACAGCTGCATCTCGACGTCCAAGCCGTGCTTCTCGTAGAAGCCCGCGCGATGCGCGAGAATCGTCTGCGCGTCGTCCATGACATTCAGATAGCCGAGACGAAGCTTCTGCTTCTGCGTTTCTTGCGCTCCTTCGGACGCCCCTTGCTCTGCTCCGTTCCCTTGCGGTTGACCCCCGCATGCCGCCGTCGTCAATGCCAACACGAGTACGATCGACGCGAACAACGGTTTTCTCCAACGAATGTTACGCATTTTTGGTTTCTCCTCCGTGACTTTTGGTCTGTGGCTGTATATAATATCGGTAATCCCCAGAGGGATACTTGGGATACCGGTTTATTGTAGAAATTATTGATCTATACGTCAACCTAATTTAGGAGAAAAATGAGATGACGATAAGAATCATAGGCATGATCTTATATGCGGCGCTCTATCTTCTCGCCTGTTACGCGTATTTCGTCGCCGGCTCGGACTGGGCCGCTGCGGCGTCCGGCGCGGCCGCGCTCGCGTTCGGCGCGTCGAACGCGGCGAAGGCCGACGTCGCGGGACGCGGCATCGGCATCGGACGTCGGCTGTTCTCTATTTTCCTACTGCTCGCGGCGATTCTAGGATTGTTCAAAGTATTGCCAATGGCCGGGATGATTATGATGCAAGCGGCCGGCCTGCTGTTCTATGCGTTCGAATGGCGCGGCATTCGCGCTTGGTCTTCCCGAGTCGCCGCCCTGGCGCTCGTCGTTCCGGCGGTATTGTGCTTCCCCGTCCCCGGCGTTCATACCGTCGGTCCCGCCGAGGCGAGCGATTACTCGGTCGACGGGAAGAAGGGCGCCATCTCGGCGCCTAACGTGGAGCTGCGCGCCGCCCTGGCGGTCGAGCTGTTCCGGCAGCCGTGGAACCGAGCCGAAGCTTCCGACGAAGCGTCCGGCTCGAACGGTCTCGGCCTCGCCGAGCTGTCGGAGGAGGACTTCGGGGACTTATACGAGCTTCCGTTCGAGGTGCCGGAGAGCTTCTATGCCGCGGACGGCGCGGCGACGGACCCGCATGCGCTGATGAAGACGCTGGCGCGCTGGGATGCGACCTTAAGCGAAGACGTGACGCAGGGGCAATCCGTCATGGGGATCGGCTCCGTCGCCCCGGACGGATCGATCGGTATGGTGGACGATATCGAGGCGTATACGCAGGCGGCTTTACGCTCGGAGCCGAAGGTGTTTTTCGTACCGGTCGAAGCTTACGAGCAAGTAAGAGCTATCGATAAGGAGCTGTTGGTCGTACCCGTCTCGCGATTCGAAGAGGTGCTTTATTTCTTGAGCCAGCCGGTTACTTTCTGGCCGCTTCGGAATTTCGGACTGTTTTGCCATTAGAAACGAAACGGAGAGGCTTCCCCTTAAGGAGCCTCTCCGTTGTCGTTAGTTCGGCGATTTCAACATCGCTTCTACGTCCTGCAGCGAAGGGACGCCGCTCGCGCCGCCGATCCGCGTCGTCGCCAGCGCGCCGCAGGCGCACGCGAACCTCAGCGCTTCCTTGTCCTCAAATCCGGCGAGGCTCGCATAGATGAACCCGGCGTTGAACGAATCGCCCGCCCCGGTCGTATCGACCGGTTCGACCGGGAACGGTCCGACGACGATCCGCTCCTTGCCCGGGCCCGCCAGCACCGCGCCGCGGGCGCCGCACTTCACGGCGATCCGGCCCGGATGGGCCGGTACGGCGTCAAGCGTCTCGTACAGGCTCTCGCCGCCGAAGATGTTCATGAGTTCGTCTTCGCTCGGAACGAAATAGTCCGTGACCGCGAGCAGCTCCGAAATTTCATCCTTGTACCAACGTTCGCTCGGATCCCAACCGGTATCGAACGAGGTCGTGATGCCGCGTTCCTTCGCCTTCCGAAACCATGCGAACCAATGCGGCCTCATGCTCCCCTGCAAGAAATACGAGCCGAAGTGAATATGATCGGCTTCATCGAGCATGCGCTCGGGTAGATGCTCCGGCCGCAGCATCGAGATCGTCCCCATATACGTAAGCAGCGCCCGATCCCGCTTCGTAGAGAGCGAGAGCGTCACGCCCGTCTTCTCGGCTTCCAGCGCGGCGACGTGTTCGACCGACACGCCTCTCTCCTTCAGTCGCTCGATGCAGAACGCCCCGAACTCGTCGTCGCCGACGACGGATACCATCCGTACATCGAGGCCGAGCCCCGCAAGACCGCAAGCCGTGATCGCCGACGATGAACCGAGCGCCATATCGAATGAATTCACGAGCTTCTCCCGGTTCCATTCGGGGGTGACGTCGTCTCCGGTCATAATAAGATCGACGTTCAGCTCGCCTAATACGTACACGATCTTGTTCATTCCCGTTCCTCCATTTCGGCCGTTACCGAGTAATGACCTCTTCTCCTCCGAAACGCTCTGCTTCCGGGCGAAGGTGCGCCCTTACCCGTGAAGACGTCCGATCACCGCTTCCGGCTCTTCCAGTCCGGCCCAAAACAGCTTCAGCTCCTGGCTGAACGCATCCAACGCCTCGATGGAAATGTCCAACTCCTTATAATCGGCGAAGGCGGGTACGATCTCGCGATACAACCGATACCGGGAAGGCCCGTCCTTCGTCGCTTCCTCGGCCTCGTCCGCGGCGCCGGAATGCGCGGACGGCGCCAGCGAAAACAGCTGCAGCTCTCGTTGCGCCGACGGTCCCGTAAGGAAATCGACTAAGAGCCGGGCCGATTCTTTCTGTTTGGACTGCCGATTGACGGCCAGGCCCGTGACGAGCAGCAGCGTCTTCGGAAGTCGTCCGAACGGCAGCGGGGAGATGTCGTACGCGAACGGAACCGACTTAAGCAGCTGTAAACCGTAGTACGTCGTCATGATCATGCCCGTCTTCTGTTCCTTGAACAACGTCTCCGCCCCCGCGTCGCCTTCCGACAGGAACGCCGGCGGGACGCCTTGGCCATGCAGCAGTCGCCGGCAGTCTGTCAAGATATCCCATAATGCGGGATCGTCGAACCGGTAGCCGCCGTCATCGTCCCGAAGAAACCGATACCCCGCTTGAAGCAGAAATATAGGAAATCGGTTCAACGATTCGATATGCGCGTAAAACCCGTAAACCCCGGATGTCTCCTTGATCGCTACGGCGCAATCGAGCAGCTCCTTCCAGCTCCAGCCGCTGTGAGGCTCCTTCAACCCGCTGCGCTTGAATAGATCCTTGTTGTAACAAAGCACGACCGGCGAAAATTGGAACGGGGTCGCGTACAGCTTCCCGCCCGCTCGAAACCGTTCGGACAAAAACGGGTGCAGCTCCGGGTTCGGCATCCGCTCCTCCACCAAATGGAGATGGTCGGAATGCTCCAGATCCGCGAAATTTCGATTGTTCAGCGTGAAGACGTCCAGAAAGCCTTCGTCCAAATATCCCTTGACGCTGGACGGGTAACGGCTGTACGGCAGCGTCACCGTCTCTACCCGAACGTTGGGATACGTTCGTCCGAACCGCTCCAGCAAGCCGGCCAGTACGCCTTGCTCTTCGATCGAGGGATATACGCCTAATCTAATGACCGCAAGCGGCTCCTTCTCTCGGATCGACACTTGGTTGCCCACGCGCGGGATTTTCACGATCAAGCCTTCGTCCACGAGAGATTCGAGCGCTTTCCGCACGGACTTCTTGCTCATCCGAAACTGTTCGCCCAGCACCGTCTCGGAAGGTAAATAACTGCCTTGCGGGCGGATCCCGGAGATGATCTCCTTGCGAAGCTCCGTCAGGATGACGTTCATGCGAGCTTCGAACGTTACGCGATCCGGTTTGCCGCTCATCGTATCACCTGACCTGCCCTATCGAATTTTCCAATATTCGGCTCATTATAACACAGCCATTCCCCCCCCAACAATTAGGGAACCAGTCATGTACCAATGATGAAAAATTAGTGACAGAAATCGTTGACGATCCAACCGCATTCACCTATTATGGGAACCAGATGGATACTAGAGAAAAGACCTTCGAAAATCGTTGGAGAGGAGGCATCCCCTGCGAAGGGACGGCGAGTCGGATTCGAAACCGCATACTGGATCGAAAAATCGCATGTTCAAGGAGGCTGTTTATGAAGAAAATCGCTTTCCGCGTTCCCGCGTTCGCTTTATCCGCGGCGCTCGCCTTCTCCCTGTTGGGCGGAACCGCGGCCGTCGCCGAAGAAAGCCGATTGTCGCAGAAGACGTACGGCACCCCCGAAGAACTTCTCATCCCTAACAATTATACGGTAGCCGTGTTTAACGGAACGGTCGGGAAAGAAGACGGGCATAACGTGTTGTACGCGACGGCCAAAGGAAAGCCCGGCTATCTCAACGTGATCGACCTAGACGACTATAAGTTGCTCCGCAGTCTTCCGCTCGCTCCGTCGGAAAGTTCCTGGGCGCATACGATCGCGCCGGACGGCTCGTTGTATTTGGCGGCCGACGGCGGCGGCGCCAGACTGTGGCACTATTCCCCCGTCGCGAAGACGCCGGTTCAAGTCGCAGCGTTCTCCGGCCAATCGGTGCCGAACAGCATCACGACCGACGAACAAGGGCGCGTGTATGTCGGGACGTATCCCGGCGGCAAGGTGTACCGTTACGACCCGGTTTCGAAGGAAATACGGGATTACGGCCGCATGATCGGCGCGCTGGATCAGGAATACGTACGCTCCATCGCCTACCAAGGCGGGAACGTCTATGCCGGCACCGCGCACCGCCAGATCGTCCGCGTCGACGTCGACACCGGCGAGAAAACGAACATTGCCGCATCGCTTCCGGTCAAGGAAGACACGGTATACGATCTCAGCACGATCGACGACCGCTATTTGCTGGCTCGGTATACGGACGGCAGCGGCATTCCGGGCGAGGCGTTCCTCTACGACACGCAGACCGAAAGCTGGCTCGATGTCGTTCTGGACAACGTAACCGGATTGCACGCGACCGACTCTCTCGATGGGAAGCTGTATTTCATGTCCGATAAGAAGCTGAAGACGATCGACCTGTCGACGCTCGTCGTGGAAGAGACCGGCATGGAGTACGGCAGCGGCTTCCGCGGCGCGGACTGGGTCGAGTTCCCGAACAACCCCGACCTTCCGGGGAAAAACTTGGTCACGGTCCGTTACGACGGCGGCGTGACGGTCATGAATATCGAGACGAAGCAGGTTCGCCTCTACCCTCCCGTCATTCCCGGCTTGCCGGGCGTCGTGAATCGTCTGGCGATCGTGTCGGAGACCCACGCGATTACCACGGGCTCCCAGGCGCGTTCGTCGCTTGTGAATCTGACGGACCGAACCGCGGTTCCGTTCAGTATCGGCCAAGCGGACAGCGTATATGTCATCGGCGATAAAGCGTATCTCGGGGTATATCCGGAAGGCAGCCTGCACGAATTCGATCTTTCCGCGCCTCCCGGCGACGCCAATCCGAAGAAGCTGGCGGTTCTCGGCAACGATCAGGAGCGCCTCGTGCATATGTCCGGCGCGAACGGCAAGCTGTACATCTCCACGATCGCGAGCTACGGCAACCTCGGTGGTTCTCTCACCGTGTACGATACCGCGACCGGTCGGTTGGATGTGCACAAGGACATCGTTGCGAACCAAAGCGTGCTGAGCACCGCGGTGTCGGACGGCAAGCTGTTCGGTTCGACGACGATTCGCGGCGGCCTCGGCTCCGAGCCGACGGAGGAAGAAGCGAAGATCTTCGTTTGGGACATCGCCGCCGAACGCAAGATCGCCGAGTTCCCGCTCCGCGTTCCCGGCCTGGAGAAGCCGATCTTTATCGGCGACTTGTCCGCAGGTCCCGACGGCTTGATCTGGGGCGCGTCGTACGAGTACATCTTCGCGATCGACCCGGTTACATACGAAGTCGTGAAGAGCAAGAAGGTTCATGCGCAGCTGAACTTCAGCCAATGGGCGCATCATCCGTTACGTTGGTCGGAAGACGGTCTTCTGTATGTGTTGTTTAACAACAAGCTGACGGTCATCGATCCGGAGACGCTGGAATCGCGGACCTTGGCCGATACGTCCCGCTTCGACCTCGGGTTCGACGGTCATCTGTATTTGACGGATATGCAGACGAACACCATTTTATATCGTATCGAAGTCGACGGCGACATTCGAGAACCGTTCCCGAACGTACCGCTTGCGGTGAACAACGCAAGCTTCGAGTCGCCAACGTCCGGTTCGGCGATCCCCGGATGGAGTCCGTTCTTCGCCCCGGGCGCCGGCTATTCGTACGAAGTGAGCGGAGCTCGCAGTCATACAGGCGGTTTCAGCTTAAAGACGACGGACGCCACCCGAACGGGTTCGGTCGCCGTCATCGGGGATAAGATTCCGGTTACGCCTGGTGAGGAATATGAAGCCGGCGCGCATCTGTATATCGAGTCCGGCCAACCGGGTCTTATGTTCCGATTTTTCGACGCGAACAACAACACGATTTCTACACTCGAGACGCATCTGGACGAATCGCGGCTGTCGCAATGGCAGAAGGTGACGCTGAGGGGCAAAGCGCCGGCGAACGCCGCGTACGCTAGATTTTTGGCCGTGACGTCTCGGTATAACATGGCGACGGCGTACTATGACGATTTCTTCGTGACGGTGAAGGACGGCGTCCCTCCGGTTTCGACGGCGATCGTTACGCCGGCGCCGAACTCGAACGGTTGGGTGAACTCGGATGTAACGGTGTCGATCGCCGCGGACCGCGCCTACTCGATTACTTACTCTGCGGAAGGCGCGCTGTCTCTTCCTCCGACGACGTCGAGAGGCGATGCGGTTCAGCTGAACGTGACGCAGAAAGGCAAGACGCTAATCACCTACTACGCGACGAACGCCTCCGGCATCGAGGAGAGTCCGAAGACGCTCGAAGTATCCATCGACAAAACTGCGCCGATCATTGATTTTTCCGGCCAAGCGACGTATTCGGTGACGCAGGACGTGTATCTCGGCTGCGCCGCCGCCGATGCCATGTCCGGACTCGCCTCGGATTCTTGCGCCGACCTTCACGTCGCCCTCCCGGCGTTCGAATTCGAGCCGGGGACGCATTCGGTGTCGGCGACCGCGGAGGATCGGGCCGGCAACGTCGCGACCGCCGTCTTCGAATTCGAAGTGACCGTAAACTACGATGATCTAGCCGAGCTCGTCGCCCGCTTCGTCCCGGACGAAGAAGGCATCGCGAATGCGTTGACGGCGAAGCTGCGCAGCGCGCAGGAAGCCGCGGCACAAGGGAACGAGCACGCCGAGGCGGGCTCGCTCCGAGCGTTCGCGAACCAGCTCGAAGCGCTCTCCGGCAAGTCGATCGCCGAGGAACGCGCGGCGCTGCTGTTAAAACTAGCAAGCTATCTATAACGAGCGACGAAAGAAGGGCATGGAGCCCCCCATCCGGGAGCCCATGCCCTTTTCCTTTTCCTAATCTCCTAAATACATCGTCTTCAACGGCACCATGGACTCTTCCGGCACATAATACTTGAACTTGTTGTCGCTGATTCGGCCGAGCAGCTGACGGCGAATCGGGTCCGCGCCTTCGAGCAGCTTCTCGGACGCCTCGTGATAATCGATCGGCCGCATCCAGATCGGGCTGTACCCCATGAACAGCTGCCGCCTCGTGTATTCGGACGTATTCGGCGCGCCGGCGTGCCACAGATTTTGCGCGAAGACGAACACGTCGCCCGGACGGCCGCACAATTGAACCTCGTCGTCCAGGTGAACTCGGACATCCTTTTGGTTCGGATTGTACGGCTTGACGTGACTGCCCGGGATCACCTTCGTATTGCCTCGATCCGGCTTCGACATATCGCTTAGGATATAACACGCTTTAATGTAATACGTTGAAGTGAGGCCGCCGATTTTCGGAAACTGCGGGTGCGGACCGTCCTGATGCCAATCGATGAAGCTGTTCGTCGCCGTTTTCTCTAATTTCGGGTTCGGCCTGCGCACCGTCAAATGCGAAATATGAAGCTGAATGTTGTACCCGAGCAGATTGACGATGAGCGGCAGCATCGTCGGTTCGTCGATCAAGGACAGAAATTCCGGATGCCGTTCCACGCTGTTATAAATATTGTAGGACAGGCTTTCTTCCTCTTCGGCCAATACGGCGTCGACCGCTTCGTTCAATCGCCGCACCTTCTCTTCGCTCAATATGCCGGGGAGAAGCAAATAGCCTTGCGCTTGGAACTGCCGCTTCAGCGCCGGGATGTCCATGGCTTGCTGCGTCGACACGCTTGTCACCTCCGTGAAGTTATCGCGAGCGCTATCGTTAGTTTCCATAACCGAGCGCATTCAGCTGCTGTACGGCCGCATCCACCAACGCTTTGTAATTCATGGTCGTCTCCAGCGTCTTCAGGAAGTCGTCGTATTCGGCGAGATCCCGCTTGCCGTACGCGAATTTCGCCAGCTCTTCCTCGATGTACCGGTCCGCGTCCGCCGCGACGAAGCCTTCCGGCAGGTCGATGAAGCCGTTCAGCGCCTGGATGCGGGGCTGGTCGTTGGCGAACTCGATGAACGCCGCTTGCTTCGCGAATTTCGCCTGCAAGTACTCCATCTCCGGTCGCCCGGTGAATTGGTACAACCACGAGTAGCCGACGTCGCCCGCCTTATCGGTCATGACGACTTTGCCGCCGTCGAGCGTGTAATGCGTCCCTTCCACCCCGAACTGAACGAGCATCGAGCCGCCCTCCGGATCGGAGATGTAGTTGAGGAGATCGAACACGCGCTGCAGCTTCACCGGATCCTTCTCGAGCGCCTTCGGAATGGCGTACCGGCCCGGCGTCGCCCCGATATCCCAAGCGCCGTCGTATTGGCCGCCGGGACCGGCAGGCGCGACGATCTGGATCCACTCCGCGTCCGGATTGACGGTCGCGATCTGCTCCACGAACTGCTCCTTCGTCAAGTTCGGCCAATCGATGTAGATAATGCCCGCCTGCCCCTTGATCGCTTTCTCCTGATGCTGCAGCGCTGTATTGGCGAGCAGCTCGGGGTCGACGGAGCCGGTGTCGATCATCGACTTAATGAACGCGAGCGCGTCCTTCATCGCCGGATCGTACAGCGAGTTGACGACCTTGCCGTCTTTCACGTAGAACTGTCCCGGATTCGCTACGCCGTGCGCCCCGAACACCGGCGCGAACGCGCCGCCCAGCTTGCCCCCGGTCAATCCGAACGTGTCTTTCTTGCCGTTGCCGTCCGGATCGTTATTCGCGAACGCGACGGATACGGCCTTCAGCTCCTCGATCGTCGTCGGCACCTGCAGCTGCAGCTTGTCGAGCCAATCCTTGCGAATGAAGTACGTATTGTACGGGATTTGCGGGCTCTTGGAGATCGCGTACACCTTGCCGTCGACCATCCCTTTCTTCAAGCTGTCTTCCCCGATGAACGTCTCCACCTGCTGCAGCTTATCCATGTAAGGCGTTAAGTCCAGAAGCAGCCCTTGTTTGGAAAATTCGATCAGCTGCTGCCGGTCGACGGAGAATAGGTCCGGGAAGTTGCCGGAGGCCATCCGTACGTTCAGTTGGTTCTTGTAATCGTCGCCGGAGGCGTATACCGTTAAGTTGAGATCGAGGTTCAGCGCCTTATCGAGCTCTTGCTTAATGATGTCCTGATCCGGAGACGGGAGATTGTTGCCGCCTTCGATGATTTCCAACTTGATCGTCTTCCCGGAGGATGCGTCTCCGGCATCGGCCGGCGTCTGTCCGGACGCCGCCGCTCCCTTCCCGCTTTCCGCGGCGTCCGAAGGCGTCGCGGCGCCGCCGTTCCCTCCGCTGCAGCCCGCAAGCGCCGTGCCGACCAACAGAACGGCGGCGGTCAATCCCAACGATAACTTCCTTCTGTCCATAGGAAGAGTGCCCCTTTCCTAATCTTATATATTGGCGAGCGAGCCGTCGTACGTCTGGCCAGATCCCGTACGTCGTCTCGGGTTACCCCTTGATCGAGCCGAGCAGCATCCCCTTCGTGAAGTGCTTCTGGATGAACGGGTAGACGATCAACACCGGGAGGCTCGCGATCATGACCGACGCCATCTGCATCGTCTGCGTCGGCATGACGTTGTCCGCGTTCTCCAGCGGTTGTTGGCTTTGCATCAATATTTCGCGGACGATAACCTGCAGCGGGAACAAGGTGCGGTCCGTGACATAAAATATCGCTTGGAAAAATTCGTTCCAGTGCCCGACGACGTAAAACAAACCGATCGTCAATATGACGGGCACCGACAACGGCGCGACGATCTGCAGCAGGATTCGAAATTCCTTCGCGCCGTCCATCCTGGCGGACTCGAACAGCTCCTCGGGAAGTCCTTCGAAGAAGCTTTTCATAATGAGCACATTAAAGCTCCATATGGCGTTCGGGAGGATCATGGCCCAGATCGTATCGAGCAAGCCGACCGACTTGACGGTGAGGTACGTCGGGATCAAACCGCCGCTGAAAATGAGCGTAAACACGATCATCAGAAGGAAGAACTGCCGGCCCGGCAGCAGCTTGCGGCTGAGCGGATACGCCATCAAACCCGTAAGTACGAGATTGATCGCGGTGCCTACGACCGTGATGATGACCGTCACCTTGAACGCTTGCGGCAAATTCGATCCCGTCAACAGCGTCTTGTACGCCGTGAAGGTGATTTCCCTCGGAATCAAGATGAAGCCCCCGTTGCGCAGCACTTCCCCGAACGGCGTAATGGAGACGGAGACGACGTACAAAAGCGGGAACACGGCGATCAGCGCGCAGAACGCAAGAATCGTATAAACGACCGCGTTAAACAGCTTATCCTCGAGATTTCTTACCATATGCCCTCCCCCCACCGCTTCGCGATGTTGTTCGCCAGAAGGACGAGCGCCATGCCGATGAGCGATTTAAACAATCCGACCGCGGAAGCGAGACTGAAATTGAGCTGCTGCAGACCGGTTCGATATACCCAGGTGTCGAGAATGTCGGCCACCGGATACACCTGAATGTTATATAGGATGTAAATTTGGTCGAAGCCGGCGTCCATCAGATGTCCGAGCTTCAAGATGAACAGCAGAACGATGACGCTGCGAATGCCGGGAAGCGTAATGTGCCAAATCATCCGCAGGCGGCTGGCGCCGTCGACCCTCGCGGCTTCGTACAGGGTCGGATCGATGCCCGCGATCGCGGCTAAGTAGATGATGGCGCCCCACCCGAGGTTTTGCCATACTTCCGAGCCGACCAAGATGCTTCGGAAATAGTCGGTCGACGTGAGGAACGGGATCGACTCTCCGCCTGCATCCACGATCCAGCGGTTGACCAGCCCTCCGTTCTGGGACAACAGCGCGAGCAGGATGCCGAAGATGATAACCCAGGACAGGAAGTGCGGCATATACGTCAGCGTCTGTACGATCGACTTCAGCCACTTGACGCGGCATTCGTTCAGCAGCAGCGCCAACAGGATCGGAGGAACGGTCCCCCAGACGAGTTTGTACAAGCTAATAAGCAGCGTGTTCGTTAACAGCTGTTCGAAGTAGGGCGAATTGTAGAACGTCTGAAAATGTTTGAACCACGGGTTCGCCCAATCGCTGCCCATGATGCCTTCCATGATCGCGAAATCTTTGAAGGCGATGATCATTCCGTACATCGGAAAGTAACGGAAGACGATGAAATAAACGACGCCGGGCAAGAGCATCAAGTAGAACGGCCCGAATTTTCGCAAGGCG
Source organism: Paenibacillus antri (assembly GCF_005765165.1). Lineage (NCBI taxonomy): Bacteria > Bacillati > Bacillota > Bacilli > Caryophanales > Paenibacillaceae > Paenibacillus > Paenibacillus antri. The sequence goes on along the minus strand of NZ_VCIW01000004.1, from coordinate 125,728 downwards.
TTTCCGACCATGGATTTCCCCTCTCCATCCGATTTGTAAGCGCTGTCACCCGCTGAAATCAGTGTAGTCGATTTTCGCCGTCGGCCGTTATGCACAAAACCTGAAAAAGTGTTCGAATTTTTGTAAAAAAGAAGACGGAGCCGCGCTACGCCCGGTCGGCGAGGCGAACGGCTCCGTCAGTTGCGGCGGCGAGCTTCGTCAGCGGCAGATCGATGCGGACGACCGTGCCCGCCCCTTCGCGCCCGCCGATCTTGAGGCCGTACGGCTCGCCGAAATGAATGCGGATCCGGTCATGCACGTTGGCGATGCCGATGCCCGTGAACCGATGGCGCGAAGGCTCGTTCGTTTGCTTTCGCAGAACGTCCCGCGCGTCGCTCGAACGCACCCCCACGCCGTCGTCGCGAACGTACAGGCGCAGCCTCCCCTTTTCCGCTCGGCCCTTGATCGATACCGTTCCTCCGCCTCTCGGCGCGATGCCGTGAAACAACGCGTTCTCCACCAATGGCTGCAGGGTGAGCTTTAAGATGCGGTTCGACAGCAAGGAACGGTCGATATCGATGTCGTACGCGTAGTTCGCGCCGTAACGCACCTGTTGGATATGCATGTACATGCGAAGCCCTTCGAGCTCCTCCTCCAGCGTGACGAATTCGCCGTGTTTATCGAAGCTGAACGTCAGCAGTCCGACGAGCGAACGGATCGTCTGCCGCACTTCCCCGATGCGCTGCTGCTTCGCCAAGCTGCTGATGCAGGCCAACGTGTTGTACAGGAAGTGCGGCGCGATCTGGCTGCGGAGCATCTTCAGCTCGTACTCCTTCTTCTGTTCTTCGGCGCGCTTCGTCTCCTGCAGCAGCAGATGAATGCGTTCGAGCATGGCATTAAAGCTTCGCGCGAGCTTTCCGATCTCGTCCTGCCTCGTCTCCGACAGCTTGGACACGATCTGCACGTCGTGCAGCCGGTCCATCTTCTCGACGAGCCTGCGGATCGGCTTCGTGAACGAACGGGACAGCATGTACGCGCTGAAGAGCAGAATGACGATCATGGCGGCGGAGGCGGTCCGATAGTTCGTATACAGCGGCTGCAAATCCTTGTAGAAATAGTCCTCCGGGATGAAGGCGATCAGCGACCATCCGAGACGGTTTTTGTTCGATTTGACCGCGACGAGCCGTTCGTCTCCGACCGAGAGGCTGTCCACGCCGGTCTTCAGCTCGGGCAGCTTCGCCTCGAAGTCCGGCAGCAGCTCCGGCGGGTACGTCCGGGGCTGCACGGGAAGCAGCTTCTCTCCGGGCTCCAGCCGGTTCACGACGTTGCCGTTCGCGGTGATGAGCGCGAACGACTGGTAGATGAGCGGCGCGATGCGGGAGGACAGCAGGTCGAGATTGATTTCGGCGATGACGACGCCCTTGATTTCCTTCGTCCGCTCGTCGGCGACCGGACGCATATAGGCCAGCGTATGGCCGGACAGCGGTGAGACGTACGGCTCGCTGACCCGGATGGCTCCGTAATTGCCCAACGCCTCCTCGTACAAGCTCTGCAGATACGGATTCCCGATGATATCGTAGGACACCTGCGTGTTGGAATACACCTTGCCGTCGGCGCGGACAAGATATAGCGTCCTTGCGATGGAGCTGTTGTAGTTCGCGAAATCCTGCAGCGTCTTAACCGCCAGCCGTTCGTTGCCGTCGTCGAGCAGGTCATGCCGCGTCGAGAGCAGCAGCAGCATATTTTCCACGCTGTCGAGGCTCGCGTCGATGTATTGATTCGTCCTTGCGACGAGCAGCTCGGCGTCCCGCGTCACCTGAGCCTTGAACAAAGACTCCGCTTCGTTCAGGTTGCTCCACGCGAGCACGAGAAATAAGGTCAGCGTTACGAAAAACAAATAGACGAATTGCTTCGTCGCGATGCCGAGCCGGTTGTACCATCGGAGCAGCTTCATGACGGGCCACCTTCGTTCCTGCCGCGATCGGCGGAGCGCTGATTGCGCTTGACGTCCGTAGGCGCGGCTCCCGCCCAATTGCGGAACGTGTACGTGAAATACCGATAGTTCGGAATGCCGACCGCCTCCGCCACCTCGTAAACCTTCAACTGCGAATGCTTGAGCAGCTCCATGGCCTTCTCCATCCGGAGCCGCGTAATGTATTGATTTACCGACTCTCCCGTCTCGTCCTTGAACAACCGACTGAAGTATTCCGGACGGAGCCCGGCGCGCTCCGCGATCATCGGCAGCGACAGCGGTTCCTGCAGCCGGTCCTGAATCCACAGCCGCGCTTCCCGGATTTCCGGACGGGACCTCTCCTCGCCGGCGTCGACGGAACGAACGGCCCGAACGAACGCGTCCAGCGCGGTCCGCAGATCGGTCGCCGCGGCGATGTCCGCGGCTTTCGCGTACGCCGCGCCTTCCGCGCCCCGCCCCGACATCCAATCCGTCAGCCATTGGGACAGCCACTGCTTGAGCGGCGCGGGCCGGATCCGGTGCGCCGCGCACCATGACGCCAGCTCGGTTTCGGCGTAGCGGACGAGCTTGTCGGCATCCCATCCCGCTTGCCGAAGCCCGGCCGAGAGCGTCCTCCGGTGCTCCTCCGTCAGCTCCCGCGTCGGCTCCGGCACGCCGAGTCGAAGCCGCTCCGACGCGTCGTCGATATAGAACGCCGCCTCTTTCCATTCCGACGTCGCGTGAACGGCCGCGAGCGCGTCCGACCGGCACCGAACAGCATCGCCGACGACCGCGCGGAAGACGAGCTCGTCCTCGTCGACGAGCGACGCGGCGGCGGCCGCCGTCCGAACGTCCCGCAGCAGCTTCTCCAGCGCGGGCAGCACGCGTTCGGCGGACTCGCAAGCGGAAAACCATATCGTATATTCGTCGCCGTGCATCGGAAACCACGCGACGCAATCCGCGTTTTGCTGTTCGAAGTCGAGGAGCGCCGTATGAACGACGTCCTGCGCGAGCAAGCTCGCCTCGGGCGGCACCGGAAGCCACAGCCGCGCGAAGCGGTACGGGAACCGATCGCCGAAGCCGAACCGCGCCCACTCCTCCGGATCGATCTCCGGCGGGCTCGAACGGCCTCGCTCGCGGAACTCGTGCAAGAGCGCCTCGAGCCGCTTCGCCGACTTCGCGCGATCCAGCTTCCGTTCTTGCCGCCGATGGCCCCGATCCCGGATCAACGCCTCCTTCGCCTTCCGAATCGCGCCGCCGACCTCTTCCTCGTCGAGCGATACTTTCAAGATGTAATCCTGAGCGCCCAGCCGGATCGCTTCCTTCGCGTATTGGAACTCGCTATGGCAGGTCAGCAGAATGAACTGCACGGAAGGGTACCGGCGGCGCACCTCTTGAAGCAGCGTCAGACCGTCCATCGTCGGCATCGTAATGTCCGAGACGATAATGTCGGGAGGCTGCGGCTCGCACATGGCGAGCGCTTCTTCTCCGTTCTCCGCTTCGCCGAACCAAACGGCGCCGCAGCTTTCCCACGGGAAGGCGCGAAGCTCCTGGCGAATCGGCACTTCGTCGTCTACGATCAGAACGGTTACGGGATTCATCGTCACGGGGCGAACCTCCTTCTGTCGAGTGATAGTAAGCGTTTGCAATATTTATTAGGCATCCGTCTCCTTTTTCCTGCTTCCGAGAGGCTTGCGCGCGGATAAGCGGAGAAAAGAAAACCGTCAGGCGCATGCCTGACGGTACTTCGGTTTCCATTAATATACTCGAATTTCGACGATTTCCGCGCGGGGAGAGCCGTTGGTCGCCTCCGCCGCGACGCGCAGCCGCTTCGTCCGAACGGTCTCCGCCAGCTTGTGCACGCGCTTGCGTCGGCGGTTGCCCGTCTCCCGATGCAGCGTCGTCCATTCGCCGTTCGCGAACGCTTCGATCGCATAATCCTTCACCAGCTCCGGGATGACTTCGAACGGCGTACGATGATGATGCAGATTGATTAAGTCTTCGTTGACGTCGTCGTTGAACACCAGATGAATTTCGCCCGCCTCGATCTCTTCCTCCCAGCTCAGCTCGATCCACTCCGGGCGCCCCTCCGCGAGGTCGGCCGAAGACCATAGGTTCGGTCCGCCGTACGGCCGGAGATAGCCTCCCGCGACGTTGGCCGGCTCGTAAGCGTTCGTAGCCGGAGCGACCTTCAAGCAGAACGGCTTGCGCGCTTGCCCGTTCATCCGCCAGACGACGACCTGCTGCTGCAATTGAAACTCCAGCTTCGGATCTCTGTCGGGCTGCTCCCTCTTGACGAACGGCAGAATGCCGGTATGCGCCTCGCCGGATCGGTACAGCTTAAGCGCCTGGTTCGCCTTCACGATAAGGAACGCGTTCTGCGGTTGGTCCGGACGCCAGCGAAGGTCGATCGGAACCCATTGCCGCTCGCCTGCCGGAACGTCGACGGCCGCCGCCGCCGCGCGCTCGTGCGGAACGTAATTTTCCGCCCGCCCCGTGCTCCAGAGCTCTACCTCGACCGTCGTCGCGGAGTCGGCGTCGAGCAGCAGCTCAACGCCCTCCACCGCCGGGTTAACGGGGATGAGTATGCCGACGTCCTCGGCTAACGGGACGCTCTCTTCCGGCGACGTCACGGCGATCGTCGTCCGCGCGCTCGAGGCGGAGACGGCAGCCCGACGCGCCAAGTCGAGCGCGTCTTCGTTGCGGAGACCGACGATGGAGGCGTCTTGACGCAGCATGATTTGCTGCAGCTCGTCGATATGGTCGTTCGCGATCTCTCGAGGCGTCACGCCCTTCTGTACCGCCAAGGCGGCGCCCGACCCGGCGGCTTCCCCGATGACCGCGCATGTCGCCATGACCCGCGTCGTGCCGAAGGCGACGTGGGTCGCGCTGATATTGCGGCCCGCCATGAGCATATTCCGGACGTTCGCGGAATAGAGCGAGCGGAACGGGATCGAATACACGCCGTTCATATGGAGATGCTTCGAGCCGCTTTCCTCGGCGTATACGCCTTGCGGCGGATGCAGATCGATCGACCAGCCGCCGAAGGCGACGCGGTCGGGGAACGCCTTCTGCTCGAGAATGTCGTTCTGGTTCAGGACGTAGTCGCCGACGAACCGCCGGTATTCCCGCTTCCCGGGCAGCGAGCCGACCCACTCGAGCGTCATGTTCTCCGCGTCGAACTTGCCGGAATTCTTAATATAATCCCAGATGCCGTATATGACGGCCCACAGCTCGTCCCGGATTCGTTCGTTGTCGTGGACGGTATCCAACTCTCCGCCCCATTCGATCCACCAGTACGCGCAGCCGTTGTCGCCGCTTCGAATGACGCGGCGCAGCGGAATCGACGTCTTCGTGATGTCCTTGGCGAAGTCCGGCGCGATGTATTTCACCGGCTGGCCGACATCCTTCGTGTAGAACAAGAGCGTGCTGCCTAGCGTAATGTCGTCCGCGACCTCTGGCGCCCATTCCTCGTCGTATTCCGAGCGCGCTTCCCGACCCAACCGGTATTTCGCCCCCGCGAGGAAGCCGACCAGCCCGTCGCCGGTGCAATCGAGAAACATCTCGCTCTCGAACCGAATGCGCCGCTCGCTGCCCATCATCCAACCGGTGACCGAACGAATGACACGGTCGTCCTCTGGGCCGTCGGCTTCGACTTCATGCACGTCCGTGTTGAGGAACAGTTGTATATTTTTCTCCGCGCGAACGGTTTGCAGCACGGTGAGATCCCAGAAATACGGATTGCCCTCGGGATTGATGTATTGATTTTCGACGAACATCTCGCCCATGATCCCCGTCTCCCGCGCATACCGCTGCGTACCGTGCGCCGTCGCGCCGCACACCCAGACGCGAACCTCGCTGCTCGAGTTGCCGCCGAGCACGGGCCGGTTCTGCACGAGGGCTACCGTTCGCCCGAGCCGCGCCGCGGCGACGGCGGCGCATACGCCCGCAAGCCCCCCGCCGATTACCGTAATGTCTGTCGTGACCGTCTCCGTCCTCATGACCAAGCCTCCTGTTTTATAATTAATTTCATGATAGTCCGAAGACGGAATAAAGCGAATGCACTTTTTTTATATCGACATATATTTTATTTCATTCATTCGGTACGACCCCGCGGATCGCGTCGTTGCGCCGATACCGATCCTCCCCGGACACTAAGAACGTGCGAATCCGGCTTTTGTCCCCGCCCCAGTCGTCCAACTTGAAGGCGACCTCCGGCGTCGTATACCGTACCGAGAATGCCACCCTCGGAATGTCCGACGCGTTCCGGTTCGAGCCATGAAATAATCTCTCGTTGAAAAAGACGATCTGTCCGGGCGACATCTCCACGTCGACCGCCTCCGACTCGTCGACCAAGTCGCCGCGAAGCCCTTCGCCGAACGCGCTCGTCCCGTCGTTCATGCTCGTATGCTCGGCATCCAGCTCGTGCGTCCCCGGAATGACGCGCAGGCAGCCGTTTTCCGTCAAGGAAAATCCTAGACTGACCCATGCCGTCGCATTGATCTCCGGCTCCATCGGCCAGTAATTGATGTCTTGGTGCCAAGGGATGAACTTCTCGTTCCTCGGTTCCTTGTACCAGAAATGCATCGCCCACAAAATTATATCCGGCCCGAGGATCGACCGCATCGCCTGCACGATCCGCGGGTGCGTCGCCAGGTCGTACGCCCACCGATGCCGATGATGCCACGCCGATAAGTTCGCCGACGTCGGTCCGGGCCGATGCCGGGACTGTCCCAGCGTCTCGAAGAACGACCGGTACCCCGCCTCCGCCTCTTCCAAGCTCAGCCCCGCGATCGGCCCGCTGTACCCCTCCGTCCGGTACCGCTCCAACGAAAACTCCGTCCCCGCAACGATCATGCGTAACTCCCGCCTTTTCGATAAATTTGTCTCCTCTCTATCCTAGCGTCTCTGCGGCGTTCGGCGTCAGGCGGCAAATCGATCTTCTCTAGCACAAAACGCGCGTTCTTCGTTACAATAATTCCTAAGGATTCCGAATGATCGGTAAGGAGGCGCGGTACGATGCCGGAGAGGCTCGGCGCAAAACTGTGGATGGATTCGATGACCGCGACGTGTTATTCCGCGAAGATGTACCGGCTCGATTACCGGTGGGCGATCGCGCCGCGCAAGCTGAATCATAACGTGCTGTGGTACGTACGGGAGGGCCGCTTTACGTTCGCCGTCGACGGCGAGTCGTTCCGCGCGGAGTCGGGCGATCTCGCCTTCCTTCCGGCGAACGCGGTCGCGGCCAGCCGTGCGATCGGCGAAACGATCGAGCTCTGCAGCGTCAACTTCGACGCGGAGATCGGCTTCTTCCCCTCGAAGGCATGGTCGGATTGGGTACCGGTCCCCGCCAAACAACGAGCGCCGGAGCGCGTTCGCGACGCGATGTCCTTCATGGCGGAGCTGGATGCGTCCGACGCCGTCACGCGAAGATTGACGCTGCAGGGGCACATGCTGCTGTTGCTCGGCGCGTTGATCGAAAGCGCGTTGGAAAGCGGCGGACGGGCGGACGACGCCCTTCCGATCGCGGACGCGCAGATTGCCGGGATCGCGGAATATATCGTGTGCAGCGGCGAGCGGATGCCGAGCGTCGCGGAGCTGTGCGAGCTTGCGCGCCTCGGCGAATCGCAGCTGCGGAAGCGGTTCAAGCAAGCGACGGGGATGTCGCCGTTGCAATACGTTCACTTCGTGAAGCTCGAGCAGGCGAAGCGCGCCTTGGAACGGCGGGACGAACGCGTCTCGGACGTCGCGCGGCGGCTCGGCTTCGAGGACGCCAATTACTTCTCCAGGCTGTTCAAGCGATGGGCCGGCTGCTCGCCGCAGGACTACCGGGAGAGGTCGAGGGGCTTTTAAATCGCATGGAAAAGGCGCGCCGCAACGAATGTTGCGGCGCGCCTGATTGGCTTACATCGATTCCCCGTTCAAATAGCGGAAGAACGGCGGATCGACCCAAAACGTATAGGTTTCGACTTCAACGTCCGGATCGAGCGCTTCGAACCCGTCGACGATGGCCTCGGACGCCGCGTTCAGCGAGAACGACTGCGCGTAGTACGGACCGGAGCCTTCGATCTTATTGTTCGTAATGAGATCGTAGCCCTCGAGCTCCGTGAACGAATAGTACAGCGGCTGCCACCACGACGAAGCGATCAAGCCGGCCGCGTCGTCGCTGTTTTTCTTGGCGTAGGCGAGGACGATGTCCTGGAACCGCGCCTTGTCCGCCGCCGTCTCGAATTCGAACGAGAGGTCGTATTCTTTCGCGTATGCGATATAATTGCCGTTCTCGATCTGCACGACCTGATAGCTGTCGGATTCGGTCGGCTCGCCCCACTCCTTCAAGTAGATGAACGCCGACGTCTTCGGCTCGAACTGCACCAGCGCGTCGATGCCTTCGCTGCGCAGCAGCCCGATCAGCTGGACGGCATGCTGCAGGTTGTCGTGCCCGTACGTCAGCGATAACGAATCGACAAAATTCGGATCGTACCGCGAATCTTTCAGGTTGTAGCCGGTCAGCAGGTCCTGCTTCAGCGCCGTATCCACCACTTCTTGGAGCTCAGGCGCCTGAATCAGATCCGACGTCCGATATGCATCCTGCAGCTTGACGTAGATGTCGGCGTCGCTGGAGGAACCGAGGTAATGCTTGTACCGGTCGTTGAACGCGAGCGTCTTCCCGAGCAGCGTCGCGAGCAAGGCGTTCGACGCGGCGCCTCCCTCCGCAACCTCCTTGTAATACGCCTCCGGCAGCAGGCCGGCGTCGATCGCGGCAGCCAGCTCCTTCGCGGCTTGCGGCGAATACGCGGACGGCGTCAGGCCGGCCTTGGATAACGCCGCGTTCGCCTTGTCCGCCTTGTACGAGTAGGCCAACTCCTTCAGGCCCGACGCCTTCACCGCCAAGTAGACGGCGCCCGGCGCGGTCAACGTCGACTCCGGCTGCACGGTCGTCGACGTCATGATGCCGGCGCCGTACAGCGCCGCGGCCGCTTCGAACCACGAACTGTCGCTCGTTACGTCTTCGAAGGCGATCTTCACGGTCTTGGCGTCCAGCTCGAGCGTCTCTTGCATCGCTTCGAGGAAGTCGCCCTTCTGCGTCGATGCGCCGAAGGCGATGTCGTATTTCTCTTCCAGGAACAGCGCGTAGTCGTTCGCGTCTTCCGCCGGCGCGGCCGCCGCCGCGACCGGGAACGCCGCCGCGCAAGCGATCGCCGCGGCCGCGCCGCCCGCGACGAGTCGGCGAAGCAACGTCATGTCTCTTATAATCATGCCAATCCCTCCACTCTATAATATTCCACTATTTTACTCGGAATATTGGGAGATTGGCAATCTTTTCATAGGATCGCTGCGAGGATGTTTCTATTTTCAAACGACGATGCCGATCTTCCCGTCCACGACGCTGACTTCGTAGGATTTCGCCCGGACCTTCGGATTCGCGAGCGAGCGCCCCGACTTGATGTCGAACTCCCACCCATGCCAGGGACACCGGATGATCTCTCCTTGCCTGCCGAAGACGTATTCGTACACGGCGGAGGGGAGCGTCGTCCCGACGACCTGCCCCCGGCAGAGCGGCGCCCCGGCGTGGGGACAATAATTATGAATGGCGTAAAACTGTCCGCCTAACCGAAATACGCCGATGGATCGCCCTTCCACGTCTACGAGGATCGAAGTCCCTTCGGCGACATCGTCCGCCGCGGCCACGAATCGGATGGCCAAATTCGCTCGCCCCTTCCCTATTCTAGTCGGTACAGCTCCATCGCGTTGCCGCCCATGACCTTCGAACGGATCGCCCTCGGGATGGCGGAGGCGACGACGTTCGGCGGATCGAAGTCCCAATGCGGGTAATCGCTCGAATACATGACGCGGTCTTCGATGCCGGCCATGTCGAGGATACTGTGAAGATGCTCCGGCATGCCGGGCTCTTCGATCGGCTGGGTCGTGAAATAGACGCGCTCCTTGATATATTCCGACGGGGGCTTCTTCAGCCATGGCGCGGACGATCGAAGCCCTTTATAGTTTTTATCCATGCGCCACATCAAGGCGGGCAGCCAGCTGACGCCGCCTTCGATGCATACGAATTTCAACCCGGGGAACTTCTCGAACACGCCTTCGCAGACGAGGCTGTTCACATGCGTCATGTAGTTCGCCGGCAAAATATTATGCCATTCCATATACCGCGTGGGGTAACCGGATGGGGTCGGCGCGCCGGATACGCCCCTTCCCTCCGTGCCCGGATGAATCGCGACGGGCAAGCCGTTGCGCTCGGCCGCTTCGTAGATCGGGTGGTAGCAGCGCTGCCCGAACGGCAGCCTAGCCGCGCTGCACATGATCGCCTGCACGAAGCCGGGGCGGCCGGCCATTCGGTCGATCTCGTTCGCGGCCGCTTGCGGATCGGCGTGATTGACGACGATGGAGCCGCGGAAGCGGGGATCGGCGGGCAGCCAAGCGTCGGCCATATATTCGTTATGCGCGGAGACGACCGCGTTGCCGTAATCCGGGTCGGGGTGGATCGGCATCTCGAGCGCTCTGCCCCAGTTCAAGATGCCGTACCGGAATCCGTACCGGTCCAAGTGATCTCTGACGATGACGCCCGGATCGCTGCCGGGTACGCCCCCGTTCCCCGGATCCGCGTCCCTACGCAGAACGCCGACCGGGGAATAATACGGCATGCCGATGCCGGTGCCGGCCGTCATCCATTGCCGGTGCCACGCTTCCGGCAAGTACGGCAGCAGGTCCTCTTGCCGCAGCACCTCGTTATGGATATCCGTATCGACAATCGTCGTTGCCGTTGTCGTTGTCGCGTGCATCGACTTCTCTCCTATCTTTTTGGGAAAAAGCGCCGGACCCCAGGTCCGGCGCTTGCGTCGTTCGCCCTCGCGTTTCGTCTACTCCCAAGGCTTCAGCATGATTTTGGCGGATTGCTGGGAGACGGACGTCTCGAACGCCCGTTGAATGTCGCTCATCGGGAATACATGCGTGACCAACAGGTCGACGAGGGGCGATCTCTCGATGACTTGGAACAGCAGGGGCAAATCGTTCAAGTTGTAATGCCAGGAGCCGACGAGCGAGATGCCCTTGCGGATGAGGTCGCGGCTGACGACGATCGGCGTGTCCGTATGACATTCGCCGATGAAAGCGACCTTCCCCTTCCGGCGCACGGCGTCGATGCAAAGCCGGTGCGCGGCCGGAACGCCGGAGCAATCGAGGGCGAAGTCGGGTCCTGCGCCGGCCGTCGCCTCCCGGATGCGCTGCAGCGCTTCCGGGTCGCGCGGATCGATCACGGCGTCCACGCCCATCCGTCTCGCGACGTCCGCCCGGTACGGATTGGACTCGACCGCGATGACGCGGGCGCCGCGGAACGCCGCGTTGACGACGGCCCCGAGCCCGACCGGACCGAGTCCGGTAATAAGCAGCGTATCGAACGCCCCGACGCCCAGCTTCTGCATCGCGCCGAACGACGCGCCGAGGCCGCAGCAAGCGAGCCCCGCGCGTTCGTAGCTCATTTCGTCGGGTATGCGCCTTAGGGCATGCGCCGGTTTCACGACGTATTGCGCCATGGCGGCGTCTCGCATCGGGTTGGATAAACAATGGATGTAATCGCCCGACAAGCAGAGGTCGCAGACGCCGCAGCCGGAGAGCGGCATGGAGATGACGCGGTCGCCCGAGCGGAACGGTCCCGACGCGGCGGCTTCGACGACCTCCCCGACGGCTTCGTGGCCCAGACAGGAATTAGGCGCTCCGTCCAAGAACGCCTTGTACTCCGTACACATCGGCGCGACCATGACCTTCACCAACACTTCGTCCCCCGACGGCTTCGGAATCGGCAGTTCCACTAATCCGGCCTTCCGTTCGGCCAAAATCGCGGCGCTCTTCATCGCCCGCTCCCTCCTTCGCTCGCCGCGCCCAAGACGCGGTCCATCGCTTCCTTCGTCTTCCGCGCGGCCCCTTCGGGCCCGAGAAGCGGCAGCGTGTCGCTGAACACTTCGGCCGAGACGAAGCTGTCGTAGCCGATGCGCCTGAGCGCGTTCAGCATCCCGTTCAAATCGATGATGCCTTCTCCGGGCAGCAGTCGCCGGTCGTCGACCTGCTCGTCGACCGGCCGGTCCGGCGCGTCGTTGATATGAACGAGCACGATCTGCTCCGGCCTCAAGGCGAGAATATCGTCCGTCGTCGCGCCGGACGTGAACCAATGAAAGCTGTCGAACAGCACGCCGACGTTCGGGCGGTCGATCGCGCCGATCAGCTCCAACACGCCCGGCAGCGTATGAATGAAGTCATGCTTCATCGTCCGCAGCGTCTTCGTGCCGACCCATTCGACGCCGAACCGAATGCCATGTTCCTCGAGAACGGAAGCGCATGCGCGGAGCCTTCGGATAAATCGGGACGTGTATTCGGCGACCGGTTCGTCGGTGGCCGGCCACAGCCAAGTACAGCAGCGGTCCGCGCCCAGCGAGGTCGCCAGCTTCGCGAGCTCGGGAAGCCGCCGCAGCCCTTCGGCGAACGTGTCTTCGTCCTTGCGAAATTCGACCGGGAGGCCGAAGGAGCCGATCGCCAAGCTTCTTGCCGCGAGGAGCTCCCGAGCGGCTTCGAGCGATTGTGTCCGCGCGACTTCCGCGAACGGCTCGATCGAGTAATCGATCGCGGGGAACCCCGCGCGAGCCGCGGCATCCAAGAAGTCGCGAAACGGAATCGACCAACCGCCTACGGTCGTCGGATTGATAGCAGGGATCATATGGTTCAGCTCTCCTTAATCTATTTAATTATTTACTCTATTAAATATTAACCACATATCAAACAAGATGAGACCCGTTTCGACGAAAGAACGACAATCTTGTCGCTTGGCGCGATTCCCCCGGAAATCAATCGATTCGGATAACGGACTTAATAAAGCCGGCAGGCTTCGAAGCGATCGCTTCATACGCCTGATCTACTTGCTCCAAGGTGAATTCGTGCGTGATCAGATCCCTCATGTTAAACAAACCGTTCCGGATCAGTCGAAGACCGGCTTCCATCTGCTTCATGTGAACTTCGCTCCGCCGCTCGTGCGCATTGACGACGGTGATCGCCTTCCAATTCCACAGCTCCATATTTACGCTGCGCATGCCGCCGTGGCCCTGATGGTAGCCGACGACGGACAACGCGCCGTGGACCGCCGTCATATCTCCGGCCAACTGCAGGCCGCCTTGAGTGCCGGACGCTTCGACCGCGACGTCGATTCCCTTGATCCCTTCGTCCATATGCGACCAGGCCGTCACCTTATATTCCGCCGGAACTTCTTGCGGCGTATAGGCTTCGTCCGCGCCGAACCGTCGAGCCGCCGCCAGACTCTCTTCCCGCATGTCGACGGCGACGATCTTCCCCGCCCCCTTCAGACGCATCAACTGTAAGAAGCCCAGTCCCATAAACCCCGCGCCGACGACGGCAACATCCTGCCCGAGCCCGACGGGCGTCCGGTCCGCGCCGCTCATCAAACAGGATAGCGGCTCGCCCAACGCCTCCAAGTCGTCCAGTCCTTCGGGGACGCGGACGAGCTTGCGGTAATCGGCTTTCGCATAATGTGCGAAGGCGTTCTGAATCAGCCCCGTGACGCGGTCTCCCGGTCGAAACCCGGGAACCCGCGAACCGACCTTCTCGACGATGCCGACCGGCTCGTGACCGAAGATCGGCCGGCGGCCGGACGCCTCCAGCCAACCGGCTCCCTCCATCCACGGGTGCAGCTCGGAGGCGCACACGCCGCAGGCGGTGACGCGGATCAGCACCTCCTCTTCCCCGATGTCGGGGATCGGAACCGCGACGACCTCGCTCTTCCTCGGCCCGGCGATCACGCTGGCTCTCATCGTATCCATAATTACCCCTCCCTAGGTTCGTACCAAATCATAATTCGTGCCCGTGCCCGTTCCCTTCCCCATCCCGTCATTCCGTAGCGGCCAAGACGTAGCCGTATCCTTGCAACGACACGGAGCGCCCGTCGCCGCCTACGTCGCAAGCCCCGTACAAGACGTCTCGAACGACCGCCGCCGCCGTACATGAAGCCGGCTCCGGGGATAGGTTCACCGCAACCCATCTTCTCCGCGTCCCGTTCGTACGCGCGAAAGCGACGATCGGGGAGTCCGTCTTCTGATAGCGAATATCGTACTCGTTGCCGAGCCACGTCTTCCGCGCTTCGAACAAGGACGTAAAGAACGACCGCAGGTCCGGACCCGTGCGCCGGTAGATCGAAGCGTCTTCGTCGCCCTGGTACAGCATCGGCATGCCGTCGATGCTGCTTATCAGAACCCAGAGCGCTTTCGCCTTCTCGACGCCGTACGCTTCCGTCGCGCGCCGCTTCTGCCATACCCAGGAGACGGTATCGTGGTTGCCGAGGAAGCGCAGCTTGATATAGCCTTCAGGCGTGAACCGCAGCTCCGTCTCGAGCCAATGCGTAAGGCGCGCCGCGTATTCCGCCGGTTCCAGCCCGGCGTTCTCGAGTTCGAAGAGAACGCGGTACAACGCCATATCGTAGAACGCATCGGTATACGGTGCATATACGGGTACCGGATTGAAATTTTCCGGCGTGACGAGCGGCTTCTTGCCCTTCTCCGCGAGCGCCTCCCGAATCGTCCTCGAGATCGCGACGCCTCCCTTCAAATTGGAGCTGCTCGGCCGATTCCCCGGGGCAGGTTTCCAATTCGTCAAACCTCCCATCGCGCAATCGATGCGGCTGCCGTCGATGTCGAATCGATCGACATGGTCGTGGACGAGCGCGCGGAAATACGCTTGGTAGTCCGGATTCGCCATATCGAAGCTCAAGCAGTTCCACTCGATAACGGGCTGTCCGCCGCGGTCGACCGCGGCCCACTGCCGCAGCTTGACGCCGAGGGGATCCTCGGGCTCCGGCCCGTGCGGTACGTAATCGAACAACAACGTCATCCCAAGCTCGTGCGCGGTTCGGCTGAAGGCGGCGACGTCGTCGTCCGTGCCGTACCGCGGATCGATGATCGCTTGGTCCGTCGGATGATAGACGCCCCGGTCCAAGTGCTCGAAGATCGGCAGCACCCAGACATGGTCGACGCCGATCGCCTTAAGTCCCGGCAGCGCATCGGCGAACTCGCTTATCGTCCTGCGGTCCTGAAAGCCCGAATCCATCGTGCCGTACGGATGGCAGGAGTACAGCACGCCGTCGCGAACGCCGTCCGTCGGCGGAGTCCAGCCGCGCGAAGCGTACAAGGCGCGCACCGCTTCGGACGGCGATAGCCGTCCGACCGGCTGTACGTACAGCGTGCCGCAGCGGAACGACTCCCCCGGCTCCAAGAAGCACTCGACGGCCGCCACGTTCGCGTAGACGAGGGAAGGCTCCGCCGCTCTGTACACGGCGGTCGCCCATTTTTCTTCTTCGTCCACGAAGAGCACATTGAAGCTCAGATCGCCCATGGCGGCATGAATGACGGGATTGACCAATCCGGTCGCGATCGGAGCGTCCGACGCGCGAAGCTCGTCTGCGGAATAGACGCCGTGCGGTACGTTGCCGGGAAATTCAAAGCGCAGGGACGCCTCGTTCGGGAGCGCCTGCGGCAGCAGGAAGGCGACGCCTTCCACGAGGCGGCGCGAGGAAGCGGCGTTCCGGATGTCCGCTTCGATACATAACGTCCCCGCCCGAACGGCGTATTCGACGGACAGGAGCAGGCCGTCGAACGCATAATTCAGATGCAGCCGGCCGTCGCCGTCGAGCGAATGTCCCAGGAATCGAGCGTTCGCGGACCCGCCGCCGTTCGGAACGATCAAGGGCAGCTCCCACGTGTGCAGACCGTCCAACGGACGGTATTCAAGCGTGCCTAGCGCGTATCGGCCGTCGACGCCTACGTCGACGACGAGTCCGCTCGTCGCGAACGTCGTCTCGCCGCGGCGAACGGACAACAATCGGCCCGAATACGCATCGAACCGGCATTCCAATTCCTCTTTCGCGTAGATGAATTCACCCGTGGCCGAACCCGCCGTCCCCATCGCTCGTTTCCTCCTTCAACCGCCGTCCTTCGAAGCTTTATTGCGCGACGGAAGAATAATTGCGCAGCAGCGCGTCGCAAATCATCTTAAACAAAGCGAGATCTTCTTTGTAATCCTCCGGCGTCGTCTTCGGCTGCGCCCCGCCCGCGACGACGTCGTAGAAGCGTTCGAGCTCGACCGTATACGGATCCTTGAACGTCGGTCGGTGCACGGATTGTCGATACGCGTCGCCGACCGTCTCCGAGACCTGCAGCGTCGTCGGCAGGTGGCGAATATACGGCGTATCGTACTGAATTTTCATCTGCTTCGACTTGCCGAACACTTCGATGTGCGCGTCGAATCGGCGCTGGTGATCGACGCCGGTTTCGAACGTCGCATGATAGCCGTCAAACTCGAAGGTCGCCGTGATGTAATACCCGTCGTTCCAATGGGAGGCGGACACGACCCGCTTGGGCATGCCTAGCAGCTCCCGCATGGCGGACAGATCGTGGCTGTTCAATCCCGCCAGCAGACGATACGAATTCCGGATCGGCTGCGGCACGTCGCCGACCGCCTCGTCGACCATCCGCTTGGCCCGCGCCCAGCGGTCGTCTGAGGCTTCCTTCGGAATGTCTTGGAACCGGCGCACGACGCTCGACTGCTCGATGATCATCGCGTTCTGCCCGATAATGTCGCGGATGCGCGCGTATTGAATCGGTCCCAGCGACGCGAGCTCCTCGCACGCCTTCTCGAACGCCGGCGCGTACCGGCGCATGTAGCCGACCAACACCTGCACGCCGGCCTCGTCTCTCGCCGCGATGAGCGCGTCCGCGTCGGAGACGGTGAGCGTCATCGGCTTCTCGATCAACACATGCTTGCCTTGGCGGATCGCGGCGATGGCGTGCTCGGCGTGATATTCGTCGCTGTTCAGAACGAACACGGCGTCTATGTCTTCCCGCCGCACGAGCTCGTGCGCGTCGGTGTAGAGCGCGTCAACTCCGTACCGTTCTCCGGCCCAGGCGACGAGCGAAGGCGAAATATCGCATAACGCGACGACTTCATATCGGTCGCTCAGCGCTTGCAAGATCGGCAGATGAATGATTTGCGCGACTTCCCCTAATCCGATGACGCCGACTTTGACTCTTTTCATGTTACGTCTCTCCTTTGTCGGTAATGAACCGTTATGTGTAATGCCGCGCTCGCCGACGATCCGATCGTTACAACGTCCGAACCCTTGTCTTCGCGCCGCAGCTTTCCCGAACGACGAGCGTCATCGGAAAGACGAGATGGCGGCTCTGTTGAGGGGCGTTGCCGGTTTCGATGGACAACAAAACTTGCTCCACGAGCGTCCGCCCCATCTCGGCGATCGGCTGCCGCACGGTCGTCAGCGCGGGCTTGGCGAAGCTGGCCATATGAATGTCGTCGTACCCGACGACCGCGACGTCCTCCGGCACGCGCCGCCCGGCCGTCTCGAGCGCCTGCAGCGCGCCGAGCGCGATGAGATCGTTGCCGCAAAACACGCCTGTGAACAGGCGTCCCGACTCGATCAGCTCCCGCATCGCGCGGTAGCCGAATTGGAACGTCGGTTCGCCGCGCGTAATCAGTTGCTCGTAGACGGGCAAATCGTGGATCGTATGCGCGTTCCGGTATCCGAGCTCCCGTTCGGGACTGACGAGCGGCCCGCCGATGTACGCGATATTCCGATGGCCGAGCTGAATGAGATGCTTGACCGCGTCCATCGCGCCTTGCAGATGATCGCCGTATATTTGGCTCATCCCTTGGATTTTTTGATCGAAGGCGACGATCGGCACGCCGTATCGCTTGATCTGCTCGGTGAATTCCAGGAAAGACTCGTTCGCCCCGCTGGAGGTGCTGTAGATGATGCCGTCGACCTTCCGTTGAATGAAGGAATGGATCGCGGCTTTCTCCTTCTGCAGGCTGTCGTCGCGGGTCGACGACGTACATAACAACAGCGTATATCCATGCGTCCAGAGCGCTTCCTCGATGACTTCCGCCAAGGTAGCCCAGTATTCGTTGGATAACTGTGGCACTAACAGCCCTATCGTTTTGGACTCCTTTACGATCATGGATCGGGCGATGTGGTCCGGAGAGAAGTTGTACTTCACGATCGCCTTCTCCACGCGGTCCTTCGTGGAAGGCTTGATTCCGTCCTTGCCGTTTAACACTCTTGAAACGGTAGCGATGGAAACCCCCGCCTCCTTCGCCACCTCCTTAATCGTAATTTTCATCCCGTTCCCCATCCCTCTTCTCAATAGACGGCCTTGCGAATCGACCGTTCTAACGGCGTGTGCGACTCGCCGGGCGGCCGGTCCAATCGGATGCGGTCCCGCAGCGGCGCTTGGTTGTTGCACATAAATCTCGGCGCGCCCGTATGGTTCGGCGACGCCGCATGGAACAAGAACGGGTGACCGATGATGACGTCCCCGGGCCTCCCGGTCGTCTCTACGACGCGAAGCCGGAAGCCGTCGTCGTCGACGGTCTCGCGCTCCATGAATCGCTCGATGCGGGAGAGGCCGTCCGGGATCGGCCGACTGCCGGTCAACTCGGCCAAATACGGATGCCGCTTGGCCGCTTCGTTCACTTCCTTCACCGCAAGCCCTTCCGGGCGCTCCTTCAGAATGCGAGCCACGATGTTGTGCGACCCTTCGACGACGAGCGTGCCGCCGCCGCGCGGACCGATTTCGGAGAAGATGCACAGCAGAAGCAGCCCTTGTTCCGGACTATCGAGAAATTGGGGGTGATGG
The DNA here is from genome assembly GCF_005765165.1 of Paenibacillus antri. Lineage (NCBI taxonomy): Bacteria > Bacillati > Bacillota > Bacilli > Caryophanales > Paenibacillaceae > Paenibacillus > Paenibacillus antri. The sequence continues at coordinate 107,086 of NZ_VCIW01000004.1, read as the reverse complement.
ATGCCGTCGATATGCCAAGCTTCGGTCGGGACGTCCCACGCCCGCTCGGCGCCTTGGCTGAAATTTACCGGCCACCACCCCCAACGAATGGGCCGTTCGCGAAACAACCACTGCCCGGGTCCGATCAAGTCCTCGATCGCGCCCAGCAATCGGTCGGTTTGGCAAGCCCGAAACTCCGGCGTGTCGTAATTTTCGTTCATCCGGACCATCGGCTTCGTCCAAGTCGAACGGTCGCTTCGCAGCACGCCTCGCCGCTCCACTTGACTCCACACGTACGTCTGGGCGGCCAACGCGTCCGCTTCCGCGTACGCCCGCTCCAGCTTTACCCAACCCTTGTCGATGAAATGCTCGATTTGCGCATCGTTTAACACAGCGGCAGTCATCGTTCTCCCTCCTTCGGCGGCTCCGGCGCTACCCGATGACGACGCGGGTCCGCGAACGGGCCGAGCGCAGCGTCGCCTCGACGACGCGCATGTTCGCGACCGCGTCCTCCGGCGGGAACGCGGGATCGACGCCCTCTTCCACGCTTCTCGCGAAAGACTCGACCTGCAGCGCGTAATGATCCGTCGCGGAGAACGTCTCCTCGACGGTTTCTCCCCCGCTCCGCAGGATCAGCCGGGTTTCCTCCGGGGGCTCGTAGTAAAACGCGTTCGGAATCGCGATGCTGCCTTCGCTCCCCAACACCAGAATTTCGTTCCGGCCGTCGCACCACATGCCGAACAGCAGCGTCGCGCCGATCCCGCCGGGGAACTCCAGCAGCGCCGCGTTCATCATATCGACGCCGCCATGGCGTTCGGACGTCCACGCATGGGCCGTCACGGCTTCCGGCTCCGAGCCGAGCAGCAGCCTCGCCCCGCTGATCGCGTAACAGCCGTTGTCGTACACCGAGCCGCCGCCGTGTTCGGGACGAAAGCGAATATCGTCGGATCGACTCGACAGATCGAACGCGAACGACGCCGAGACGGCACGCACGTCGCCGATCGCGCCCGAAGCGATCCACTGCTTCGCGCGGGCGTACCTCGGGTGGTGTCGGTACATGAACGCTTCCGCCAGCCGCACGTTCGCGGTCTTGGCCGCTTCCGCCATGCGGACCGCTTCCTCGGCGTCCATCGCGAACGGCTTCTCGCACAGCACATGCTTCCCTGCGAGAGCCGCGCGCACGGTCCACTCGCAATGCAGATGATTCGGCAGCGGAACGTAAACCGCATCCACGTCCGGATCGGCGAGCAGCGCCTCGTAACTGCCGTAGTGCCGCGGAATGCCGTGCCGGTCGGCGAACGCCTTGGCCGTATCCGCTCTTCGGCTGGCGACCGCGACGGCCTCCCCGCTCGGCGAGCTCCGAATCGCTCGAACGATATGCTGCTCGGCGATGGCCGCGCAGCCCAAGATGCCCCATCGGATCATACGTTCACCTCCGGAGGATGGAAGCCGGAATCGCTCGCGGACGCGAACGATTCCGGCGCAAAATCCGTTACTGAATACCGAGCTGCTGCTTCAGCGCCGCGATGTCCGGACCCAAGACGCGCTCCACCTCGTCTTGAATGTTTTGCAGCGCCGTCTTGGAATCGATGTTTTTCTCGAGCGCCTCTTGAATGCCCTTATCCCAGATTTCCTGGGCCTTGACGTCGAGCGGCGTGCTGATCGATTCCGGAATTTTCTGAATCATCTCCATATACATCTTCCCTGTCTTCTGGCCGCCGAGGAAGACGTTCGGCGTCTCCACCGACTCCAGCAGGTCGTACGCGGGCAAGAACGCGGGCGTCCCGCCGTACTGGATGTTTTCCTTGTTCGCGAAGACGTTGTTGAGGAGAATCAACCGGATAAACTCCCACGCGAGCGGTTTATTCTTGCTTTGCGTCGTGATGCCGAGCGAAGCGCCGCCCCAGCCGCCGTACGCGCCGAACGGCAGATGCGTCGCGCGCCATTTGCCTTCCGTATCCGGCGCTTTGTTGCGAATTTCGTCGACGCCCCAGTTGCCGAGGAACGTCATGGCCGTCTTGCCCGAAGCGAGCGCCTGCGTCCCTTCGTCCGACCAGAAGTCGATGTTCGAGGCGAGCTTCTCTTGCTTGAACCGTTTCGACAAATCCAAGCCGTCGGCGAATTGCGGCGTGTTGCGCTGCCACTCGAGCTTGCGGTTAAAAAATCCGATGCCGAACGTATAGATGCTCAGCGGCTCCGTATCCCACTGGATCAAATACTTGCCCTGCGCTTGGAGCGTCTTCGCCATATTGATGAAGTTGTCGGCGTTCGCGATGTATTCCCCGAGCTCCGCAGGATCGGTCGGGAAGCCGTTCTCTTCCAGGATGTCGACGCGATAAAACGTAACGGCCGGCGCGGTGTCGGTGGCGATGCTGATCAGCTTCTGTCCGTCGAGCGACTTGAAGCGCTGCCATACGGACGGCGGGAAGAAATCCTCGTATATCCCCGCGTTATACGGCGGAAGCAATAAATCCTCGAATCCGTCGACCGTGTTGTAGTTGCCCATCAACCCGCCGTCGAGGAACGCGATGTCCGGCGCGCCGGAACCCGCGGCCAACGCCGTCTTCAGCTTCCCCTCGATTTCGTCCATCACGACGAGATTCACCTTGACGTTGGGGTATTGGGAATTGAACATGCCGATCCAGGATTCCAACGGCCAGGCGGCCCATACCGTGACCTCCCCCTGCGTATCCGTCGCGAGCGCCGGGACGAAGTTGTTCGGATCCGCCGTAACGACCTCTTGCGCCGGCGGAGCGTCCGTTTGGCCTTTGTTGTCGTTCGACGGGGCTTCCGCTTTCGGATCGGCCGGCTCCGGCGTACCGGTTCCGAGTCCGCTTCCTCCGGAGCAAGCCGCCAGCGCCATCGTCAGAACAAGAATCAAAATCAGTGAAATCGATGCTCGTTTTTTCATTTGACATCCACCTTTTTTTGGATTTTCGGTGCGTCCCTTGAAATCCTGCGCCGACATTACGCTCCTATACGCATCACGCTCCTTTACGAACGAGCCTGCCGGGACAGCGAATCAATCTCCCGCGATGCCGGTCCGTTCTACGCTTTCTATGAAATAGCGTTGGGCGAATCCGTAAAGCAGAATGAGCGGCAAAATCGTGATGAGCGCCCCCGCCATATTCCGGTTGAAATTGGTCGGCACCGATCCGAGCGTGCGGCCTCCCGTCATCATCTTCGCTTGCTGAACGCGGAACACGCCTTCCGTATCCAAGATCGCCAGCTGCTGCGGCAAGTTATAGAATTCCTGAACCATGTAATACAGGTTCGGTTCGAAGACGTCGTTCCAATGCCATACGGTGGAGAACAGGAAGACGACGAGCAGCGCCGGTCCGGACAATGGCAGCATGATTTGGAAGTACGTGCGGTACGCGCCGGCGCCGTCGATGCGCGCCGCCTCCTCCAGCTGGTGCGGCAATCCGCGGAAAAACTGCATGAAGATCAGGACGAACAGAGCGCCCCGCAGCCCCTGCGCGAACAACCCCGGCACGATGATCGGCATCGACGTATTGAGCCAGTGAAGCTCTCCGAAGAAGATGAACAACGGAATGACGATCGTCTGCGGCGGAACGAGGAACGCGAACAGAACGAGCGCGAGCAAGAGCGAGTGACCGGGAAACCGATAACGGGCGAAGCCGTACCCGACGACGGCGCAGCTGAAAATTTGCGCGGCGGCGGATAGAAGCGTCGAGACGGCGCTGTTGCCGAAGCTGTGCCAATAATCCATCTTGTTGAAGGCGAACCGGTAATGCTCGAAGGAGAGCGCCTTCGGAATCCATTGCACGGTCGCGTCGGTAATGTCCTCGACCTGCATGAACGATTGGCTGACGATGTACAAAATCGGATAAATAAAGACGAAGGACAAGCTCAGCAGCACCGTATAGTGCAGCGTCAAGCCGAGCACTTCTTTAGAGCGCCGCGCCGCCCTCGAACGAAGGTACGCCGAGGTTTTCGCTTCCAGACGGGCCAGCGGATCCGCCGCGGCCGTCCGTTCCGCGGAATGTTCCGATCGCACTCGCGTCACCTGCCTTCCCGGGTATACGGATTATCCATTCTGCGAAACATCAGCATGACGAGCAGGATGATCGCGAAGATGATCGCGAAGTAAATCCACCCCAGCGCCGCGCCGTAACCGTAATCGTTCTCCTTGAACGCGACGGTATGAATGTATTGCATGACGGAATTGTTCACCTTCGTGAACGAATTGACGATGCTGAACAAAATGTTGACCAGGATCATCGGCGTAATCATCGGGAACGTCACCTTCCAGAAGCTCTCCCACGGCGTCGCGCCGTCGCACTTGGCCGCTTCGTAAAGCGACGGCGAGATCGACTGCAAGCCCGCCAGGAAAATAAGAATCTGTACGCCCGAGTCCCACATGACGAGCGTCAACGAATCGGCCATTCGGAGGAGCGGCAGCAGCACTTCGCCCGGAACATACTGGCTTAAGATTCGCGCCAGATCGTATTGAACGAAGATCGGCAGCGTCGCGGCTCCTTGCTCCAGCAGCTTCTGGAGCACCATGCCCGAGGCGATGATGACCGGCAGGAAGAAGATCGACCGGAACAGCATGCGTCCGCGGAACGGACGATTGAGCAGCAAGGCGCTGAACATGGCGAACACGATGATGAGCGGCACGTGAACGACCATCGTCGTCACCGTCGACATCAGCTTCGGCACGAACTCGACGTCCAGCGTGAACGCTTCCCGGTAATACGCAAGGCCGTTGAACGAAGCGACGAGTCCTTGATTCGTCAACGTCATCTTGTTGAAGGAGTAATATAGCGATTGCCCGAACGGAACCGCTAGAAACATCAGGAAGCCGACGACCCATAGGGAGATGAACGAGTACCCTTCCAAGATGTGGCGGGTGCGCATCGACATTTTCCCGAATCTTCTCATTGAGCTCCCCCCTTCACCGCATACCCGAGGGCCGGCACGGTCGCGCCGTCCGCCGACGTCTCCTTCGAATTGTAGTTGACGATAACCTGTACGCCGTTCCCGTACGTCGTCCGGAACACGCCTTCCGCCAGCCGCTCATGCGCGACGATCGGCTCGCCGGCCACCTGTTCGAGCACCGCGGCCGCCTCGTTGTATTCCCGCACCGACAAGTCCGCCCACTCCGAGAAGCGCGAGCTGAACAGATCGTCCACCATCGTCCGCTTCAGCATCGCCGGATCCTCGTGCGTGAACCGAAAGCTCGGAAGCGCGCCGTATTCGAGCGCCCGTAGAAACTCCGCCTTCGGGTCGTCTCGAAGATTGGAAGGCTTCGCCGTATACGGAATCATGCCGTGAACCGCGATTTGATAGAACGGGATCGCACGTTCCTCGAACAAGAAATGGCTCGAGTCGAGCGGAATGTCGTCGATGCGATCCACATGGCCCAGCGCGTAGCCGAAGCCGTAATCGACCGCCGCCTTCCCGGCGTGCTCCCGCGCGGCGTCCATCGACCTCACCCACGCGTCGAGCGTCGTCTTCCGATAGGTCGGCGTCTTCGAGCCCGGGTCCGAATACAGCATGCTGCCCATCAATCCCAGCTGCACGCCCGTCGCGCCGAGCTCCGCGAACGCCGGCATCTCCTTCTCGACGTAACGTTCCGACACGCGGTCCGCCTTTAATAGGTAATACAGCTCGTATGAAGCTTGCCGCGTCGTCACGTACGGCTTGTAAACCTTCATCAGCTCCTTGTTCAAGCCCCGGATCGCATCCGACGACTCCTTCATGGCTCTGCTCTTATGGAACGGCTTCACGTAGTTCGTCTTGAGGTACAAGTCGATCCCTTGCGAAGCGGCGTAGTCGGCCAACGCCTTCAGATCCGCGGTGCCGCCGAGCCGCCGGTCCGCCGGCAGGTGAGCCGGTTGGTTGCCGAACGCGCCGCCGTCGTTCCAGCCCTCGAGCGTCAGCTCGATCGAACGGACGCCGCGTTCGATCAGTCCTTCGAGCATCCGGCGGGCTTCGTCGAACGTCGTCATCGAGATGAACGTACGCCCTAGGATTTCGTCCTGCAGAACGCCGCCGAACAACCGAAGCTGATACGCCGGCGACTGTCCCTCGACGGGGACGACGCCCTGCACGGTAGTCAAATACTTCCTGTAGGCGGACGCCATGCCGACGTAATCGGCGGCATCGCCTTGCAGAAATACGTACCGAATCGACCGATCGCCGGGAATCATGTCGCTGAGCGTCAACGGAATCTCGCCGGAGCTGCCGAGAAAGACGACGTCGTCGTTCCGGTAAATAAACTCCGCCGACGTTCGGTACAGCTGGATGCCGCGGAGCCCCGACGGGGTCGCGTTGATCTTCGCGTCCTCGGCTCCGTCTTGAACGACGGCGAGGAACGCCTTATCCCCTTCTTTATATATCCCGTATATCGGGAGCGCCGCCATCTCCCGAGGGCCGTAGCTGAGAAGCTCCCGTTCGTTGTCCGTAACTTTCTGGTATACGTTCTTTCGGAACGCGTGATCTCCGCCGTAAATGAATTCGCTGTAGATTTCGAAGTACGGCGGATGCGATTCCTTGAACGGAATAATCGCGCCCGATCCGTCCGGTATGACGACGGCTCCGCGTTCGGTTCCCGCGGCCGCTTCGAAGAACGGAAGGGGCTCGATCGAAACCAATTTCTTGTCGACGCCGTCGCGGATGGAATCGAACGGGATGACGATCTCCAGACCGTCGTCCGTCAGTCGATATTCCATGACGAACGACATCCCGAGCGTCGGCAGGTCGAACGCGGCGACGATCGCGTCGCCGGCGTCGGACAGCTTCGCTTGCAGCGCCCCTTGCTCCTTGAACGGGTACGTCTGCGCGCTGCCCTTGCCTTCCGTATAGCGGATATGTACGGGAGAACGAATAAACCGCTGGTTGTTCGGCGGCATCGTCTCGTCGATCGCCGGGATGCTGACCCACGTCTCGCCCGTCGCCTTATCCGTTACGGTTACGCCGCCGTATCGACCGTCGAAGCGGAGTCGGAACCGTTCGTTCTCGAGCGACAAGTCAGGCGCGCCGAATTCGTTCAGCTCCGGCTTCGGCTCCTCGACGGCCGCGGCGGCCGGCGCGGCCGGTTCGGCGGGGGGCTCGCTGATGACCAGAATAAAAGCGATCGTAAGAGCGGCCGTAACGGCGTATCCCGCGATTTTCCAAGCATGCGTCCGCAAACCGGACTTCAGCCTCGACATGCTTCTCATCTCTTGCCCCCCCTTACCATCTGAATGACAGCTCCTTGTATAAGCCGATGACGAAGGAGAACGCTTGGTTTACGAGCCCGAACACCAGAAGGCCGATAAACCAGACGACGAACATGCCGGCGATCGTCAACAGCGAAATCCATACGACCTTGCCCAACTCGAAGTCGTGTACGACCTTAACCTTCATCAAGACGAGCATGACGACCCACAGATAGACCGCCGCCGTCAAGCCGGAGACGATCATGCTTTCGCTTAAGGAAAGTACGTTCGTTAAGACGGCGATCGGCAGCATGAAGACGACGTAAGGGATGAACGCGAAGGCGCTGCCGGACAACACGTCGACGAATTTCCCTTCCCCGTCGACGATCGTGCTGACGCCCCAGTTGGCGACGGCCCACGTCAGCCAAGGAACGATGATCCATACGGCTTGAAGCACGACGGAGATTTGGTAAGGCTCCCGCGTTTGGTACGAGAAGCCGGTAATCGTCAACGACAGCACGCGGACCGCGACGGTCAGCAATACGAGCGCGATCGCCGCGACGACCTTCGATCGGCCGACGAATTGAATATCGTAGAAAAACTCCAGCGGATGCAGCATAACGTCCCGAGCCATCCGTAACGGTTTCACAGATTCGCCCCTCCCCTCTTCCAGCCTCCGCCCGCGGCAGCCCCGCCTGCCCGTCGGCGTCGGCTTCGCCTGTAGCGGTACGCCTTGAACAACGCGTACAAGAGCGCGATCCCGCCGAAGATGACGTCGAAGTGCTTGCGCAGGAAGATTTTGCGATATTCCAGATACGCCTCCGAAAACCCGGCCCGGTCCTTCGCGGCTTTGAAGTACGTCATCGCCTCTTCGTACCGTTCCGCACGGTATAACGCCTTGCCGATCGACTTATAAGCCAAGTCGTAATTGCTGTTCATGCGCAGCACCTCATGCCAGGGGACGGAGGCCTCTTCGTATTTCCCCTCGACGTACAGCTTAACGGCTTCGTGTACTTTGTCGGCGAACGGCGTCGTGCGGAACCGATCGATGCGCCCGCGCGTCTTGTCGACGACAAGCATCGTACCGTCCGACATGGAATCGATCGCCGACGGCGTCATGAACAGTCCGTTCTGATTGCCCAGCCCGCCGAAGACGAACAACAGATTGCCCAGTTGATCGTATTGGAACGCCTTGCCCGTCGTCTGATCGATCGCCGTAATGACGCCGTTCGCGTCGACGGAGACGTCGACGAACGCTTCGAACAGCGAGGACCATCGCTCTACCGGCATCCGGTAATCTCCGTACCGTCTCGACTCGTTCAGATTTAAAATATCGACGCCGACGGCGCTCAGCCGCTTGATTTGATTCGCTCGAATGCCGAACGTCGTCGTGTAAATAAACCCTTCCCGGTCTAAAAACAGGTTGGAAAATTCGGGAGGGCGGACGCTGGCGAGCTGATCCCGCTGCTCCTTCGTCGCGATGTAACGCACCAGCAGCCGGGTCCAGCTGAACTCGACGTGATTCGCGCCGAAAAATCCGGCGAAGCTTCCGTCCGGCCGCAGCTGCACCAAGCCTTGATGGGCGCCTTCGCTGACGGCGAACAAATACCCCCGCTTGTCGAAGACGACCTTCGACGGCGAGAACGTGAATCCGGTTTCAAGAAGCGGCGAATCCGGCTTCGAATATTGGCCGACGTAGCGGCCGTACGAATCGAAACGCGCGATCCGTTGATTTCCGGTATCCGCGACGTACAATTCCCCTTCTTCAGTGACGTAGACGCCCTTCGGCGAGGACAGCTTCCCTTCGCCCTCCTCCGGCGCGACGACGGAAATGACGTTCCGATCGCCGTCCATGCGGACGATCCGGTTGTTCCCGGTATCCGCGATGTAAAACGTATCGTCCTCCGCCACGAAAATATCGGACGGCTCGACGAACGGCCCGGTCTCGAGATCGTAGCCGTCGATCGAGTCTTGATACAAGTACCCATTGATGGACTGCGGCGTATTCCGCAGGCTGTCGTAGATATACCCTTCGTAAGGACTGTCGGCCGATGCCGATATAGGAAGCATGGCACAGCCGAGGAGCACGACGATCGCGGCGCGCAAGTACCGTCTCATAGCGGCGTCTTCACTCCTTTATCCCCGAATGGGCCATCGTCTCGAGCACCATCTTCTGCGTGACGACGAAGACGAGGACTGTCGGGACGATCATGAGCAGGCTTGCCGCTCCGAGCGTGCCCGCCGTCGCGATCGCGTTCGCGGTGCCGCCGTTGATCGTCGTCAGCGCGTACGGCAGCGACTTCATGTCCTCCGTCGTCGTATACACCGCGGACGACCAAGGATCGTTCCACGCGGCGACGAAGACGAACAACGCGAGCGTCGACCAGGCCGGCTTGAGAAGCGGCATGACGATTTTCCAGAAGATCGTCCATTCCTTCGCTCCGTCCATCTTGCCCGCCTCGAGCAGCGCGTCCGGGATCTGGTCCAAGAACTGCTTCATGAGGAACAACCCGACGGGATACGCGAGATACGGGATGACCAAGGCGAAATACGTATTCATGAGGCCCAGCTTGTTAATGACCAAATACTGCGGAATTTGCGTCACCTGCGGGGCGAACATGAGCGCCAGAATGACGACGTTAAAGATCGACTTCCGGAACGGCATGTCGACGTGCTTGCTTAGCGGATATGCCGCCATCGCGGAGATGAGCACCCCGCCGACGACGATGCCGAGCGACACGACGACGCTGTTGAACGCATACCGGGTGAACGGCACGAAGGACGTGCCCGACGCGAGCAGCAGGTTATGGAAATTTTTCAACGTCGGGTTCATGACGAAAAATCGGGGCGGAAACAAGAACAGCTCCGAGATCGGCTTGAACGCGGTCGACACCATGTAGACGAGCGGCGCCAGCATAAACAACGCCAATACGGTAAGGAATGCGTAGAGCGCGAGACCGCCCCAGTCGAACCTTCCCTTCACGATCGTAGAAGACGATACGGCCATCGCTGCTCACTCCTTATGTCCGAGAATGTTGAAGATGAACCGGTTCAGCCCCACCATAATGAAAAACAGGACGACGGCGATCGACGATGCGTACCCCATCTCGAATCGAATGAACGCATAGTCGAACAGATGGGTCATCACGGTGTGCCCGGCGTATAGCGGACTCGGGATGCCGACGAGCTGGACGCTCACGTCGAACACCTGGAGCGAAAACACGACCTGCATGACGGCGCCGAACAGCAGCTGCGGCTTGACGGAAGGGATCGTGATGTACCATAGCTCCTGCCACCGATATCTCACTCCGTCGATCGCGCCGGCTTCGTACAAGTCCCGCGGCACGTTCTGCAGTCCGGCGAGGAACGCCAGGAAGCCGATGCCCATGCTCATCCACAACGACACGAGGATCAGCACCGGCATGATCGTCTTCACGTCCTGCAGCCAAAGCCACGGCTCGTTCAGAATGCCCGATTGCAGCAGCCAATTGTTGATCATGCCGTATCGATCGCCGGAGAACAAATACGTCCACACGACGGTCATCGCGACCGCGCTCGTGATCGCCGGCGTGTAGAAGCAGAAGGTGTACAAGAATCGGTACCGGTTCGGAATTTGGCTGATCAACCACGCCAGCAGGAACGCCATGATGTAACCGACGGGACCGGTGACGACCGCGAACTTCAACGTGTTTCCGATCGCCGTCAGGAAGATGTCGTCGTCGACGAAGAGCAGCCGGTAATTTCCGAGCCCGATAAAGCGCGGGGACTCCAGGATGTTGTAGTACGTGAAGCTGAGCCCGATCGACGTGAGCACCGGAATGATCGTGAACAGCGCGAAGAATACGAGGAACGGCGCAAGGAACAAGTACGACACTCGGTGTGCGTACATCGCCTTCCACAACAGTCTCAGCTTGCTCTCCGGAGCGTACGCGGCCGCCCCGGACGTAGTAACGGTCGTATGGTTCATGCGGTACCCGGCCCCCTATTCGGCGGAAGAGCCGGGCTCGCCGAGCCCGAATTCTTCCCTCTTCTTGCGAAGCTCCCGATCGATTTCGCGGATGCCGTCTTCGACGGCTTCCCGGCGATTTTTCCCGTTCAGCACGATTTCGTTCCAGATGTTGGCCACGTGGCGCGTCGTGTAGTACCCGCCGAGCACGACTTCCCGCTCTCGGAACCATTCCCACTGCTCCAGAATCGCTTCGATATCTACCGCCGGCCACGGAAGCCGCTCCAACGCTTCCACGTTCGCCGTGTTCCAGCGCGCCTCCACGCCGAGGATCGATTCCAGCTCGCCGCCGAAGCGCTCCTGCACGTCCGCGCTGGTCCACCATTTGAGGAACTCCCAAGCCTCGGCTTCCATACCGGTGTTCTTGAAAATCATGCCGGTCTGCGCCGAGCCGCCGGTAGAGCGGTTAATGCGGCCGTCTTCTTGGCGGACGCCCGGCATCGGCTTCATCTCCCACCAGCCGGACAGCTCCGGCGCCGCCGTGGACAACAGCACGTATGTCGAGTAATCGGCTACGCCGATCGGCATCTCGCCCGAACGGAACCGGTTATAGAAGTTGGCGTCCTTGTTGATCTTGTAATTGGTGAACAATCCGGTCCACACCTTCACCGCCTCCATCGCCTCCGGCGTATCGAGCGCCGACCGACTGCCGCCCTCCTTGTAATACTCGCCGCCGTATTGGAACAGGAACGGCGAAAACTCGTTCACCGCAAGCTGCGGCGCATTGGAAGCGTGCGGGTAGTAGAAGTCCATGCCGTTCTGCTGCAAGATCGGGATCAGATCCATCACTTCGTCCCACGTCTCCGGGATGTCCTCGACGCCCAGCTCGTTCATGATGTCCGTTCGGTAGAAAAGCATCGTGAAGTTTTGGTTTTCCGGGAGCGCGTAGGCGCCGCCGTCGTAGGCGTAAGGGATTAACGCGCCGGGCCGGAATCTTGAGGCGATGTCCTCGTAATCGGGAAACTCGCTCAGGTCGACGACCGCGCCGCGAATCGCGAAGTCGATCGGCACTTCCGCTTCGACGCCCAGCGCCGCGTCCGGCTGCTTGCCGGACGTCGTCGACAGCATGAGCAGGTTCATCGCTTGCGCCGGGATAACGTTGACGTTCACCTTGATGCCCGTCTGCGGCGTGAAATCCTCGTCCGCCAGCTGCTTGATGATTTCGACCCAATCCCTTCCTCGGGCGACCCATACGTCAAGCGTTCGTTCGCCTTCGCCTGCTTCGTACACGTTGCCGATGCCGCTGTAATCTTTCCGGAACGAAAGCAGGAAATCTTGGAACGAATACCACGCCTTCTTCGCCCAATGGGCTTCCGCCGGGGGCCACGGCGTATCCGGCGACTTGACGATAAGGTAATCCAAATCCAAGGATTGTTGACTGAGGTTCGTAATCCACAGTCCGAGAGACGACTGCGAGTCCGTCATCGCCTGCATGCGGCCCGGGATCGTGTTCGGGTCTTCCGCCATGTCGAGCAGCTGGTCTCGGATGACGCCGAGCTGTCCGACCTCCGCGCTGCTCGGGTCGACGCCGAGCTCGAACGTCATCTTCATCGCGTCGTCGAGTCCTCGCGCCATTAAGTGAAGCCGCGGAATCAAATTCGGGATTTTACGCTCCAGCTCCCAATCGCGATTCGGATCTGGGTTCGTACCGGTGTATAGAATGATCTCCCGACTCAGCAAGGACATCTTGCGGGACACGTCTCGCACTTTCTCGAACGCTTCCCCCAGCGAGCCGACCTGAACCTCCATGCGAATGCGATGCTCCCCTTTTTCCAAGTAAAACAAATACGGCTCGTCGCGTAGGCCGAAGTCGCCCACCTGCCAATTTTCCTCGTACGGGAACTTCACCGCGTTCATCTCCCGGAACGGAATCGCGCCGTCGATCGACACGATGCGCTCCACGGGAATGCCGTTCAACCACCAGCTGCCGAACCGAGCGCCTACTTCGTACAAACCGCTCTCGGGCGCCTCGAACGCCCATTCCGCCCACTGGCCGCCGCGCTTCCAGGCAAGGTCGCCGAACGTATTGAGCCCTACGCCCTTCTTGTTGAACGGCTCCGTCAACGGCTCCCGGTTTTCGATGCGGCGCAGCGTCGGGTCGGACTTCAGCGTCGGGCTTTCCGCTTGGATTTTGATCAAATGGCCCGTCGTCGGCTTGTAGCCGTTCGTCTCGTACGATTTCGCCACCTCCTCGTAAGAAGGCAGCCGCACCGGAGCGAACACGCGAATTTCGCCGATCGCCGCGGGCTCGCGGATCATATGGAGGCGCAGCGTATGCTTGCCCTGCGTCAAGTGAAACCGGAACGGCTCCGACACCTTCGCCTCGGCGTCTCGGAACTCCCGATATTGCCAGCCGAACGTCTCCTTCTGCTTCGCGTTGTATTCGTTGCCCTGGTTGTCGAACCAGGTGTCGCCTTCTTCCGTCCACAGCCGAGTGAATTCAAGCTTCTTCGCTTGATAGAACGGGTATGCGCCGTCGATCTGCAAGCTGCGAAGGACGGATGCGCGCTTCCCGGGCATAGCGTAGTAGGTCATGCCGATCTGATAGAAGCCGTCCCGCGGGACGTCGATCTCGTATTCCACCCAAGCGTTCTCCTCGCTCAAGACGAGCGACGTTCCGGGAAGATCGCCGATGCCGCTCTCGACTGCCGCGCCCGACGGGCTCTTCGAGGAGAACGCCGCCGCCGGAAGGACGAGTTCCACGTTTTCGGCATCCGAGACGCCCTGTGCGGACCGTTCCGCCGCATAAGCCAAGTAGGAAGGCTCGAGCTTGGCGTTAATGTCCTGCGCGGACAAGATGGAGCTTTCGTCGACGTTGTCGTACTCCGGAATTCCGGCCATCGCGTTCCGGTCGTAGCCTCTCGACAGAAACCAATCGACCGCGAGATACGCGATCGACCCCGCGACGGCGAGACCCACAAAGTACTTCGGCAGCTTGGATAACATCGATCCGGCCCTCCCCTTTTTTGGCAAGCTCAAAAAAGTAAACGGTTTCAAACTCAAATTAAGAAATATGTATTAAAACGTTTACAGTCTTATGATAAAATATAAAGCGGTTACATTATGGGAAATAACCCCATTTTGTACTTAATGCCATAATATTTTTGCATTTTTCCTTAGATTTCTTTTCATTTTCATTAAATTTCGGGCAAATCTCACTATCTCCAATAAAAACAATCACCTTGTAAGTAAAAACGTTTACATTACCAAAATATAGTCGCCGCCCATCGATTGTCAAACACTATTTTTTGCGCAAGGGGGAAAATTTCAAGTGATTACGCTTCTGGCAAAGGATATTTTCGACGTCGAAACCGAGGTACACTTCGCCCACCACCGTTCGCTCGCCACGGTCACGGGCATCCACGACCATGACTTTTACGAGGTGTTTCTCGTCTCGCGAGGCGCCTTCCACCACATCGCCAACGGCGAGCGGACGCTGCTCGAAGAAGGCGCGTTCGCTTTCGTCCGGCCGAACGACGCCCATTATTACGAACCGGCGGACGGCCGTCCCGGCGAGCTGCTGAATATCGCGTTTCCCAGCCGCGTCATGGATGCGATTCGGACGTACTTGGGCGACGGTTTCGACTTTCAGGGGTTGACGCAACCTGCGTCCCCGCCTGTCGTTATGCTCGGGCGTCAACAAACCGAATCCCTTCTTGCCCGCTTCCGAGACTTGACCCTTCTTCCGCCTTCCGGGAAGCGGCGCATTCGCGCCGAAGCGAGAGCGTTCCTCGCCGACGCGCTGATGCGATATTTCGCCGGATCGGCGGAGCCGGCGGACGATCCGATGCCGGATTGGCTCGAGCGCTTGGTGCAGTCGATGAAGCGCAAGGAACAGTTCGTCGGCGGCATCGTTCGCATGCACGAGCTGTCGCCGAAGAGCCCCGAGCACCTGAGTCGGACGTTCAAGAAATATTTGGGCGTCACCCCGACGCAATGGATTAACGAGGCGCGGCTGCAGTACGCCGGCAATTTATTGATTTTCACAGACGAACCGGTGCTCTCGGTCTGTTACGAATCCGGCTTCGAGAACGTCAGCCACTTCAACCATCAATTCAAGCGATGCTTCGGTCTGTCCCCGACCTCGTACCGGAAAGCGCGCAAGACGTCGCTGATCCCGGAGAAGGACTCCCGCGTCAATACAGCACAAATCCGCGTCAATCATTCGCAAGATTCGGACGTCGATTCCGTTTTATAATGACTTCGAATTCGTAAACGTTTTCCAACCCCACCGCCCTTCAAAACCGAGGAGGAACGATTCCGATGACAACGACGCTGACGCCGCAGGAAATCGAACATTACCGTACGCAAGGATATATTTTGCATCATAAGCAGCTGTTTTCCGAGGAGAAGTTGAACCGGCTTACGGGGATCTTCGAAGAACATCTTGCGGAGAAGGGCTCCAAGTTGTCCGACGAGCTCGACACGCCGCACTTCCGCGACGAACGGCTGCTGGAGTTTCTCTTGAGCGACGAAGCTTTGAATCTCGTGGAAGGCTTAATCGGCCCCGATATCGTCCTATGGTCCAGCCATTTCATTTGCAAAGATCCGTACAAAGGCCGTATGACGCCTTGGCACGAGGACTCCGCCTACTGGAACGGACGGTTCGACAAGTACGACAGCATTGTCACGATCTGGTTGGCGCTCGACCGCAGCACGAAGGAGAACGGCTGCATGCGCGTCATTCCCGGAACGCATATTAACGGCTTCTCCGAATACGAAGACGTCGACAAGACGTTCAACACGTTCCATGCCCAAGTGAAAAACATCGAGGAAGAAAAGGCGGTTTACTTCGAGCTCGAACGGGGCGAATGCTCGCTCCACGACTCGCGCATCATTCACGGCGCGGCGGCGAATCCGAGTCCGTACCGCCGCTGCGGATATACGATGCGTTATATTTCCGCCGATACGAAGATCAATCCGGAGAAAAATCCGGGCTGGCGGTTTTGGCTGGCGCGCGGCCGAAACCTTGCCGACAATCCGTGCGAGAACGTCTAACCCGGCGCTCCGGCGACAAAAAAACACGCAGGCCGAATCGTCGGCATGCGTGTTTCCTCTCGCGTTACCCGCGCCCTCCGCAGCTGTCGCGCACGACAAGCTCCGTCTTGAAGGCGATATGCGTTCTCGGGAAGCTTCGCTGCGCGTCGGGCGTCTCGGACAACGCTCTCAGCAGCAGCGTCGCCAACGCCTCGCCGATCTCCCGAACCGGTTGGCGGACCGTCGTCAGCCTCGGTTTGAAGACGGTCGCCATCTGGATATCGTCGTATCCGACGATCGCGACATCGTCCGGAATCCGCTTGCCCGCTTCTTCCAACGCGCGGATGCAGCCGAACGCGACGGCGTCGTTAAAGCCGAAGACGGCGGTGAACGACTCCCCTTCTCCGAGCAGCCGTTTCATCTCCGCGTAACCCGACTGGAACGTCGGCGAATCGCTCGTTCTCCGAAACAACGCCTCGTTCACCGGCAAGTCGTTCAACAGGCATGCGTTACGCAGCCCGAGCTCTCGATTGTCGGGTACGATCGGCCCTCCGACGTACGCGATGCTGCGGTGACCGAGCCGGATGAGGTGTTCCACCGCGTCGGTTGCGCCCTGCAGGTGATCGCCGACGACGCAATGCAGCCCTTTCATTCTCGGATCGAGCGACACGGTCGGAACCGCGAATCGTTCGAGCAGCTCCATCGTACGGTCCGGATTCGGTCTCGGCAAGGCGGATCCGAAGATGATGCCGTCCACTCTACGTTCGATGAACGTCTTCACGACGGTCGCTTCCTTCTCCAGGTTACGCTCCGTCGTCCCGATGAAGATCGTATATCCTCTCTCCCAGAATAGGTGCTGCAGCACGTCGAACAGCTGCGCCCAATATTCGTTCGACAGCTCCGGGACGACCATTCCGATCGTCTTCGTTTCTTTCTTGATCATGCTTCTCGCATTTTGGTCGGGTTGAAAGTTAAGCTTGCGGATCGCTTCTTCGATTTTCGCCTTCGTGCTGTTCTTGACCCGGTCTTTCCCGTTCAGCACGCGCGAAACCGTCGCGATCGAGACGCCGGCTTCCGCTGCCACATCCCTAATGGTCGGTTTCATCCCATTCCCCTTAGCTTGGTAACGAACTTCGTATTATTTACATTATTAAGCTTCGATTCGAGGAATGTCAATCGTATCGATCGACTCGAGGTAGAAAAATAAGAGCCGCATCCATTGGATGCGGCAGCGATCGTCATGTTCCGATAATAGATCCCAAATGATCTTTCAGCGCTTGCTGCAGCGTACCTCGGAGCGTCGCTTTGTCCTCGAACGTTAACGACATGCGAACCATCACCTTCACGACCTCCGGACGCAGCCCCGTAATGATAGTTTCGCAGCCCATCATCTTGATGCCGGCGATCAGGCTGATCAATTCGTTAATAACGTTCGGTTCGATTTCGACGACGCCGGATAAATCGATGATCAACGTCTCGAGCCGATCGTTGCCGATTTTCGTGATCACCTTCTCTTGAATCGTCCCCGATCGATACGAATCGATCGTTCCGATCAACGGCAGGATCGAGATCGTCGGAGTCAGCGGGATGATCGGGACCGACAAATCATCCACCATTTCGCGTTGGGCGCGGATCAGGTCGTCCTTGAGTTGCGAATAATTAATAAAGAAATGACTCAGGAACATATCCATCAATTCGTTAATCCGCTTCTCCATCGTATAGAAGTCCTCGATGGTGCCCGCCGAATTATGCAGTCGGTCGTAATTATAGAGGAAATCCCACATGACGCGACGAACCGATTGGATCCACTCCAGCTTGAAGGCGAGCGTGAGCGAATGCTTCGCCCACACGACGCCCTCGGTCTTCGCGAAGGCGACGACCTCGTGTTCTCTCCCTTCTACGATGAAGAGGACCAGCTTATGGGCGTTGTCGATCAGGTTAATATTTCCGATCTTCAAGATTTCGTCGATCTTACCCTTTACGTTGACGGCTTCCCTTAGCAGCCGTTCTTCGAAGTGGTTCCGATTTAGCCTGAAGAACGTCTTTAAATCGGGATACTCCGGCATCTCCAGCTCCAATCGTTGCACTTCCTTCCGTTTGATCAAGCCGGTCTCCTTCGGGAAGGTCATCGTGAACGTCGTTCCGACGTGCTCCTCGCTTTCGACGTTGATCACGCCGTTATGTTGGTAAACGACGGAGAAGACCAGTGTGAGCCCCATGCCGGTGCCGTTCGATTTCGTCGAGAAGAACGGCGTCCCCAGCAAATCCATCTTCTGTTTCGGAATGCCGACGCCGTTATCCTTGATGACGATCGTGACGAAATTTTCGTCGGCCGAATAATCGATCGTAATTCGCCCTTCGTCCGGAATCGCTTCGAATGCGTTCTTCAGCAAATTGAAAAATGCCTTCTTAAGTTGATTCCGCTTCCCCATGACCAAATGTCCGGGTTGGTCCAGCCGCTTCTCGAGGGTAACGCGGTATAACTGGTCCTGGAACAATTGCGACACCGATTCCAGCTCGACGGCCAAGTCGATCGATTCGAACGGCTCGTCCTCCAGGTCGGGCTTGGATACGTGCAACAAATTTTGTAATATGCCGATCGCGTTATCCAGCTCCGTCTGAGCGATTTCGATATATTGTTTTTCGTTCTTCTCCTTAAGGAGCTGCAGAAACCCCTTCACCGCGGTGAGCGGGTTTTTTACTTCATGGGCGATGCCCGCCGCGATTTGACCGACGGAGGCCAATTGACTAAGATGCGTAACTTTGACTCCCTTGGTTTCCGTACTGTCAACGTTCATGATCAGCTTCATCCTGTTCCCGATGATTTCCGTTCTCCGTTGATAGAATGCCTGATATTCGTTCTCGTTTCGAGAACCTGTACTCATTATAGAGTGGTAACATTCGGTTTTCAAACCTTTTTTGCATCCGATCGATTCCGACGGCGTTCGGTACTTTTTCTTGAATTATCGATGAGACGACGTAGTTTCGAGCACGGTCGACATCCCCGTTCCTTGTTCCTGACTTACGACTATGTATATGTATGCGAAGGGATAAAAAAATAACGCTTAAGGTTTCCCTCAAGCGTTACGATCCCGAGCTTACTCGCCCATATCCACGTTGTGATACACCTGCTGGACGTCTTCAAGGTCCTCGAGCGTGTCGACGATTTTCTCGAATTGCGTCAACGCGTCTCCCGACAGCTCGACGTCGTTCTGCGCGATCATCGTAATTTCGGCGACCGTGAAATCCGTAATGCCCGCTTGCTTGAACGCCTCTTGCACCGCATAGAATTGCTCCGGAGCGGCATACACGATGACGGATTCGTCTTCTTCGACGACGTCGCGCGCGTCGACGTCCGCTTCGAGCAGCAGCTCGATGACTTCGTCCGCCGTCTTCCCTTCGACGCCGAGCACCGCCGCGGCGTCGAACATGTAAGACACCGAACCGGTCACGCCCAAGTTGCCGCCGTTCTTGCTGAACGCCGCGCGAACGGCCGCCGCCGTCCGGTTGACATTATTCGTAAGCGCGTCGACGATGATCATCGAACCGTTCGGCCCGAAGCCTTCGTAACGCAGCTCTTCATAGTTTTCTTCCGCGCCGCGCTTCGCCTTATCGATCGCCCGATCGATGATCGCCTTCGGCACGTTATACGTCTTCGCCCGTTCGAGTACGACCTTCAGCGCGCGGTTGGACTCGGGGTCCGGTTCGCCCTTGCGCGCGGCGACATAAATTTCAAGGCCGAATTTCGCATAAACTCGACTCGTATTCGCGTCTTTCGACGCTTTCTTTTCTTTGATATTATTCCACTTACGGCCCATGACGTTCCCGCTTTCTCGTTTGATTCGGCAGTACTCAAGAATACCTTGTCCATTATATCTCTAAAGAGCGGGCGAGAACAAGAGGTTTTGCCCGCTCTTCCGCTACTCCCACGACTCCGATTGGCGGTCCAGCGTCGCCGGATCGATCTTCGCCTTCTGCATCGAATAATGCGGAACGAGCGCGTTATACCGGGAGATCTTCAGGTTGATCGCCTCCAGCGCCCGCAGGGCGGCGACGGAAGGCTCCTGATCGAACTCTCGCTTCAACGCGCGAAGCCCGTCGCGGATTTCATGCTGAAGCTCCAGCCAAGGCGGCTTCACGTTCGCGGCCTTCAGCACCCCGTTGATCGGGTCTCCCGTCTCGATGCGAAGGGGCTTCCCCTTGCCCTGTACATGCTCCAGTCCGCCTTTCGCCTCGAAGTCGCGGACCGCTTCGTCCAACCAATCGTTCACCTGGCGATCCATTCGCGCTTTCGCTTCCTCATACTCCAACCGCGCCTTCAACCGGCTCCATGACGGGGACTCAACCATCGTTCCCGCCTCCGCTCGATGGATTGCCGAAGCGCTTGGCGTTGCGCGCGCGCGCTCGTTCGAGTTCGACGTCCCGATTGCGCGGCTCGGCGTTCGTGACGAGCGAGTCCAACAATCGGCTCGCGGCGGCCGCGACCTCGTCCACGGCAGCGCGGAACGCATCGGCGTTCGCCTTCGACGGCTCGTTAAAGCCGCTCACCTTCCGAACGAATTGCAGCGAAGCCGCCATGATCTCCTCTTCGGTCGCCGGCGGATCGAAGTTGAATAACGTCTTGATATTACGACACATATGTTCTCCTCATTCCCGCGGGACGGACGCGAACGCGGCGGCCCGAAAATTCTCGTTGGCTTATATTATATCAAATCCACCGACTCGGAACGAACGCGAATCGGCCGCATTCGCGAACGAATGCGGCTGAAGGCCGTGATTTCTTCGGGTTACGCTTCGCTGTTCGGTCCGTAGACGATGATGCGCCGCGCGATTTCTTCGCCCGCTTCCGCCCCGGAGCCGGCCCCCGCCAGCAGCCATAACGCGCCGGCCGCCAGCAACGCCGCCGTCCCGACCCAAAACGCCAGCTTCCGCTGAGTCATCGTTAGCATTCCCGTTCCCTCTCTTCTTGGAAAGTCGCTACATCCTTATCCTAAGAGATGAACGAATGCCGCGCCAGTGACAAACCAAGCCGGTTTGTCATCGACTTTGTCATATTTCTGTCATGCCGCACCGTCCTTCGTCGACCGGTCGCCGCGAATGGACGATTACTGCGCGTTATAGGCTAACGTATCCATAAGCCGCTCGGATACCGGGAAGACGAGCTGCTCTTCCAGCTTGAAATATTTGCCGATATGCTGCAGCGTCAACGCCATGTTGGACAGCGCTTCCGCCGCATGCGCTTCCCGCTCCATCGCCGCTTCGTTCCGCGTCATGTCCAAGAACGTCCGAAAGTAGTGCGCCGAAATTTCCACGTTATGCTCCAAGACGGTAACCGTACTCGGACCGTGCGTCGCGTTCGGCAGGACGACCGGGAAGATCGCATGCTCCTCCCATGCGGCATAAGAAGCGAGATCCTGCATGAAGTCTACGAATTCATCCTTCGTCCGACGCAACAGTTGTATCGGATCCGCGATCGCCGCATCCGCGCGTACCTCGTGCTGCAGGCGACGCATTCGCTTCTTCAGCGCGTCGTGTTCCTCGACCATCGGTTCGAACGTACGGGAAAACACAAGCAGCGAGTACCGGGTAGGCATATCCGCTCAACTCCTCTGGGGTTGGGTATACCTTTACGATACCGCATCGCGGCTCGTCCGGATGTGAGCGACGTCACACGTTATCCCCGCCAACGGAACGTTCGCTCGGCCTTGAACGTTCGACTACATTTTCGTAAGCTTCGTCACTCTTCCGTTCACCGTCCACTCCGCCACGTAAATATTGCCCGACCGATCCGCGCAGACGCCGTGGGGAGAGCTGAAACGATTGCCTCGGAAGTACGACTCCGGCAAATTCGGCCAGCCTTGTTGCTTATAAGCGAGTTGGTCTTCCCCGAGATGCGTGACGAACGTATCGTTCGCATCGAAAATCGTGACGCGGCTGTGCAGGTCCGGGAAGATCATCTCGTCGCCGTGGAAGAAGAAGCTGCAGGGCATATCCATATTTTCGTCGATGATCCGAATCGGCTCGCCGTCCGGCGTTAACACTTGGATGCGATGGTTGCCGCGATCGGCGACATAGAGCTCCGGCTCGCCCCGGCGCACGTCGACGGAGATGCCGTGGGGGCACTTGAACCGCCCCGGCTCCGATCCCGTGCCGCCGAACGAACCGACGTATTCCCCGTTCGCCCGGTAGCGGTGAACCCAGTTCTGCCCATAGCCGTCGGCGACGTAGATGTCGCCGTTCGGGGCGACCGCGACGTCGGTCGGAACGTACTTGCGTTCCGCGTCGTACGCGTTCGGCAAATCCGGAGCGCCGAGCTCCAGCACCTTCTCGCCCGACAACGTCGTCTTGACGACCGAGCCTCGAGCCGTATCCGTGATGTATAAGTACTGTTCGCCGCCTTCGTCATGCAAGTAGAACCCATGCGCGCCGCCTTCGTATTCGTCGCCCCACGAAGCGAGATACCGCCCTTCGGGATCGAACTTCACGACGCACGGCGCGTTCGTATGGAATACATATACGTTGTCTTCCGAATCGGTGACGATGCCGTGGCAATAGCCGAACCGAATCGACTCAGGCAGCTGCGCCCAAGCCGGATTCATGTCGTAGCGGTGATTTCCGGATCCGATGATCATTAAAGATTCCTCCGATACTGAATTTAGATTACCAATCGTTCTATGTCATTGTATCGAATCGGGGACGAGGTGAGTAGTCGAAAATACCGACATTTTCCGACGCGCATTAACGAGCGGACGCAGAAAAACCTTGCGAGTCGCCGGCGTCGCCGGGGGCTGCAAGGTTCTCCATTGTATTACGCTACCAAGGAAGCGGACCTTTCTCGTCGAACAGACGGCCGGTCGGTCCGTCCGCCGGCAGCATGGCCAACCGGACCGCCGCCCGGGCGCCTTGCGCCGGCGTTCGCGGACCGGAACGGCCGTTCATGTCGGTCGCGCAATAGCCGGGGTCCGCCGCGTTCACCTTGATCGGAGTACCCGCGAGCTCCTTCGCGAGCATGACCGTCATCGCGTTGACCGCGGTTTTCGAAGAGTTATAAGCCGACGCCAGAAAACCGCCGAGCTCGAAGCTCGGGTCGCCGTGCAAGCCGAGCGACCCGAGCGAGCTGGACATATTGACGATGCGGCCGGCAGGCGAACGCCGCAGCAGCGGCAGCATCGCCGAAGTGACGCGTTGGACGCCGAACACGTTCGTTTCGTATACCGCCTTCATCGTGCCGGCATCCAGCGCGCCGGGCGTCGGCTCCGGCAAGAAGATGCCTGCATTGTTCACGAGAATGTCCAGCTTGCCGAATCTGTCCTCGATCGCGGTCGCGGCCCGTTCGACGGACACCGCGTCGACGACGTCGAGCGGCACCCACTCGGCGCTCGCCCCTTCCAGGACGAGACGTTCCGCCGCTTCGACGCCTCGGTTCCTGCTTCTCGCCCCCACCAACACCGTTACGCCCAACTCCCCGAGCCGACGGCAAATCTCGAAGCCGATGCCCTTGTTGCCGCCCGTCACGAGCGCCACTTGCCCCGCGCGACTCACATCATTCGCCTCCTTATGGTGGATCGGATGAACTCCTCCCCATCATAGGACGGAACCGGGCGAAGCCGCATGACAGCTTGTCACGGTTTCAGTAACGAATCGTTCGGAACGCGGTCACGACCCCGTTACCCGCGGCTCCGTTGCCGCCTATGCTTCCGCGCCGAGCTCCCGTAAATTGCGGAAGCTGATCGCGAGACTCTCGAACGGATCGCGGCCATAGCAGTTGTCCTGCTCCACCGCCGCCCACTCGACGCCGATGTCCAGGCACGCCTGCAGGATGCCCTTGAAATTCATGTTGCCTTCGCCGACCTCGGCGAAGCGCTGCTCGCGGCTCGGCGTCACGATCATGTCCTTGAAGTGTACGACCTTCATCCGGCCCTCCGCCTTGCGAATCCATTCGACCGGGTCGCCGCCGCCCGCCTGCACCCAGTAGACGTCAAGCTCGAAGTCCACGACGTTCGGATCCGATTCCTCGAATAGAATGTCCATCCCCGTCTTGCCCTCGTACTTGGCGAATTCGAAGTCGTGGTTGTGATAGATGAACTTCAGTCCGGCTTCGTTCATCCTTCGTCCGATCTCGGTCGCCGTCTCCGCGAACGAAGCGTACCCGGCGCGATCCGCGCGGTTTTCGACCGGGAGTCCGCCCAAACCGACGTATTTGCAATCCCACAGCTTGTGCTGCGCGATCACGTCTTCCGGACGGTTCTTCAGCGCGTCGAACCCGACGTGCGTCGCGCAGATCGTCACGCCCGCTTCGTCGGCGAGACGCCGGAACGACGCGTCGTCGATCGGACCGACGCCGGACGCTTGCACCGCGTTATACCCGATCGCTTTAATTTTGCGTAGGCTCTCCGCAATGTCCTCCGGCGTCTTCAAGAAATCCCGAACCGTGTATAACTGCGCCGCCAACTTCATGTCCATACCGCCTCCATCGCCAATTTGTACATCCCCTCGTATTTTATCATGGGTCGTTGGAAGCGCCTACCATGAATCATTAATCTTCTTGCAGGAATACGAACACGTCGTTCGGCTGCAGCAGCTCCTCCTCCGGACACGCCGCTCCCGGTTCGGCCGCGAGCAGGTCGACGCTGCCCGCCGGCGGGCGGATCGGCACGGGGACGCTCGCGTGATTGATCGCGAACGTCACGCGACGACCCCCGTCGGATCTTACGGACACCTCCACTTCGGGATGATCGACCGTCCAATCCGGTGTCGCGCCTTGCGCGGTCAGAACCGCGTCGAGCAGCTTGCGCACGCCCGCGCGATCCAGCTCCGTACCGACGTAATACGCAAGGCCGCGGCCATGACGGCGGCGCGTGATCGCCGGCGCCCCGGCGAAGTAATCGCTCGCGAACGAGGCGACCGTCTCGGCGTCGTTCGGCTCGATCACGTCGTACCAGACGCTCGCTTCGCATTCGGTCCCGTCGCCTTCGAACGCGACGCGCTGCTTCCGATCGAGCGGGATGATGCCGTAGTCGTCGATGGCGATGCCGAGCAGCGGCTTGAACGGGCCGGGGAGCACCTCGGCGCGCATCCGGTTGTCCGGTTGCTTCGAGCCCGCGCGGAAGTCGAGCACCGCCGCGCCGCCCGCTTCGACGAACCGAGAAATCTTGCCGACGAGCGCGTCGTCGACGATCGCGAGGTTCGGCAGGATGACGACGCGGTACGCGCCGAAGTCCGCGTCAGGGGACACGACGTCGACCCCGGCGCCGCATTCGACGAAATACCGATGGTAATTGCGCACCTGGCGCAAATATTCGTAACCCGGCGCGTGCGGCTGAATCGCGAACGCCCAATCGTTGTCGAACGATCGGACGATCGCGACGTCGTTTCGGACCGTCGTCCCTTCCAGATGGGGAGCAAGCCTCGCGACCTCCTCGCCGATGCGGCGAACCTCTTCGAACTTGCGACCCGGGACGCCGCTATGCTGCAGAATGCCGTGCCAATATTCCTCCGCCCCGAACGTCGCCGTTCGCCACCGGAAATAGACGACCGCATCGGCGCCGCGCGCGATCGACTGGTACGTCCAGCGGCGAAGCTCCCCGGGCTTCGGCGTCTCCTTCAGAATATTGCCGCCGGGGGTGCCGCTTTGATGCTCCAGCACCCAATAATTGGCATGCTTGAAGCCGCGCGTCGCGTCGTGGAACAAGGCGGGCGTATAAGGATTGATCGGCTCGTTATGCGGGAAGTTCGGATACAAGTCGAGCCCCGCCACGTCGAGCGTCTCCGACATCTTGTAGTAATCGATCTCGTTGAACGTGCCCATCATGTTGTGCGTGATCGGCTGCCCCGGCGCCGCGGCCCGAAGCAGTTCGACCTGTACGTTCATGAAATCGCGGACGGCGTCGGAGGAAAACCGGCGGAAATCCAGCTGCAGACCCGGGTTATGAAGCTGGTATACGGTAAGCTTCGGCGTCTCGATCTCCTCGAACGAGGCGTACCGATTGTTCCAAACGACGGTTCCCCAGGCCTCGTTCACCGCTTCGATCGTACCGTATTTCGAGCGCAGCCAGCGCTGGAACGCGACCTTGCAGCGATCGCAATAACACCACGTCGTGTCGGAGCAGCCGAACTCGTTATCGATTTGCCAGCCGACGACGGACGGATGATCCTTGTACCTCGCCGCCATCGCGCCCACGACGCGACGGACGTAAGGCAAATACTCGGTTCCGTTGAAGCAATAATGCATCCGCGTCCCGAAGCCCCGCACATGGCCGTACATGTCCCGTTTATACAGCTCGGGGTGCCGATCCATGATCCACTTCGGCGGACTCGCGGTCGGCGTCCCGAGAATGACGCGAATCCCTTCGTTCGCAAGCAGCGCGAGGCAGCGGTCCAACCAATCGAAGTCGAACGCGCCTTCCCTCGGCTCGAAGTCGTTCCACGCGAATTCCCCGATCCGGACGACGTTGAAGCCGGCTTCCCGCATCAGCTTCGCGTCGGTCGCCCATCGCTCCTCCGGCCATTGCTCCGGATAATAACACGCCCCGAAATACATGCCCTCTCGCTCCCTTAAGGCGAGACGATCCCCGACCGCGAACGGTCGAGGATGCGTCCCAACGATATCGTTTATTTGTTGATGAAATCGTTCCATATCTTATTAAACGCGGCTTCGTACTTGTCGAGGCCGATCTTCGCCGCTTCGTCGCGGAACGAGGCGACTTGCGCGTCGAAGTCCGCGGCGTCCTTCGACATGACGATGCTCGGGATCGCCTTGCGGAACAAGTCCTCGAGCTGTTGATCCATACGCTTGAACTCGTCGTCGGACGGCGGCTGAAGCTGCCACAAATATCCCTTCACCTTCGTGACCGGAGGAAGCAGGTCCGCCCACGTCTGGATCCCGTATGCATCCAACACCTCGAGCGTCTTCTCGTCGTAGTTTTTGCGCACGGATTCCGGCGTGACCGGCGTCGCAAGATCGCCGTCGCCCAGCAGCGCGCCGTGTCCGACGCCGAACCAACTCGTCGGACCGCCGGTAGCTTCGGCTTGCATCCCTTCCTTGTATTGCAGATCCGGATCGGCCGTCTTCTTGTCGATCCAATCTTGGCGCTGTTGACGCTTGCCGTTCACGACGTCGTAATGAACGCCCTCGATGCCCCATTGCGTCAAGATTTGGCCTTCGTCGGAGAACAGGAAGTCGATGAATTGAATGATGCGCTCCGGGTTTTTCGCCTGTTCCGTAATGACCCACTCCGCCGTGCCGCCGTTCGCGGCCGTCATCGCGTTGCTGCGGTCGACGACGTTCTCGTTCATATAAATCGGAAGATGCGCGTATTGGCGGTCGAGATTGCCTGCCGCGCGAAGCGTCGCTTGCGGACCGCTGACGAACCAGCTCGGCGCGTAAGCGGCGAGCACGCGTCCTTGCGCCATCTTCGCTTGGAGCGCTTGGTCGGTCAACGTGAACGATTCTTTATCCAGTAACTTTTCGTTGTAAAGCGTGTTGAGGAATTTATAATATTGGACGGCGTTGTCGGACGTAAAATTCCATTTCACTTGATTGTTCTCGTCGATTACGAAATTGCCGTGGTCCGGAAGTCCGTTCGCGTACACCGATGCGTTGTTGAAGAAGATCTTCATCGTCCACGAATCCGCGGCGGCGCTGAACCCGATCGTCGGGTTGCCGTCGATCTCCGGGTGCTTCGCGGCGTAGTCTTTAATAAGCGCGTACAATTGGTCCAACGTCTTGATTTGCGGGAAGCCCGCTTCCTCCAAGACGGCGTACTGGACCACGAATTGCGCCGCGGAATCCGCCGGGGCTTCTTCGGCGAGATTCACCGAGTATAAGGAATAGATATTGCCGTCGGGGTGGCGGAGCATATCCAGATTGTCTCCCCACTTCGCTTTAATGTTCGGTCCATGCCGGTCGATTAAGTCGTTGAGCGGAATGATCGCTCCCGCATCCCGGTATTTGCTGACGTACTCGGCGTCGAGACGGACGATGTCCGGATAGTCCCCGGAGGCGAGCCATAAATCCCATTTCTGGAATTGGTCGCCGACGATGTTTTCGTACTTGAGCGACACGCCCGTCTTTTCCTCCATGACCTGATTGATCGGTCCGCCCCACTGCGCTTTGCTGTCGCTCGCGCCGAACGTGTACTCGATCGGCTCGAGCGTCTTCGGCTCCTCGACCGCGGGCGTCTCCGCCTGCCCGGACGGTTCGACGGTCCCGGACGGCTCCGACGGTTCGGCCGCCCCCCCTCCGCCGCCTCCGGAACATGCTGTAATGATCAGGACGAGACACACCGCGAGCAATACATGAAGCCATGCTTTTTTGCTTTTCATTTCCATCTGCCCCTCATGTGTAATTTTTTATATCAAAGGCGAATCGCCTTGGATACACCTTCATTCCTTCATCGCGCCTACGGTCATGCCCTTCACGAAGTACCGCTGCAGGAACGGATAGACGAGCAGAATCGGGACGGTGACGATGATCGTCATCGCGGAGCGTACCGATTGCGGATTCGCGATGTTTATCGTGCTCTCGTCGATATGCGCCTGCTGGCCAGCCGATTGGTTCATGGCGCTGAGCAAGATTTTCATTAATTCGTATTGCAGCAAGCTTAGGTTTTGCTCGCGGCTTGTGTATAAGAAGTTGTCGAACCAGGAATTCCAGTGCAGTACCGCGACGAACAGCGTGATCGTGGCGAGCACCGGAAGGCTGACCGGCATGACGATGCGAAACAACGTTTGGAAATGGCCCGCTCCGTCGATCTTCGCCGATTCGATGAGACCCTCGGGCAAGGTCTCGAAATAGCTCCGCATGATGATGATGTAAAACCCGCTGACGAGCAGCGGAAGAATATAAACCCAGAACGTGTTCATGAGCTCGAGATTTTTGATCAAGAGGTACGTCGGAATGAGCCCCCCGTTCACATACAGCGTCACGACGAGCATCCCGTTCAGCAGCTTGCGGTACATGAATTCCTTCGTGCTTAGCGCGTATGCGAACAATGCGGTGCAAAGAATGCCGAGCGCCGTGCCGACCACCGTCCGGAGCACGGACATTAGGAATGCGCCGAACAAGTGCGGATTCGCGAATATCTCCGCATAGTTTTGCGTGGACCAGACGCGCGGCCATAAGTAGATGCCCCCGCGGATCGTGTCGATTTTATCGTTCAGCGATACCGCGAGAATGTTAATGAACGGGTAAAGCGTAAACAAGCTGAAGAGCGTAAGACCGGTATATAAAATCGTCGATAGCGCGGCGTCTCCGAGTTTTATCGTTTTCAATGTCAACCCCCCCTTAGAACAAGCCGCCGTTGCCGGTCTTTTTCGCGAAATAGTTGACGGATAACACCATAAGGATGCTGACGACCGATTTGAAAATGCTGATGGCCGCCCCCGCGCCGTAATCGCCGATCTGGAACGAATACCGCAGCGCGTACAGGTCGAGCACTTCCGAGTAGTCGATGACCATCGAGTTGCCGAGCAAATATTGCGATTCGTATCCGCTCTGGATGACCCAGCCGAGCGACATCGTCAACATTATGATCGCTACCGGCATAAGCGACGGAATCGAGATATGCCAAATTTTGCGCATGCGCCCCGCTCCGTCGACGTCGGCCGCCTCGTACAAATCCGGATTGACGCCGGCGAGTACCGCGAGGTAAATAATCGCGTTCCAGCCTACTTCTTTCCAAAAATAGAAGAACGTATTAATCCCCCAAAACCAATCCGGCCGAGCCATGAAGTAGAACGGTTCGCCGATCAGGCCGATTCCAGTCATCAGGTCGTTCAAGAGGCCCCCGTCCGGGGACAGCAGCACATGCGCGATGTTGGCGATGACGACCCACGAGACGAAGTGCGGGATGTACGTGATCGTCTGCACCGACCGCTTGAACCAGCGCACCCGGACTTCGTTCAACGCGATCGCGAGACCGACCGCTCCGAGAAAGCCGAAGATCAAGTTTAGGAAGCCCATGGCGAGCGTATTGCGCAGGACGCGGAAGAAGTGCGGGTCCTTGAACAACTGTTGGAAGTTTTCGAATCCGACGAACGGACTGCCGCTTATGCCTCTAGCGACCTTGAAGTCTTGGAACGCGATCAGCCATCCGTACAGCGGCAAATAGTTGAACACGATGACGAGTCCGATCAGGGGTACGGTCATTAAGAGCAACTCTCGCTGGGCGACCGTCTTCTGCGCCCA
Organism: Paenibacillus antri; assembly: GCF_005765165.1. NCBI lineage: Bacteria > Bacillati > Bacillota > Bacilli > Caryophanales > Paenibacillaceae > Paenibacillus > Paenibacillus antri. The sequence goes on along the minus strand of NZ_VCIW01000004.1, from coordinate 76,767 downwards.
GGCGCGGAGCGCGGAAGGCCGGCCGACCGGGCGGATCGAGTTCGGGTCGAGCTTGGTTTCCATCTACGGCGTCTCCTCCGATTCTCTCTGCATTGCGCTTCACTGTTTCTGTCTCGATTATAGAACCGAGTGGAAGCGCTTTTAACCGGAGTAACCGTACGAGAATACCTTAGAAAAAAAAGAAAAGAACCCCGAAGGGTTCCTATGAATTCTATCCTATGCGATGGCTTCCCGCGCGCCGGCGATTCGGTTGCGGCCTTGCTGCTTCGATTGCAGCAGCAGATTGTCGGCGTGGACGTATCCGCTCGCGAGCGGCGTCACGCTGCCGGCCGTTCGGAAATATATGCCGAACGACGCGGTGTACCTGATGTCGACGCGAGCGCCTCCGAATTCCGCTTCGACGACGCTCTCTTCCACGACGCGGCGAAGCCGCTCGCAAAAATCGAGGCAATCGTCGTACGAACGCCCCCGAAGCAGCAGCGTGAATTCTTCGCCCCCGGTACGGATGACGATGTCGTTCTCGGCGCACGACGCCTTCATCGTGTCCGCGAAATGCCGGATGACCCGGTCCCCGACGGAATGGTTATAGGTGTCGTTGATGCACTTGAACCGGTCGATGTCCGTCACGACGATCCCGATCGGCTCGTTCCCGCCCTCCATCGATTGGATCACCTTTTCCATATACGTCCGGTTATGCACGCCCGTCAGATGGTCCGTATACGCCATCTTCTCGAAGTTGTCTCGCTCCACCCGGGCTTGGATGCTCTGCGCTTTGAACAGCATCGAGTAGCTGGCCAAGTAATTGAGAAGGAACAACCCGACGAGCATCGGCCATTCGTCCGCCGCGATAAAGTAAAACAGCAAACCGTTGGTGAGAGCGGTTTGCGCGATAGCCATCGGCGTCCTAGTTTTATATAATTCCAACGCTTCATTCCAAGTACGAATTTCCCGTTCGAGCACGAATGAGACGACGATCAGCGTGTCGGATAGGAAACCGGTCAACAGCGCCGCCGCGGCGATCGCGATCCAATAGAGCGAGCCGTGGACATCTCCCGCGCCATGCGCGAGCCATGAGAATAAGAAGAAGGCGACTGTATTTTGGATGACGAACGAGCCTACGTTGTAGAAGAAATCCGACCATTCCTCCGGATCCGCCGTTCGGTCCAGCTTGCGGTACAAGACGTTCGCGAATCGGTAGGCGAGCTCGAACAAAAATAAGCCCGTCGGTCCGGCGTACAGGCCTAGGGATAATCCATAATTAATGCCGTATTCGATCTCCGTCTTCCCCTTCTTGCTGATGAAGCGAAGATGATTGTAGAGTATGGAAAATAGTAAATAAATACCGAAATACTTCCAGTATTCGCCCGAAAGTCGGAAGGAACCTATTCCGGCCGCGGCGACGCCCAGCGCGACCGCGAACAAGGCGAGGGAAAAGAGGCGAACGTATACCATTGCTGCGAATCCTTCTTCCTTCTCTGACTTCTAGTAAGGGGCTTACTATATTCTACACTATTTTGGGAGCGTTGACATCCGAACGTCTCCCAAAATAAATACGCCGACTGCTGGAGTCGGCGTTCGGTTACCATCGATTGGATTGCACGGATTCGATGCGCTTCATCAGCCGATCGATCTTGCCGTACAGATTACGGTTTTCATGGTGTCGGAACAATTCGTAGAACGGGTTCGTGTTGAGCTCGATAAACCAAATCCGCTTCTCTTCGTCCAATCCGATGTCGATGCCGAGACGTCGGCAGTGTTTATAACGACGACTGAACCGACCGGCCGCGATCAGGCACAACCGCTCGATGTCCGCCTTCGCGCGTCGGATGTCGTCGTTCGACCAACCGGCGCGCCGCAGCGCCTCGCCGAATCGGACCGCTCGGCCTCCATGGTGGTAGTTCGTCACGACGCGGTTGCCTGTCGCGGCCTTGCCCATTATGCCCATCATCCGCCACTTCGACTTGGGCCGGAGCAGCAGCACGCGGAAATCGACGGGATGGCCGCCCAGTTTTACGAGGCTTATGCCGCGCTGAACGTGGAACAGCTGCGACCGCGTATGCCGGAATACCCGCTTTAGGACCTTCCTCCGGCTTTTGTAGCGCTTCGTCTTATTTTCATAGTGAAGGAAATACGCGTCGTCCCGCTTGGCGATCCTGAGAATCCGGTTGCCGAACGAGCCGAATACCGGCTTCACATAGACGACTCCGTATTTCTTCAGAAACTTGCGAAGGGTATCCCGACGAAGCAGGCGAGTCGGCGGCAAGTGCCGGTTCAAGACGGGATGACCCGCCAAGATCAGATGCCGCTTCCATTTATTTTTGACATGCCAATACCGCTTCCTTAGCAACGAAACGAAACCTCCCGTCTCCTCCGATGGATTCGATGACCGTATATCCTATTCATCGAAGAAATCCGGGGATGGGTATTTCGTCCGAGCGATGCGTCTATCTTTGACCGTGCGGGCGAAGCTCCGCTACGATCGCAGCTCTTTCACGACGTATGCGCCTTCGTCTCCGCGGAGCGACGCGACCAGGTTGCGCGCCGCCGTTAGGGCCATGTCGCGCCGCGTCTGCGCGGTCGCCGAGCCGATATGCGGCAGCGTCACGACGTTCGGCATCGCGAGCAGCGGATGGCTCGGGTCGACCGGCTCGACCTCGTAGACGTCGAGTCCCGCGCCGCGAATGCGCCCCGTCGCGAGCGCCTCGACCAACGCGTTCTCGTCCACCGTGCGGCCCCGCGACGCGTTAATGAAGAAGGCGGACGGCTTCATGCGGTCGAAATGCTCTTTCCGGAAAAATCGTTCCGTCTTCGGCGTCAGCGGCGTCATCAAGACGACGAAGTCCGACTCGCCGAGCAGCTCGTCCATCGATACGTATTGCGCGCCGTACCGCTCCTCCGCTTCCGGATTGCGGCTCCGGTTATGATAGTACAGCTTCATTCCGAAGCCGTGTACCGCGCGTTGGGCGATGCGCTCTCCGATTCGGCCGAGGCCGACGATGCCCAAGCTCGCATGATGCACGTCCGTTCCGAACAGAGCCGCTTCGGGTTGGCCCCGCTCCCAACGCCCCGACTTTACGTATGCGTCCAGCTCCGTTACGCGCCGCGCGGCGGACAGCATGAGCGCCAGCACCAGGTCCGCCACCGTGTCGTCGAGCACGTAAGGCGTATGCGTTCCGACGACGCCCCGGCGCCGCATTGCGTCCAGGTCGAAGTGGTTATAGCCGACCGACACGGTGCTGACCGCCCGGAGCTTCGGCGCGCGAGCGAGAAGCTCGTCGTCGATCGCGTCGCCCGACGTCAGCAGCCCTTCCGCGTCGGCGAGCGCCGCGAGCAGACGCTCGCGGGGAATCGGGCCGTCGCCGTCCCAGCTTCGCACATCGCAGTACTGTTCAAGGTAAGCGAGCGCCTCCGGAGGGATGCGCTTCGCCGCGAATACTTTCGGTTTGCCGTGGTCCATCGTTTTGCCTCCTCGTTCGATCTTCCCATGTTGCACCGACTATTTCCTATCGTAAAGCAACCGCGGCGGATGGGCAAACGCATTTCGCGCCCGAAATGAAAAAAAAGAGACCGATCCTTAAGACCGGCCCCCTTCGATTATTGGATGAACGTCGCCTTCTCGTCGGCGCGAATCGCCGCTTCGGACGCGAGCAAGATGTCGCGGTGCGTGACCCCTGCTTCCCCGCCGCCGAACGCATGAAGCACGAACTGCTCCACGATGCCGAGCGCCGGCGCGTCGACCGATTCGATCGCGAAGCCCGCTTCGTCCGTCACGCTGATGTAAGCGTTCTTATCCATGACCGCGAGTCCGGGATCTCCCTCGAGTCGAAGCTCCGCGGTCCCCCGCGTGCCGACGACGAAGATGCGGCCGTCCCCCCACGTCCAGCTTCGGGTCGGCGTATGCCAATCCGAATACAGCTGGCAGGCGAGCCCCCCTTCCATAATCGCGCTGGCGGTCACGACATCGTAGAACGTCGGATGCTCGGGCAGCAGCTTCTTCGTCATCGTGCAGGCGACGTCGACGATCTCGCGGCCGGTCAGCCATCGCAGCAAGTCGAAGTCGTGGATCAGCAAGTCGACGGCGATGCCGCCGTGACGCGCCTTGTCGAAAAACCAAGCGGGTCTGCGTTCCGGCGTCAGCCGATGGGGCTTTCGCATCGAGATGCTGACGACGTCGCCGTACTTCCCGGCCGCGATGTCGTTCCGAAGCGTAAAGATCGACGGCTTGTACCGCGACGTCAGCATCATCCCGATCCGGGAGCCCTCCGCTTCCGTCGCGCGTTCGAGCCGGCGAAGTCCGTCCCGATGCAGAACGATCGGCTTGTCGACCATGATCGGCTTCTTCCGCGCGACGCACCATTCGACCGCGTCGATCTTCTCGTCGTTGGCCGCCGCGCAGCCGACCAGATCCGCCGCGTCCAGCGAACCGCGGCGGTCGAACAGCGGGACGCCGTGCTTTTCGGCGGTTTCGTACGTCAACGGAATCGGATGTTCGTCATAAATTCCGATGAACGTATGCCCGAGCTTCTTCATTGCTTGGATGAAACTTTCGATATGCCCGTGCTGGCAGCCGTACACGGCGAACCGGAGCGGCGGGATGGTCCGACTTTCGTTCATCGCTTCGCGAGCCTCCTCCTACAATACGTGCTTCCGGCAAGGAACGCCGTATCGGAGCGATTCGTCGCCCGTGCGCGCCTCCTCGGATACGGGCAGCCACACGATCGTTCCGTTCGGCGCGGCGCCGCCTCTCGTCGCGGGTCGTCCGGAAGCGTCGACGGCCGCGACGTCGAAGGCGCGCCTAGCGCGTTCCCAGTCGTTGATTTCCCTGTTGGTCAGGAAGGAGAAGCCCTTAGTCTTCGCCTCTCCGGCCCACTTCCGATAGGCGAAGCGCACTCCTTCCCGGGAGTGGAGATGAATTTGGTGAAACAAGAAATGCGCGACGCCTTCAGTGCTTGCGACCGTATCGAGCGCGGGCGCGATGAAGGCATCGTCCGACCATTTGCCGGTATTCATGTCGGGCGTCAAGAAGCCGACCTGCAATACATTATACCGCCGATTCCCTTCGTCTGCCCAGGCCGCCGGAAAATACGGATGGCTCGTGCCGTAGAGAAAGCCGACGTTGCCCTTCTTGCTCGGGCCGCGCGTCTGATCGGATTCGATCCCCGCCGCCTCGCACCAGCGGAACAGCTCGCCCCAGCCTTCGACGCGCGTCAGATGGTTTTTGTTCGTCGTTATTTTCGTTTCGCCCGTCGCGTCGAGCAGCCAGCGGAACTGCCGATGGAACTCGTCCTCGCTCCATACGCCGTCGTCGTCGGCGACCGCGTTATAATGGAACGCCAGCTCATGACCTTCTTCGCGCGCCCGGCGGTAAATTTTCTTCGAGTAACCGGGCTCGAGCATGCACCAAGTCGAGCGGATGCCCTGCTCCTTCAACAGCTCAAGCGTCGTCATCGCATGATCGTCGCCGTTAAAGTCGCTGTCGTGGGATAGATGGGCGACATGATCGACGCCGTTCGGCCAATATCCCTTGAACGGTACGGCGAGACCGCGCTCCCAAGCCGCCCGGACGAGGTAGCCGACGAACAGCTCGCGCCACCAATCCGCATACGGATATGCGAAATAGGGCAAGCCGGAGGCGGTCGTCGCCCGATCTTGTTCCCAATCCATGAACATGACGTCATCGGCTTTCAGCACCCCGTCCGTCACGTCGGCGGTGCCGTCGGGCGCCGGAATGCCGTCTTCGAATACGGGGCGGTCGCCCTGCTGCAGCGCCACCGCGGTCCAGGCGACGTCGACGGCGAACCGATCGATGCGCCCTCCGCCGACCGGGAACCGCTGGAGCAGCTTGCCGCCCGGCAGCTCGCCGTACGCTTCCGCGCCGGCGTCGCCGTCGATCGGGCGCCACGGCGTCGCCCTAGCGTACCGCAAGCGCAGCGATGCTCCGGAGCCGCCGCCGTATTGCTCGGCGGCGAATCCGATCGGACCGTCCTCGGTCCGCACGGTCGCATATTCGCGCTCCGACGGCGCGGCGACGCGGCAGCCGAGGCGGGCGGCGAGCCGATTCAGATTGCCGGTCGCGACGACGAGCCCGCCGCGCTCGGCGAACGCATGCAGCGCGTCGGCGTCGCCCGCCGCGTCGTCGGCGAACGCGGCGACGACGACGTCGAAGCCGCCGTTCATAAGGGCGTCGACCGAGTCGATGAGGCGGTACGAGATGCCGCGATGTTGAAGCAACTCTTCCAGATAGCCGCCGAATTCGTTCCAGCCTCGGGTCCGGCGCGACGCGGCGGAACGTTCATTCATCCAGACGCCGACGCTCGCGATGTTCATGCGCCGCTCACCACCCTTCCATGATCGTATCTTCTTCGAGCGTGTCGACCGCCTCGCGGTAACGAAGCGTCTTCGCTTCGTACGCCGACAGCTCGACGGCGTATCCGAAGTTCGCGAACGGAAGCGTCAAGGCGGTCCTGAGAGGGGTTCCCGTCGGATTATACAGTCGCACGACGTACCCTTCGCCGTCCTCCGCTCGCTTCCAGGCGCTCATGACGCTCTCGCCGTCCGTCAGCGAGGCGAGCGCCGGCGCGGGTCCGTCCCCGTCTCCCGACGGGAAGTACGACAGCGCGTACGGCTGTTCGTTGCGGGCCGCCGCTTCCCGGTCGATCGCGGCGAGACGTTCCGACGGTTCGCCCGCGGCGAACCAGAAACGAAACGTGCGCTCTCCCTGATCGATGCGGTCGGAGCGGCGGTCGTTCGGCATCGTGCGCTCGACGCCTCCGCCGGGCAGCGCCGAGTACCCCGGCGATCGCAGCAGCGACATCCGCAGCGCGCCCGCCTCGCAATCGAAGCCGTACGTGCCGTCGTTGACGCAAGTCAGCGCGGCGCGGCCGGATGCGGCCGCCACCCACTTCTGCGCCGCGACCTCCCGGCCGTCCGTCGGCAGACGCATCGTGCCGAAGGCGGTCTGCCCGAGGAACGACGCGTTCTCGCCGAACGCGGTCGGCACCGCGAGCTTCAGCATCTTGCGCGCCTCGTTCCAATGTACGGTCAGCTCGACGGCGACCTCCGTTCCTCGCTTAGGGATGGAATATCGCATAACGAGCGTCGAACGCCCGTAGCCGAACAGCGCTTCGACGATCGTGCGCACGTCGCCGTCCTCGATCACGCGAACGGCCGGCAGCGGTTCGCCGCCGAGACCCGACAGCTGCATCGCGGCGTCTCTCGACAACAGCTCGAAGGCGCCCGCCGCTTGATCGAACCGCTGCGTACAGCTGCCCCACGAATCGTCGAAGTCTTCGACGACGACGGCTCGGAAGGCGTTCGGCAGGACGATGTCGACGCCGTTCACCGCCCATCGATCGACGAATCCGGTCTCGGCGTTCACGACGAACTCCATCGCATCGTTACGGAACGCGAGAACGCCGTCCTTTTCGAGATGGGAAGGCTTCGGTTTCGCTTCCGTCCATTCCACGGTGCAGTCGAACCGGGAGAGCGCCGTCGGCGGCAGCTCGGCTTCGAAGACGACGCGCTTGCGCCACTCGATGTAGAGGCTGCTGAGCTCCTTCTCCGTCTGCGCGGAAATTCGCGTCTCTCCTTGGTGCACGACGATGTTCGCGAATCGGCCCTTGGCGGACTCCGGCAGCTGGAACTCGCAAACGACGACCGCCCGGACCGGGAACGGGTGCGGATTGTAGACGAATACCGGCACCGACCCTTCGGCCGCCTTCGCCTCTCCCTCCGCGAGCGCGAAGAAAGAGCGCGCTCGAACGCGAGAGACGATCTCGAGACCGTGCGACAGCAGCCGCAGCGTCGCCTCCTCCACCGGCTTCACCGAGGACCCCGGAAGCATGTCATGGAATTGAGAAAGCAAGAGGTCCTTCTGCGCTTCCTTCAACTCGGCCGACGGATACGCCATGCCGCGGACGAGCGCCGCGTGCGACGCCATGCGTTCGACGGCGAACAGTTCATTTTCCAATTGTCGATGCTTCTGCTTGATGCGAATTTGGGACGTATAGCAGCCTACGGCCCAAGCGTTCAAATCGCCTTCGTAGGACGGCGGCTTCTCCCCGCGCGCGCGAAGCTCGCCGAAATACGCCTCCGGCACGGAATGCACGATATCGATGTCGCCCGCGCGCTCCGCCGTCAGGGCGCTAAGCTGCTCCAGATCGACGCGGGACGGGCCGCCGCCGTGATTGCCGATGCCCCACAGCACGAGTCCCGTCTTCCGGTCGGGATGATCGGCCAGCCAGCCCTCGACTTTCGCCCGCGCCTTCCCCTTGCCGCTTAGATAGGCTTTGTAGGCGCGATGCCCGACGACGGAAGAGCCGTCGAAGCCGATCCATTCGAAATCTTCGGCCGGCAGCGGACAATCGTCTTCCGCCGGACGGCAGACGATGTACGAGTCGAAGCCCGCCTTGCTCATGACTTGGACGAGCCCCCGCGTATGTCCGAACGGATCGAAGTTGATCGCGGTCGTCGGCCGAACCCCGAATTTTTCTTGAAAATATTTCCGCCCGACCAACATTTGCCGAACGAACGATTCCCCGCTCGGCAGATTGCAATCGGGCTGCAAATACCATCCGCCCATGATATGCCACTTGCCCTCGCGGACGAGCCGGACGATGCGGGCGAACAGCTTCGGATCGTATTCCTCGATCCATTCGTACAATACGACTTCGTTATGATTGAACACGAAGCCGTCGAACGCTTCGCAGAAGTCGGCCGCGATCCGGAACGTGGACAGCGCCTCGCCCGCGCCCTCCTCGATCTCCCACAGCCAGGCCGGATCCAGATGCGCGTTGCAAATCAAATGCAGCCTCTTGTCGTCGGTACCGTTCATGTCGTTCGCTCCTCCCTTCCCAGTTCGATCGCGGCGACGGCGCCGGGTTCGAGCCGGATGGATCGAACCGTCGCTTCGCCGAGCCGAACGTCGAATTCCGCGGACTCCGTCCCGACGTTCGTCGCGAACGCCCGCCGGCCGACGACGGACACGTCCAACGCCAGCACGCCGACGTTGGCGGCGGCGAGGCGGAACCGCGCTTCGGCGAAGCCGGCGGAGCGGCCGCCGACCGCGCCGCGCCATGTGTATACGCCGCATTCCAGCCGCTGCTCGCCTTCATAGCAATATACGCCGTCGGCGCCGTCCGCCAGTCTCCTCGTTCCCGTAACCTCGCCGGAGCGCGAAGCGAACGAGGCGTAAACAAGCGTACCGCCTTCCGTCTCCAGAACGACCGCCTCCCCGCCCGTTCCGTCGAACAGCGTCGTTCGCTCCGCGGCCCGCGCGGTTTCGTCCGCGGCGGCGTTCGGCAGCGTCACGACGACGAACGGGTCGCGGGACTCGCCTCCCCGCATCGAGAACGGGCCGATATCGTTCAACACTAAGATATCTTCGACGCCCTTCCATTTCGGATAGACGTGTTTGTTGACATACCGGACGCCGCTCGTACCGAAGAGCACGTACCCGATCTGATCGTCCACGTTCACGTAGTCGACCGCGCCGAACGTTCGCTCCCGGTTCGGCTCCCCTCGGCCGTAAAATCCTTCGAACCGCTCGGCGCCGACGGACGTATGCAGCGTCCTCCATCCGGGGGCCAGCTCCGGCATCGCCGGGTAGTTCTCGTTGCGCACACCGACGAGTCCCGTCGCGGCTTCCGTCGCGACGCAATCCCGCACAGCGCGGAATCGCTCGACGTATACGGTGCTCCCGTCCGGAAGCGCCGCGAACGCGGCGTCCTGCAGCAACGCCCCGTCTCCCCGAGGGATCGCGACGACGGCGCCGAAGCCGCGATCGTCGTATCGGACGACCCGGACGTCTTCGGCCCTCCGCACGATGCTCGCGTTCGCGAGCCCCGCCGGGCCGTCGTAGCCTTCGGTCGTTACCGTGCCGGTGTAGCTCGCATAGAGCGGCGTAACGGTCCACAAGCCGTTCCGCGGCAGCGTCAGCGCCATCGCGTTGTTGCGCCAGGAGAAGCTGGCGAAGCTTCGCTCCGTCCGATAGACGATCGCGCTGCCGTACGGATACTCGTGCACGCCTTTAAGCCGCTCGATCGTATCCGTCGAGCCCGCCGGATCGGCGCCCGGCCCTCCGAACGCGTAAATCAAATACGAGGTCGCGAGATCGACCGCGGAGCCGTGCTCCAGCTCCCTCGCGAATTGCCCATGGGCGGCGTTGATGACGCATTCCTCGCCGTTCTCTTCGAGCAGGCAGCCCCGCGAATTGCTCGCCTGTATGCGTTCGATCGAGCGCAGCGCCTCCCGCGCGTATGCCGCCGCGTCTCGGTCTCCATGGACGACGTTCAACACCGTATGCGTCAGCTGACGCTCGTGCTGACGATTGTACCACCAATCCTGGCCTTGGATCGGCACCGCCAAGCCGTCGAATTGCGCCCAAGGCTTCACGGTTCGTTCGTACAGCTTTACATTGTTGCGGATCGCTTCGGCGTACGGGGCCGAACCGGTCATGAGCGACGCCGCGACGTGAAGCGCCCGCAGATTGATGCCCGCGCATAGATAGCTTGGGTGTACGAACGCGTGATTTTCCGCCGTGAAATCCGGGTGGAACGTGACGCTCTTCACGCACATGCCGTCGGTCGCGTCCACGAGACCTGCCGGGAACGCGAGACGGTCCTCGTACGTCGCGATCGTGTTGATCGCCCAATCGGCGAAGGCCCGCTCCCACGCGGCATGATGCGGATGCTCCGGAAACAGGACGACGGCGGCCGAGATCCCCGCCGCCGTCCAGGCGTTCTCCTCGCATTGCGTATCGTAATAGACGCCGTTCCGGGGCTCCTCGTCCGCCCAGCGGTCGGCGTAGGAAGCGACGACGTCTTGCACGAGCAGCTTCGTCTCGTCGTCGAGGTCGCCCCACAGCAGCAGCGCCGCCATGGCCATCGACGCGACCGAGCGCCCGTTCTGGCTCGCGAGGAAAAATCGATCGCCTCGGCCGCCCCACTTCTTGCCGCTCGTGTACGGCAGCGAACCTTCGACGCGGACGCAGTCGGCCGGACCGGTATCGTGCGTGAAGCCCATATACCGGATCGCCCGAATCGCGCGCGTCTTCACCCGTTCGCGCGGAATGCCGGTCGCCGCTTCGTCGTATGCGCCGAGCGTCGCGAGCACGGCGTACACAAGCGCGGTCGAAGCGTTGTCGGAAGCGTACCAGAAGCTCCCGCCGAAGAAGTGTCCGCTGTTCGGCCGGACGTCCCAATCCGCGTACAGCGCGTCGGCGAACGGCAGCCAGCGGCTGAGCACCCGGTGGATGCGTTGCGTCATCTCATGATCTTGCACGGCGTCCCATCGGACGGGGCGCGCGTTCCATACTTCGGTTGAAGGCGTAAACTCCATGCCGGTTGTCGTCCCCTCTCCCTTACTCAGCCGAGCGTCGCGACGACCTTCGCGACGGCGTCGCGGATGTCGTACATGTCTCGCTCCTCGGCGAGCAGCACGTTCTGGTGCAGCCACAACGCGCGTTCGGCGCTGGCCCGTTCGCTGACCGGACAAACCTGCGTCGGACCCTCGCCTCCGGTCCACTTGCGGATGTCCGCCGCGACCGCGCGATTCCGGTTCAGCGACACATAGCCTGCCGCCGCCGGGATGCCCTCGGCTTGCAGCCGCCGCAACGCTTCCGCTTTATTCGACTCGGAGGCGATTCCGTCGTCGAGGAAAAACACATACAGATGCTGCGCGTGATGCGAGACGTCCGCGGGACGTCGAACGAGCCGAATGCCTTCGATCGGCGCGAGCAGCTCGTTCAGCAGCGCGGCGTTGCGTTCGCGCCGCGCGAACTGCGGCTCGAATCGCGACAGCTGCCCGAGCGCGACGGCGGCTTGCAATTCCGTCATTCGTAAATTCCAACCGATATGCTCGTGCTGATACCAGGCGCCGCTGCGAACGCGCCCGACGTTCGTAAGCGACCAAGCGAGATCGGCGACCGCGTCGTCGTTCGTGAGCAGGATGCCGCCTTCGCCCGCGGTCACGTTCTTTCCCATCTGAAAGCTGAAGCTGCCGATGTCGCCGATCGCTCCGACCGCCAGGCCTCCGCGCTTCGCGCCGACTCCTTGCGCCGCGTCTTCGATCAGCCGCAGCCCGCGCCTCCCGGCGATCTCCCGGAGCCGTCCCATATCGGCGGGCATCCCCGCCAGATGGACGGCTACGATCGCCTTCGTCCGCGGCGTGATCGCCGCCTCCGCCTTCTCGGGATCGAGCAGCAACGTATCCGGTTCCACGTCGACGAACACCGGGATGGCGCCGAACATCAGGGCGCTGCTGGCCGTCGCGATGAACGTATACGGCGGCATGATCACTTCGTCGCCCGGCCCGACGCCGACCGCCTGCAGCGCGACCGTCAATCCGAGCGTGCCGTTCACCGTCGTGATCGCATGCTTCGCGCCGTGCATCGCGGCGAACGTCTCTTCGAGCTCTAACAACTTCACCTTCCCCGCCGTTCCGCCCCATTTGCCCGAACGGACGACCTCCAGCACATAACGCTCTTCCTCTTCGCCGTGAACCGGCCACGTCGGGAACGGCGCCGTGCGTACCGGCGTCCCGCCGTCGATCGCCAATCGATTCATTCCTCGTATCCCCTCTCGTCCATCGCTCGCGCCCCGCCTTCCCGCTTCCGGAATTCGGACGGCGTCAAGCCGGTGTACTTCCGAAACACTTTCGCGAAGTGCGCATACTCCTGATACCCGATCGCCTCCGCGATTTCCCACGTCTTCATGCCGGGAACGTCGAGCAGCGCTTTCGCGCGTTCGATGCGAAGCCGGGTCACGTATTCGATGAACGAAACGCCCATCTCCCGCTTGAACGTTCGGCTGAAGTGCCCCTGCGACATGCCCGCGGCATCCGCGGCGAGCGGAAGCGAAAGCTCGGAATTGTGGAATTGCGCCTCCAAATAAGCGACCGCGGCGCGGATGCCTTGGTGATTGCCGACTTGCCGCTCGCGTCCGAGCGCCTCGATCTTGGCGCGAAGCAGCGCATTCGTCTCTTCCCGCAAGCGAGAAGCTTCCGAACGCGTACGCGCCGCGCCGCTCTCGCCGCCGTCCGCTTCGACGGCGAGCGGCGGCCCGAGCGTTCCCGCGCCGCGTTGCCGCAGCTCGCTCGAGACGAGCGTGACGAGCGCCTGATACGCCTCCGCGGTATTCTCTCGGTCGGTCCCGCGCGCTTCGACGCGGGCCGCGTAACGTTCGAGTTGCTCCTCCGCTCCGGCATCGTCCAGGAGCCAGACGCGTTCGGCGACGATCTTCGCCGTCTCGCCGCAGAACGCGATCCATTCGCCCCGGCCGTTCGAAGCGGCGGCGTCCGCCGTCCGACGGGCGCGGACGCGATCCAGCAGCTGACGGATCGCCTCGGGCCGAACCGGCTTCAGGACATAGTCGACGACGCCGTGCAGAAGCGCTTGTCTCGCATAATCGAAGTCGTCGTATCCGGACAGGACGGCGACGTCTACGGTCCGTCCCGATGCGCGAAGACGTTCGATCAGCTCGAGACCGTTCATGATCGGCATATTCAGATCGGTGATGACCAGATCCGGCGAATGACGTTCGATTCGTTCCAACCCGTCCCGTCCGTCTTCGGCTTCGTCGATCACTTGAAACCAGTCGTCCGGGTAGCTCTCGATCAAGACGCGAAGCGTCTTCTTGACGAGCGGCTCGTCGTCGATCGTGATGACCTTATACACGTTAGAGCGCCCCCTCTCCGGTTGCCGGCGCGGCAAACCTACTGCTTCGAATAAGGAAGGCGAACCTGAATGACGGTGCCTTCCGGCCCGGAAGTTTCGATAAACAGCCCATAAGGCGTACCGTACGTAAGACGAATGCGTTGATGCACGTTCCACAGCCCGATGCGGCCGTCGCCTTCGTTCGAAGGCTCCGGATCGGCGAAATACCGATTGTACGCCTCCGCCTGTTCGGGCGGCATGCCGACGCCGCGATCCATCACGCGAAGCGTATAGGAATCGCTCCCGCGCTCGCCTTCGAAGCCGATGTAACCGAGCCGCAGCTTATGCTTTTCGTACCCGTGCTTGAAAGCGTTCTCCACGATCGGTTGCACGATGAGCCGAACGGCTTGCACGTCCTCGACCTCCGTCGCGGACGTTCGGTCGTCGACCTGCAAATACGGATAGCGCTCCGATAAAATATCGAAATACGCGCTCATATGATGCAGCTCGTTCCGCAGCGACACCCGTTCGTTCGGATCGCCGATACTGTAGCGGAACACGTCGGCAAGCGACGTCGCCATCTTGCTGATCGGCATGACGCCCTCGAGAATGGCGTACGAGTTAATGACCTCCAATGTGTTGTACAAAAAATGCGGGTTGATCTGCGACTGCAGCGCGCGCATCATCGCTTCGCGCTGCTTGATCTCCATCTCCTTCTCCCGAATCCGGGACGCGTGCACGACCTCGATGAGCATCCGAATTTCCGCTACCATCTTATTGAAGCTGCGGTTCAGTCCCCCGATTTCGTCGGTACGCTTCTCCGACGCCTTCGCCATCAAGTCCCCGTTCTCCGCCTTCTTCATCAGATGCTGCAGATGCCGGAGCGAGCGCGTCAAGGAGATGGAGAACATCGACAACGCGATCAGGACGAAGAAGACGAGCGCGGACCCCGCCCATAACGTATAATTTCGCAAATGAATCAAGTCCCCGATCAGTTCCTTCATCGGAACCTCGGACACCATCGTCCAGTTCGTTTCTTCCGAACGGGTGAACACGACGAGCCTGCGCTGCCCTTCCACCGTCTTGAGATAGACGCCCTCCTTCTCGTAGCGCGCGAAGTCGTGCAGGTAGACGGCGTCGACCGGTTGTCCCAGCATGGATTTGTCATGGTGATGGACGATCTGTCCGTTCGAATCGATCACCCATACATTGCTCTGCGGGCCGACGCTAAGGGTTTCGGCGATCCCTGCGATTCGATCCAATTGCAAGTCGATGATCAACATCCCTGTCGATCGGAACGTCTCCGGATTGACGAACTTACGTATGAGCCGCAACACCATGACATTCTCTTGGGACCCGACGTTGCTGGAAACTTGATCGATGCCTAAAATCTTGTACCGGGGTCCGACCGCGGACGCTTCCGAATGATAGATGTTCCGAAGCTCCGCCACTTCCTCGGTTCCATAGCTTGCGCGCCCGTTCACGGCTTTCACGACGATATCGTTTCGGGAGACGATCGCAAACCCGAAGACGTCGTTGCGTCCGAAAAATAAATTCGGCAAATTTTCCAACAAAGTCGTTCGCGCCGTGAAGTTGATCGGAAGGTCGGAGTCGATAAACTCCAGGATCTGCGGATGCATGACGAGCGGATACGTCGTGTTTTCCAAATCCTCGAAGTACGCCTCCAGCCGGTCGTTCACCTGAGAGACCATTTGGCGGTTGTACTCGATCGCGTTCTTCTCGATCGACTCCGTCGAAATTTCATACCATATAATCCCAAGCGTTAGAAAAGGGAAACACAAAAACACGACGATCAATACGATCAACTTCGTCTTGATGGACAGCCCCTGTACGCTCCGGATCCAAGCCACCGGCTTCACCCCGCCCCGTCCTGATGATAAAGTAGCATAATGATATTCGTTCCTCCATAGAAAAAGGGTTTTGCCCGCACGGTCGGGAAAATTAAAACAAACGTCCGCAAAATAAGCCATATTTTTCGGCGAGCGGGTTGGATATCCTTGGCTCATGATCGAAGCAACCAGAACAAAAGGAGATTTCCGATGATGACGTTCCCGGAACGGACGCAGCAAGAACGGCGCCAACAGTTCTACAACCTCTATTTATCCCGTATGTACGATGCGATCGACGAGCGCGGCGAATGGCGCGGCCGAGGGCCGACCGCCAACTTTCGCGAGAAGCTTTGGCATTGTTTGCCGCTTCTCTACGCAGGGGGCGCCGCGGCGAACCGCGCCAACGCGATCATCGAATCGCTGGAAACCCGCTACTGTCACTTCTCCCCGATGACCTCGATGCAGCTGCTTCTGAAATACGCCGATCGACTGACGGACGCGGCCGCCGCCAAGCTGCGGAAGTACGTGCTCGTCAGTCTGGACGGCGCGGCGGAACAACGCATCCGCTTCCCGATGTATAATGACAACTTCGCCGCCTTGGCGACGTTCACCTTGTTGACCGCAGGAGAAACATTTAACAAGCCGGACGCGTTCGCGGCTGGCGAAACAAAGTTAATGCAGTTAATCGACGTCTTCCGTCGCCGGGGCACCTTAATGGAATTCGGCTCTCCGACGTATACGCCGATCACGACGCATGTTTTGGCCGAGATCGTTAACCACGTTAAGGACGAACGAATCCGCGAGCTCGCCCTCCAGTGCGAGGCGCGCATGTGGGCGGAAATCGCCATCCATTATCACCCGACGACCGGCCACTTCGCGGGACCGTATTCCCGCGCGTATCTCGTCGATTCCGTCGCGCATCCTCATAACGTCCATGGCCTGCTCCACCTCGTCTTCGGCGAAGCCGTTTCATTGAAGCCGATCGAGACGTTATTTCCTGTACGGACGAAGCAAGTCGAACATATCGGCGTCGAGACGCTGATGCTGCCGAATCTCGCCTGGCTGTACAGCGGCGATTGCCACTGCCCTCCGGAGCTGGAAGCGTTGGCGCTGCGGAAGCCGCTCCCGTTCGACGCGGTCGCCACGGCGGAATGCCTGCCCGGCGAAGAAACCGCGTACGCCGGCGAAGCGGCGGAGCACCCGGCCTGGTCGGGCCCGAACACGATTCGCATGACGGCGGATTACGCGCTCGGCACGTCCGCGGGCCAATTTTACGACGGGGCGATCAGCGATTCGTTCCATGCCGTCTATCGCACGCGTCCCGACGTTCGGGACTGGACCGATACGCGCGCCGTATTCAGCCGCTATTTCTTCAACGAGCGCGAGCCGGGGCGGGAGAACGTCTACAACGGCAAGGCGAGCGGACCGGAGATGCTGCGCGACGAAGGACGTAAGTTTTCCATCCAACACCGGAATTGCGCCCTGGTCGCGTACCGCCCGAAGCCTTACGAAGCCAAGCGCGCGACGAGCATGAAGCTGTCCGTCGTATTCCCCGTCCACTTTACCGATGTCGATCAAGTATGGTTCGGCGAACGCAGAGCCTCGCTTGCCGGCGATGCCGTGGAGGCGCCCGTTCCGATCTACATCGAGGACGGCCCGGTGTATTTCGCGTTCCTCCCCCTAGCCGTAACGAACGCGGGCCGGACGTCGGCCGTCAAGCTCGAACGCTTCGAGGAGTACCTGCTGCTCTCCTTTTATAACTATGAAGGTCCGGCGCGCGCCTTCGAACCGAAAGAGGCGGCGCTCCTAACGAACGGCTTCGTCGTTCATGTCGGCAGCGCCGCCGAGCACGGAAGCTTCGAGTCGTTCCGGCGGCATGCCGCCGCGGGGTCGCTGCGCGACGAGACGACGCATCAGCTCGAAGGGTACACGAGACGGATTCGGTACGAGCATCCTGACGTGACGTTCGACTTCGCGTACAGCCCAAGGAGCGAAGGCGTTTTATACGCGTCGGTGAACGGCCGGCCGCGGCCGGAGCCTCGGTTCGAAGCGACCGGTTACGATGCCGCGCGGCTTCCGTTGTGACGGACAAGTCAAAAAACGACAAGGCGGAGCATGAATGAGCATGGAAACCGCCGCGCCCAATCGATAAGGTTATAGCATAACGACGAGGAAGGGGTTAGAACTTTGGCGCAACCGGAACTTACCGCGAACGCAGAACGACCGTCGATGGCGCCGCCGAAGAAGAAGCCGTATCTTCTCCGCCACTGGGCCATTTACTCGATGATCCTGCCCGGATTGCTGTACTTTCTGACGTTCAAGTACATCCCGCTGACCGGCAGCATCATCGCGTTTCAGGATTACAACATTTTCAAAGGCGTTTTTGGAAGCCCTTACGTCGGATGGAAGCATTTCGAAAACTTATTCACGCTTCCCGAGTTTTTCCAAGTGCTTCGAAACACGTTGTTGATTTCTCTGTATCAGCTCGCCTTCGGATTCCCGGCGCCGATTCTCCTCGCGCTCTTGCTGAACGAAGTGCGCAAGCTCGCGTTCAAGCGAATCTCGCAGACGGTGCTGTATTTGCCCCACTTCATGTCGTGGGTCATCGTCGGCGGTCTGGTTATCAACTTCTTGTCGCCGACGATCGGATTGTTCAACGACTTCCTGGAGTGGCTCGGCTTCGAGCGGATTTTCTTTATGCAGGAGCCGAAGTTCATCCGAAGCATTATCGTGACGTCAGGCATCTGGAAGGAAGTCGGCTGGAACACGATCATTTATTTAGCCGCGCTCGCCGGCATCAACCCGGAGTATTACGAGGCCGCGGAAGTCGACGGCGCCGGGAAGTTCCGGCAGGTCGTCAGTATTACGCTGCCGGCGCTGCTGCCGACGATCATGGTGCTGCTTCTGCTGCGCATCGGACATATTTTGGACCTTGGTTTCGAACAAATCTATATGCTTTTGAATCCGCTGCTGTGGGATAACGGCGAAGTGTTCGATACGTACATCTACCGCGTCGGCTTGCTCGGCGGGCAGTATAGCTACACGACGGCCATCGATATGTTTAAAGCGGTCGTCGGGTTCATCCTGCTCATGGGCGCCAATCGATTAAGCAAGAAGACGACCGGCAATTCGCTCTATTGACCCTTCGACACCCGAGAGGAGGAAAAGGTTTTGATCCGCATGCAACCGTCGCGGCGCGCGTTCGTCGTTTTCAACTATATCTTCTTAACCTTGTTAAGCTTAGCGATGCTGCTGCCGTTCCTTCATATTCTCGCCGGCTCGTTCAGCTCCGGACCGGCCATCACGCAAGGCCGCGTCTCGATCGTGCCCGTCGAGTTTACGCTCGGCAACTTCCAAGCGGTGCTCGGCGACCCGAAAATATGGCGTTCGTTCTGGGTGACGATTCTGATCACCGTCGTCGGCACGGCCGTCAACTTGACGGCGACTTCTCTCATGTCTTACGGGTTATCCAAGCACGAACTGAAAGGCCGTTCCGCGATCGTTCTGATCGTCTTGTTCACGATGATCTTCCCGGCGCCGATGATTCCGAGTTACTTGCTCGTGAAGGAGCTCGGTCTGCTCAATTCCGTATGGTCTCTCGTCGTCCCCGGCGCGATCAGCGCCTTCAATATGATCATCATGATTTCGTTCTTCCGCGGCATTCCCGAAGGGTTGACGGAGTCGGCGCGCATCGACGGCGCGGGAGAGTATTACACGCTTTGGAAAATCGTGCTCCCCTTATCGCTGCCGTCGCTAAGTACGATCGGGTTGTTCTACGCGGTAGGTCATTGGAACTCCTACGCGCAGGCGCTTATGTACATTCGAAATCAAGAGTTGTTCCCGCTTCAAGTGCTGCTAAGGCGGCTGCTCGTCGACAGCGACGAACAGATGCTCATTCGCGTAAACAACGCGGTGCAATCCGTCGAAGGCATTAAGATGGCTTCCATTATGGTCGCCACGATCCCGATCTTGCTTGTCTATCCTTTCATCCAAAAGCATTTCGTCAAAGGCGCGATGCTGGGCTCGATCAAAGGATAACAATATAAACACCAAAAAAGGAGAGGTTCGAATGCAACAGAGAAAGTCGTTCGCTATCCTGCTCGGCACCGTACTAAGTTTCGGCACGATCCTAGGCTGTTCTACGGGAGGGTCAAGCGAGGAGCCGGCACCGTCGGGAACGCCGTCCACCGGCGAGCCAGCGACGGCGCCGGAAGCGGAAGCGCCGAAAGAGCCGCTGAAGCTGAAGGTGACGCTCACGACCGGCAACCTGGGTCACGTCGTCAACTCCTCGAACATTAACGAAGACAAGTACGTGAAGAAGCTGGAGGAATTGTCTAACACCGATCTTGAGTTCGAGCTCCTCCCTCATGAAAATTACGAACAAAGTCTATCCCTGACGCTTGCGGGCGGCGAGCTGCCCGACATTTTGCAAACCAAGGGCATCAACACGCCCGAGATCGCGCCGGCGATCGACGCGGGCGTCCTGCTCCCGCTTGGCGACCTGATCGATCAGTACGCGCCGAACTTGAAAGCGAAGGTGAAGCCGGACTCTTGGAAATCCGGACGCGTCGCGAAAGACGGGGTCATCTACGGCATCCCGGGCGACAATGCGATCACGAACGGCACCGTCGTGTACATTCGCAAGGATTGGCTCGACAAGCTGGGGCTCTCGACGCCGAAGACGATCGACGAATACATCGAGGTGCTGCGCGCGTTCCGCGACGGCGACCCGAACGGCAACGGCAAGAAGGACGAAATCCCGTTCTCCGGCCGCGAGAAATTTTCGCATACGGGCCATTTCTTCGGCGCCTTCGACGTGCCGCTGAACGCCTGGAGGCTCGTGGACGGCAAGCTGACGCCGAACCACGTCCGTCCGGAAATGAAAGACGCCCTGGCCGTCTACCGTCAATTGTACGAAGAGAAGCTGCTCGACAACGAATTTATTACCCAGCCTGGTAACGTATGGGACAATAAGATCGTAACGGGTCAAGTCGGCATGTGGGCGCACGCGGCGACGTACCCGGACACATGGCTGAATCGACTGCGGGAAAACGTTCCGGAAGCCGAGATCGCGCTCATCCCCGCTCCTGTCGGTCCGAGCGGCAAGCCGGGCGGCGTATACGCGATCGGCTCCTCCGTCTCCGACTTCGTATGGACGATTCCGGCCGGCACGGACGAAGCGAAGGCGATCGAAATCATCAAGTTTTTCGACTGGTTTTATTCGGACGAAGCGCCGAGCGACTTTTTCCTCTACGGTCTCGAAGGCGAAAATTACACGAAAAGCGGCGACGCGATTACTTACAAGTATCCTTCCGTCAAGGAAGAGTACGACGCGGAAGCGATGCACCAAGAGTGGCTGCATTTCACGGGTCCGAAGCTTCACCTGACGGACGAGACGTTCATCAAAGGCCGCAACATGGGCGACCTGATTTTCTCCGGCATCCAGACGGGCATGAACGAAGGCATCGTGAACGACGGTCTCGACCTCCCGACCCTCCCCGCGCTCCAGGCGCGTCCGGAGCTCGATCATAACGGATTGTTCCAAGAGATCGCGGCGAAGATCATCACCGGCCAAGAGCCGGTCGACGCGTTCGACGCCTACGTCGCCGATTGGAAGAGCCGCGGCGGCGACCAGTGGATTACCGAAGCGACGGAATGGTACAACAACCGATAAGCGCATGGAAAAGGACGGTCCCTCGGGACCGTCCTTCTTTATGTTTGGTGTCGGCTTAGCGCGGACGGCGGCGGACCGCTCCGACTATGAAATGCCTAACCGCTTGCGATAGTCCGACGGCTTGATGCCGAAGTACTTCTTGAACGCTTTCGTGAAATGCGGGTAGTCGACGTACCCGGCCGCGCGAGCCGCGTCGTTCATCGACTTCGTCGGATCCGTCAACAGTTCCTTCGCCCGTTCCATCCGAAGTCGCGTCACATACTGCACGAAGGTTACGCCCGTCTCGGCTTTGAACGAGCGGCTGAAATACGCCGGCGACATCGAAGCCGCGTCGGCCAACTGCTGCATCGATAACGTCGGATCGGCGAACGACGCGTTCACGCGCTCGATGCTGGATCGGATGTGCCTGTGATTGACCCAGTTGCGGGATTGCCGAATGCGTTCCATCGCCTCTAGAAGCGACTCCTTCGCGAGGCGAAACGCGGTTTCGTCATCGTTCGCCGCCCGTACATCCGGCAGGCTTGGGAAGGCCCCTTCGGTCCCCCCGCGCCGCCGGAGCTCCGACGCCGCGAAGTGCAGCAAGTCCGCGCACACCTCGTTCGCTTGCGGCGCTCTCCCCACCCTCGTGTCGCTTATGGATCGCTCCTCGATCCATAGCCGCACGTCCTCCCACGTCGCATCGATCTCCTCGGGGCGTAACAGCCACACGGAATCCGCCAGGCGCTTGCCGGTCGCTTCGCACAAGGGCAGCCAATCGAATCGGGGCGCCTCGGTCTTCGCCTTCTCGCGGAGCCGCTCGGCCACGCGTTCCATCGTCGCTCGGAAGTCCTCCGGCTTGATCGGCTTCAACAAATAATCCGCCACGCCGTGCCGAATCGCTTCTTGGATGTACGGGAAATCGTCGTACCCGGACAAGATGACGATCTCAGGCTTCTCTTTTAAGCGCTGAAGGCGGCCGATCAGCTCCAGCCCGTCCATGACCGGCATCGTAATGTCGGTGATCACGACGTCCGGCCGCTCGCGTTCGATGAACGCAAGCGCCTCTTCCCCGTCCTCGGCTTCCCCCGTCACCCGGAACGCCGCCGAGTTTTCCAACAGCTTCCGCACCGTTCTCTTGATCATCAGTTCGTCGTCGACCGCAAGCACCGTGTACGTATCGGCCCCCTCCCTCCCCCGCATTCGCGTCAGGCCCCGTACGGCAAGGTGAGCCGCAGCAGCGTACCGGACGGCTCGGCCGTAGACGTCAGCTCGACGGCGCCGCCCCATGCTTCGACGCGTTCCCGCATCGCGGCGAGACCGATGCCTTGCTCGCTCCCCCCGTCGTACGGGCGGCCGTCGTTCCATAGCGACAGTCGGATCTTGCCCTCGTTTAGCTGCAGACGGAACAGAAACCGCGTCGCCCCGCCGTGCCGAATCCCGTTCGTAATGCCCTCCTGTACGGCATGCAGCGCCGTCTTCGCGAAGGACGGGTCCACCGTCGCCGCCTCCGGCTCGAATTCGGAGACGATCGTCACGCCGGCCAATCGTTCGGCGTCGGCGAGGAACGCGCGCAGCGATGCGACGAGCTCCGTCTCCTGCCGGCCTTGCTGCACCGTTCTGACGGCCTGGCGGATCGTCAGCATGCCGCTGCGCAGCAGCTCGCTGGATTGCTCGAGCCGCTTCAAGCCTTCCTCGCGGTTCGCCGCAAGCAGCATCTTGGCCGCTTCCAAATTCATAAGCGTGCTCGTCAGCGTGAAGCCGAGAATATCGTGCAAGTCGTGCCCGATGCGTCTCCGCTCTTCGGCGGCGATCCGCTCCTGCTCCGCTTCCGCCGATCGGCGCTCCTCCAACCGATCCGCGATGGCGCGGATCGACGGAAGCAGCTCCTCGACCCGGACCGGTTTAAGCAAATAGTTGACCGCCTGCAGCTCGATCGCTTGCTTCGCGTATCGAAAATCCGCGATCCCGGTCAATAGAATGCATTCGATGTCGAGTTGGCGCTGACGGATCGTCTCGATCAGCTCGAGTCCCGACATCTCGGGCATCCGAATGTCGGTGATCAGCACGTGGATGTCCTGCTCCATGACGATCTGCAGCGCTTGCTTTCCGTTATATGCTTTATGGATTCTCGTAATGCGATATTCGTCCCACGGCACCGTGGCGGCTAAGCTCTCCACTAGATGCTTATGGTCGTCGACGATCAGCATGGAATACATCGGAGAATCGCTTCCTTTCCCGTGTTCGAACGCTCCCGCGCCTTGCTCCTTCTGTCAGCGTAATCGATCGCGCCTCGGAATACAACAGAAAATCCAACATCATCCCCCGACGAAAGTCCGGGCCGCGCACGAACCTCGGCCGGTATCGAAGGCGGGTCGAATCCGGGTAAGATGTGACAGTACATTCCAATTCGAGGAGAAACGATTCCCATGCAAATCCGCCAACCGGCGCTTCCGACGGCGAAGCCGTCCGTCACCCCGTCCGCTTACGTCTTACTGTCGCTCCCGCTCGGCATTCTGTACTTCGTCTTTATCGTCGCGGGACTGACGCTGTCCGCCGGCTTGCTGCCGATCTTCGTCGGCTTGCCGATTCTGCTCGGCGTACTTACGATTCTCTTCGGCATCGCCGGCTTCGAAAGATCGCTCGCCCGAGCGGTGCTCGGCTTGGACGATCCCGAGCCCGCTTCCGCCTCCGCTTCCGTCGCCGCCGAGCGCGGATTATTCCGCCGGCTCGGTCGGGCGGTCGCCGATCCGGCATCGTACTTGAACATTCTCCTATGCATCCTGAAGCTGCCGATCGGTATCGTCAACTTCGTCGTCTCCGTTACGCTCGTCTGCGTCAGCATCGGCTTGATCGCGACCCCCGCCGTGTATGTCGTTCTGGAGCGTACGATCAGCATCGACATCTTCGAGACGTCGTATTGGATCGCCGATCTTGCCCCGAACATCACGTCGATGCAACTCTCCTTCGTCTGCACGGCGATCGGCTTCGTGCTGCTGTTCCTCTCCGTCGCGACGATTCGCGCGATGGCCGCTTGGACGGCGAGGTTTACGTTAGCGATGGCGAGAGCGCCGCGATAACCGGCTAAAGTTGCCTCGGCCATTACCTGCACAAAAATGTTCGCGGTCCCCCTCTTCGCTAAGCGCGAATTCGCGCTTATAAGCGGAAACCTCCGTCTAAACCGTCGGTCTAAGCGCGAATTCGCGCTTATAAGCGGAAACTTCCGTCTAAACCGTCGGTCTAAGCGCGAATTCGCGCTTATAAGCGAAACCTCCGTCTAAACCGTCGAGCTAAGCGCGAATCCGCGCTTGCAGGCGGGGTTCCCCCGTTTTCCATCCATCGTCGAAGCACGTACTGCCTCTCGCCATGAAAAAAACCGCGCGAGCGGTTCCGCCATAACGGCGGGACAACGCTCGCGCGGTTTTCTTACTCGGCAGGCCCTTCCTCGAATTCCGCTTGGAAATCGACTAACAACGTGTGCTGGCAGGCCGTCTGCAAATCGCGCCAAATCCGGTTGATCGCCGCGTCTTCCATCAGCGCGCCGATGCCGAGGTACGGGAACACATTCCGGCCCGCGCGCATCGCTTCCGCCGCAGCGGCCTTGCTTTCCCGCCCGAGGGCGGCCCAGTCGCCGTCCGACGCGTCGCCTCGAAGATGGGCGTCCCACGCCTGCCGGGCGGCGTCGTAATATCGCTGCGTCCGCTGCGTCAGCCGCTCCTCCGCCCGGCGGATCCGGCCGGTCACCGACTCGAACCGAGCGGCGCCTCCCTTGCTCCACGCCTCGCGGCTCGCTTCGGCCACGGCGGAAGCCTCCTCCAGCAGATGGCGCGCGATGCCGATCGCGACCGCGGCGAACGAGCTCTCCGCGAACGGCAGGAACGGCACCCGATACACGGCTTCGTTCCTTCGGTCGTTCCGATCGACGCGGAACGCATGCGAATCCGGCACGAACGCCTCGGCCGCCCGAATCGAATGGCTCGCCGTCGCCTTCAAGCCGAACGCCCGCCAATCCGGCACGATCTCGACTTGCTCGGGCCGCAGCGCGAAGGCGAGCGCAGCGGCGTCCGCCGGATCGCCGCCTTCGACGAGCGCCGTCGCCGTGAACGTCGTCGCATAGGTCGAGCCGCTGCAATACTTCCAGCTGCCGCTTACGACGTAGCCGCCCTCGACGCGCAGCGCCCGTCCCGTCGGCGACCCGCTCCCGGCGATGACCGCGCGGGCGTCCGAATAGACGACCGCAGCCGTCTCCGGCGGCAAGCATGAGGCGAAGTAACCGCCCCCGGACCCGATCGTCACGGCCCAGCCGAAGTTGCCTTCGACGCGGGACGCTTCTTCGAACACGCGAAGCGCCTCCGGCAGCGGAGCCATTCGACCGCCGAACTCTTCCGGGACGAACAGCTTGAATAACCCGAGCTCGTATATGTACGAGAGCGCCTCGTTACTCAAGGCGCCTTCCCGCTCCATCCGTCCGGCGGCGTCCCTAACCGCCTCGATTACATCCTTCGTAAACAATCGTATCCCCCCTGGTTCCATCCTCCCGATCCGTCTCTTTCATTGTAACCGGAACGGAGGAACGGAGTCGAATGCATCGACGACGGGAGCCGGTTCCGATTACACCGAATGAATGTTCGGCCATTCCAGCTCGACGCCCTGCGCGCGAAGCCGCCCCTGGTAGGCGGACAACAGGTCGCCGTCCTCCCGAACGGTCCGAGGCTCCGCGCCCCGGTCGATGCAGAACGAGGCCAGCGCGCCCGCCGCTTCGCCGACGTTCCATTCGACGGGATGCAGCCGGTAGCAGCCGTTCGTAATATGCGTCGTGCCGATATTTTTCCCTGCCGCGATCAAGTTGCTTACCCGGATCGGCAGCAGGCTGCCGAGCGGAATGCGGAACGGCAAGCTCGAGACGTCGACGTACGTACGCAGCGCCGTGCTCGGATGCAGATCGATGCGGTAGCAGCCTACGCCTACGGAATCGTGATACGGCTCCGCCGTCCCGTCCGGCCGGCACTCGGGGCTGAGGTGCTGCTCCAAGACGGTCGTCACCGCCCGGATGCGCCGCGATTCCCGGATGTACGGCTTCTTCGCCAGCCCGTCGGTCGTGCCGGTGACGTCGCCGCGAAGCCGCAAGCCCGGATAGCCGACCTTCCCGTCCGGCCGGGGCGCTTCCGTCTGCATCCAATACAGCAGCGACAAGCTAAGCTGCCGCGCGCTCTCAAGACGCTGCGCGCGGACGTCCGCGGGCACGTCGATGATCGGGCCGAGCCAGTAGTCGTTCTGCGGCCAGTTGACGACCGTGATGTCGCTGTCGAACGCCCCGTCCGCGAACAACGTTCGATCGATCAAGCGGCGGTACTTCCAGAGCGAGAACGATGCCGGCTCGTCGGGGAAGAAGCCGTATCGGATCGGTTCGAGCGTATGCGGCACGAGCCCCATCCAGCTGAGCAGCCGGTCCGGCCAGAAATCCGCCTTGTACGAACGCCAGAAATCGTATTCCGCCGGCTTCAGGATCGTATGGTCTTCGCCCTCGATATGATCCATCGCGAAACACCAGGTGATCGCCTGCATGTCCGTCGGGTCCGCCGCGCCGGGCAGCGCATGCGGCTCGCCCGTCTCCCGGGCGGATTCCGCGCCGGTCACGTATTCGACGCCGGCCAATGGAAGCAAGTCGCCTTCCTCGGTCGCGTCGAGGAAATAATCGCCGGTCAGGACGATCGTCTCGCCGGTGTCCTCCGACCGAACGGCGACCGATACGATCCGATCTCCGTCCGTCTCCGCGCCCACGGGCGAATGCCGCTCTAAGACGACCAGCTTGCCGCTGTGAACGTACGGAGCCAGCATGTCGCGCAGCACCGCGAGCGCCGCGCGCGGCTCGTGCGAAATGCGGCTGACGATCGCGCTGCCCGGATTAAACTCCTTCTTCGCGCGAGCCTCGGCCGTCACCGGGAAGTTGCGCAAATAATAGGCTCTCACGTCGTCGCGGAATTTGCGGTAAGACGCCGTACAGCCGAACCGTTCGATCCACGGATGCTCGTCCGGCGGTACCGCTTGGCTGGTGAACTGCCCGCCGATCCAATCCGAATCCTCGGTCAGGATGACGCGCTTTCCCGCTTGCGAAGCGGCGAGCGCCGCGGCCACGCCGCCGACGCCCCCGCCGACGATGACGATATCGGCATGACGCTGTTGTCCGACAAACATGGTTCATCTCTCCTCATGCGAATGGCTGCCGATCGACGTCGGGCAGCCACTCGCTTTAATATTGAATTAACGTGCCTACGACGCCCGGCTTCGAAAGCTCGTATTGTCGGTAGGCTTCCTCGGCGCGTTCCAACGGGAACACGTCCGTAATGAGCGGCGCGATCGTAATTTTGTTCTCCGCGAGCAGCCGGATATATTCCCCGATGTTGCGGCCTTCGGTCCAACGGACGTACCCGATCGGATAATCCCGGTTTTCCCGCTCGTAAGACGCGTCGTATCGCCCAGGTCCGCCGGCGCGGGAGATGAGCACCTGAACTTCCTTCCCGAACATATCGCCGCGGGAATATTCCGTCGTGACGTCGCCGACGATCACGATTTTGCCGCGATCCCGCAGCCACGACATCGCCCGGTTAATCAGCGCTTCCCCGGGACCGCTCGCGCAAATCAAGACGGCGTCCGCGCCGTAAGGGCCGACGGCGTCCGCCAGCTTCTCCTCGAGCGCTTCCGGCGACGCATACGCATGCGGCACGCCTAAGCCGCGCAGCGCCTCTACCCGTCCGGCGTCAAGATCGAGCCCGGCCGTCCGATACGAAGCGGCGTTCGAAATCTGAGCGATCAGATTGCCGAGAATGCCGAGACCGACGATCGCGGTCGACTCGCCGAACGACAAGGACGCGGTCCGAAGGGCGTGAATGGCGATGGCGCCGAGCCCCGCGAAGGCGGCCTCCTTCGGATCGACGTTGTCCGGCACCGCAGCCGTTAGGTTCGACGGCATCGACAACCGTTGCGCATGCCTCGCGTATGGAGCGCCGTAACACGCTACACGCTGGCCCGGAAACCGGTCGGTCACGCCGTCTCCCACCGCTTCCACGATGCCTACGGCACTGTACCCGAGCACGACCGGCTGTTCCGGCATGCGCTTCAGGAAGCCCATCTCGGTCCCCGGACTGATCGCGGAAAATTCGGTGCGCACGATGACGTGGCCCGCCGTCGGCGTTGGGGCCGGCAGCTCGGTGATGACTATGTTGCCTTGTTGCGTAGCGATCGCTTTCATCGTGCTTCATCCCCCAGATGTTCAACCCATTAATCATTCATGACATTAACTGACTTGACGCTTGCGGTATTCGCTCGGCGAGATGCCGTAATACTTCTTGAACGTGGTCGTGAACGTCGAAGAGTTCAAGTAACCGGTCTTCTCCCCGATCTCGGCGACCGTCAAGCTCGAGTCCTTCAACAATTCTTTCGCATGCGACAAGCGGACCTTGTTCAAATACTCGACATAGTTGACGCCGAACGTCTTCTTGAAGTAGTTGGAAAAATACTTCGGCGTCGTCTCGAGCACTTCGGCCATATGATCTAAATACAAATTCTCCATATAATGAAGATCGATGTACTGCGATATGAACGACGGATTCAGCTTGCTTCGCTGCTCGCCCTGGCTCTGGCTCGCTACCGTGGCGGCGAGACGCACGAGCGCCTCTTCGATGTCCGCAATGCCGGAAGCCCCTTCGACCATCCGTTGGAAATCGAGCTCGAGCCGATACAGCGCTTGGCGGTCGTTCCCATTCCCTTCGGCGACTTGCAGCATCGAGAAGAAAATCGCGTTCGCGACGTGCCGCAGCTGATTCCGGTGCACGTTGCGCTCCAAGTTTTCCCGAAGCGTCTCCCGAACGATCTCCACCGCTTCGTCCCGGCGTCCGTTCAGCAGCAGATTCGACAGCTTCTCCACGCGCTCGAACGGAAAGTAAACGTTCCACTCGTAACGGATCGTCTCGACGTCCAGCAGGATGGCATCCTTCATCTTGCGGTACGGCGACGCATGGAGAACATCGTCGTACGCCTTCGCGCAGTTCGACACTTGCGATTCGTACGTTCGGCTTACGCTGCCGCGGAGCGCGCAGTTCGACAGCTCCTTCTCGAATCGCAGGACCAGATGGCCGAGTCGGCGTAGCAGCGTCTCTCTTCCGGACGATTGGTCGAGCCCGATCATCGCGAGGAATCGCAAATTCCCATGGTGGAACACTTCCGCATGCATCCGTTCGCTGCTCAGCGACTCGCGCAGCCGCGCTTCGAACGCCTCGATCGAATCGAACGGCAGCCGGTCCTTCTGTTCGGGAACGGCTTCGAGGTAAAGCATGATGAAATACTTCTTCCGGAAGAAATCGGGATAATGACGCCGCAATAGCGCGTCCTGTTCTTCGGTATGCGGGAAAGCGTCCAGCGACTGGAAGAAGACGACCTTCCGCATTTCGGCGTCCACCAGCTCGAGCTGCTTCCGGTAGGAGTCGTTTTCCGACTGAATCCGTAAGATGCCGCTGTGAATTTTCCGGAAGTCGTTCCCTTTCACATGCCCTTCGCCGAACAATTGCAAAATCCGCTTCACCGGCTTATATAAGTAAATACTCAGCAAGCCGGACAGCAATAAAGCGCATAAAATTCCAGTGAACATAATGATTCGGTTCGCTTGATTGACCGAGTCGATGTTTTGGAACTGATACGGCACTTTATCGATATAAATGAATGCATTGTAATCGGACTTATAGAAGTTATATTCGAAATTTTCCCTCGTTACGCTCGTTTCGTTGCCGGCTTTGAAGTATACGTCGTTCAAAATTTCCATTAAACCGAAGCTTTCCTCGGTGCTAAGGAGAATATTTCGAGCTTGGTCCATTACGATCAAAGAGGCGCCGGGAAGCATCGCCTTCTGATCGACGTGCTTCATGAGCGCTTCCACGTTCACCAACATGATGATGTTCTTCGACGAGAGCCGGAACTTGTTGCCGTCTACGATGGCGATGAGCCGCTTGTTCTTAAACTGGGTCCCGTCCGAGTACACTCGATAATCGGCGGCCGGGAACGTCTTGAGTTCGTGCTTGGTGGACGTTAACGATCGCCAATACTCCGCGTCGTACACTTCGTGCCGGTATTTGCTCGTGAACAGAGTATGCAAATCGCTGGTCCCTCTCGACGTGACGGCGAGATTCGAGTGATCGTAAAATACGATGATATCCTCGAGGTAATCGACGTTGGAGAGAAGCGATGCGAGCTGTTCCTGCATCATGTAGATTTCGCTCATTTTCATGCGTCCGTCCGATTGAATCGAGTCGTCGTACCGCAGTCCGTGGACGGAATGAATGACGTTGTTCACGGTGCGGAAGCTGTTGTCGAACGATTGGATGATCGAACGCATGATGAGCGCGTTGTTTTGCGTGACCTTGTCGTAGATGCCGGAGATCGAGTTTTTGTAGACGATGTAGTTGGATACGAACATTACGGTAATGACGAGCAGTAACGCAAAGAAGATTTGCAGCAAACCCGCATTGGTAACGATTCGTTTCATAGATGATCTTCTCCCGACGCCGTGATGTGTATCCTAAAATAATTCTACATCGTCTCCGCTCATCCCTTCTCCGAGCCTAACATTACGCCTTTAGCAAAATATTTCTGGGCGAACGGATAAATCATTAGAACCGGAATCATCGACAAGACGATCGTCGCGTTCTTAAGCGCCTGCGGCGCGAGCGCGGCCGCATCGACCAGTCCCGCGTTGTTTCCTTCGCTGAAGATGAGCATGCCTCTCAACACGACCTGCAGCGGATGCATCGTCTGATCGGTCAAGTAAATCATCGGCAGGAAGAAGCTGTTCCAATGTCCCATGAAGTAGAACAACCCGATCGACGCGAGCGCCGGCTTCGATAACGGAATGACCATGTTGAACAAAATCCGGAACTCCGACGCGCCGTCGATCAACGCGGCTTCGCGAATTTGCGTCGACATGTTTTCGTAGAAGCTCTTCAAGATGATCAGTTCGAACGTCCAGATCGCATTCGGAATGACGAGCGCCCAGACGGAATCGAGCAGACCGAGCTCTTTCACGATCATGTAGTTCGGAATGATGCCCGGATTGAGGAACATCGTCAGAACGATCATGAACATGAAGTATTTTCGGCCGATAAAACCACGCTGCGAAAGCGGATACGCCGCGACGGCGGTGAACAGCAAGTTGATGAACGTACCGAGCGCGGTGTAGAAAATGGTGTTCAAATACGCGCGCGGGATGCGATTGTCGGACAACACCTCGGCGTACGCGTTGAAATTCAACCCCCGAGGCCAAAGCCAAACCTTGCCTTGCGTCACCAGCGCGGTGTCGCTGAGCGAAACGGCCAGAATATATAGGACCGGATATACGGTTGAAATCGCCAACGCCGTAAGCAAGAGCGCGTTGATCGCGTCGAACAGCGTAAATTTCCGTTGACCTACCATAACCCGCTCCCTCCCATCCGACGGCTGATGAAGTTCGCGCCGAGCAGCATGACCATCGCGACGACGGCTTCGAACATGCCGACGGCCGCGGCGTAGCTATAATTCGCCTCTAGCAATCCTTTACGATAGACGAAGGTCGAAAACACGTCCGCTACATCGTATGTGGTAGGATTGTACAACAGCAATACCTTCTCGTACCCGACGCGAATCATCGACCCCGTCTTCAAGATGAACATGATGACGATCGTCGGCATTAAGCCGGGCAGCGTAATATGGCGCATGACCTGCCAACGGCTGGCGCCGTCGACTCTCGCCGCTTCGTATAACGTCGGACTGATCCCCGCGACGGCGGCAAGAAACACGATCGCCTCGTAACCGACGCTCGCCCAGATGTCGGAGATGACGTAGACCGGACGGAACCAGGACGCTTCGATCAGGAAGTAAATCTTCTCGAACCCGAACCACGCGATGACGCGGTTAATAATTCCGTTCGACGGGGACAAGAAGTCGATGATCATACTGCTGATGATCACGACGGATAAGAACGCCGGCAAATAGCTGAGCGTCTGGATCGACTTCTTGAACGCCGCGACCCGTACTTCGTTCAGCATGATGGCGAGAATGATCGGAAACGGGAAACCGAAAATGAGCGAGTAAAACCCGAGCGCGAGCGTGTTGCCGAACAGCTGCAAGAAGTCCGGACTCGAGAAGAACTTCTCGAAGTGTTTAAACCCGACCCACGGACTGTCGATAATGCCTTGGAATACGCTGTAATCTTTAAACGAAATGATCAAGCCGTATAACGGACCGTACCGGAAAATGAGATAAAACAAAATGCACGGAATAAAGAGGAGCAGAAGCTGCCGATCCCGCTTCATATGTTTCCACGTTGCTGCCAGCCTTGCGCCGATAGAGGATTGCGGTCGACGCGGATAAGGCTTCGTCCCGGGGTGCTCCATAATGCTCTCCCTCCTGTTTTAGAATCAACGGCACTCGAACCGCGTTTGCGTCCGAGTGCCGCCGACCGTTCTTTACGATTCGATTATTGCGATTCGAAACGCGCTTGCGCCGCGTTGAATACGTCCGTCAGCTGGCCTGCGCCCGCCTTCTCCGCGTTCTGCTGCCATTCGCTCCATTGCGCGTCGCCGTATGCTTTGTCAAGGATGTACTTCGCGCTGAACTCGGCGGCTTCTTTCATCAACGTGACTTGAAGCTCCGCGATCGTCGCGTTCTCGTCGTCGGTGAAGTTCAGGACCGGATCCAAAGCTTCGAATTTGTTTTGCGATACGATCTTATCTTGCGCTTCTTGCTCTTTCTCCGTGTAGTTGTAGTACACGCTGCGGCGGTCGGGATTCAGATACATGCCTTCGAGCCACAGACCGTACTTGTCTTCCAACACCTTGATGTCGACGAGCGGCACGTCGGCGAGCTCCGGATAGACCGGCTTGCCGTCAGCGTCGAAGTTGAACGTCTCGCCTTCCACGCCGAGCGTGACGAGCGCCGCGCCGGACGGGCTGGTAAGGTAGTCGAGCAGCTTCAAAGCGATTTCTTTCTTGTCGTTGTTCGCGACCGTGATGCCGAAGTTGACGTCGATCTTCGGAAGCGTGCGCACGTTGCCCGTCGGACCGACCGGGTTCGCGTAGCGCATATCGTACGTCGGATATTGGTCTTTCACTTGGTTGTAGAACAAGTCGAGACGGCCGATCCAGTCCCACGTGACGAACGCCTTGTCCGTCGTCAGCTTCGCGGTCCAGGAGTCCGGCGTATCCGTCAAGAATTCCGGATCGAGCAGGCCTTCGTTGTACAGCTTCTTCATGAAGTCGAGCATTTCCTTGAACTCTGCTTGCGACGGCGCGAACTTCCACGTCTTGGCGGCTTCGTCGTAGTACATCGGGTAGCTCGCGCCGCTGACGCCCCAGCCGTAGCCCCAATCGCGGAAGATGCCGTCCTTCGTCTTGGAAGCGATCGGGAACGAGTCCGGGTACGCTTCTTTGACTTTCTTCATTGCTTCATAGAACTCATCCGTGTTCGTCCACTCCGGAATTCCGAGCTTATCGAAGATGTCCTTGCGGTACATCCAGCCGTGGTTTACGTCGCGGTTCATGTTGTAGATCGGCCAGGAATACAGCTTGCCCGCTTCGTCGCCGTACGATTTCACGACCCACGGATTTTCATCGATATAAAGCTTCTTAAAGTTCGGCAGCATGTCCGCGTAGTCGTTAATCGGGACGACCGCGCCTTGTTGGCCGATCTTCTTCAGCTCCGCGAACGGAAGGCCGTGGAAGATGTCCGGCAGCTGGCCGGAAGCGACGACGACACGCAAGCGGTCTTGGTACGTCGTGCTGGAGTATGTTTGAAGATCGAGCGTAATGCCCGTGCGCTTCTCGATTTCTTTCGCGATCAGCTTATCGTTGGCCGGATTTTCGCTGACCAACATCCAAGTGAGCGTCGTCGGCTCGTCGACGATCGGAAGCTTGATGCCTCCCGTATCCCCATATTGCGAGGATGTGTCTTCTTCGGCCGCCGGCGTCTCCGCCGCGGGTTGTTCCGCTGCAGGCGTTTCCGCTGCCGGCTCCGGTTCGGACGCGCCGCCGCTGCAGGCAGCCAGGATCGAAGTCAACAATGTTAATACGAGTGCGCCATTCAGATGCTTGCGATTCATTTCTGTCTTCCTCCCTTTTCTACTGTTCGACTGTTAAGTAGTCTGCTGGGACTCGTTCATGTCACGAATACTCACGTTCATCGCTTTCCCCTGCAGCCAAGATCATCGTAATCCGGAACGCGAATTTCGTAAACTCAGCTTTCTCGCCAAGTTCAACAAGAAAGTCGGAAATCGCTTCCAAAACGTAAAAACGTTGATTTATAGCGGAATTTACGGTGTAGAAAAACCTAAAACGAAAGAAAATCGGAAAATTAATGACATTACACCATGATAACATGGATTGTCACGAGGTACGTCGAATTACTAACAATATTTCTTAACGTTGTTTCCAGGTTCATTTCGTTCCGACCGGCGAGTCGCGGCCGATACGATGGTCCATCCTCCCGCACCCTTCTTCGTTCGTCCACCCTCCAAGAATACTATGAAATCGCTCTCATGGCGCTATTATTCCAATGTAGAAAATGCGAAACCGATTGAAAAAAACGAAAACCATTACGCCCGGAGCGAAAAAAAATACTCCCCGCCGTGTCTAGCACGACGAGGAGTAGTAGAACTCTAGATTCGTTCCCAAATCGACCGCACTTGCTGCAGCCCCAGCCTCGAGCCGAGCTGACAGTCTTCCATTCCCTCGAACTCCAGGGAGATGTAACCGGCATACCCCGACGCTTTGACTTCCTTCAAGATCGCCTCGAGCGGGAGATCGCCGTGACCGGCGATCGCGCCGCGCAAGTAGTCGCCGCCCGCCGAGCGGAACCACCCTTCCCCGAAGCCCGAATTCGCCGGACGTAAGTAGAAGTCTTTCAGATGCACCATCGAAGCGATCGGCAAGTTTTTCTTGACGGCGACGAGCGGATTCTCGTCCACGCACATGAAGTTGCCGACGTCGAGCGTCGTCTTGAAGTTCGGCCGATCGACGGCCGAGACGAGCCGCTGCACGCGGTCGGACGCTTGAATGTAGAAGCCGTGGTTCTCGACGCTCGTCGTAATGCCGAACTGCGCCGCGTAATCGGCTACTTCGCGGCACGCCGCGACGAGCTTCGGCAAATCCGCCTCGAATCGCTGGATCGTCGCCTCGGCCGGCGGCCGGGACGCGACGTCGTGCCGCATCAGCTTTACGCCCAAGCGATTCGCGACGTCGACATGCGCTTTCGTCTCCTCGATTACGCGACGGTAGTCCGCCTCGTCGTCGACCGCGAAGTTGGCGCCGACCGCGTAATTCGAAATGTCAATGCCGGCATCGCTCGCCGCGCGACGGATATCGTCGATGAGGCCCGGATCGTCGACGAGCGAGAAGCTGATCGGAACGATTTCGATGTGTTCTCCGCCTTGCTCCTTAATCCACCGAGGCGCGTCGAGAATCGAAAGCTTCCCGCTGCTGATGTCGCGGTGCAAGCTGTAACTGCTAAGTCCCAGTTTCATATCCGTTCTGTCCCCCGTTCGTTAGCGATACGCCCGAATGAATTGAACCGCCTTGCGAATGTCGGCTTCAGGATCGGCGCCGACTTCGCGTTCGATCGTAAGGTACCCTTGATATCCGATCTCCTGCAGCGCGCGGAAATACGCGTCGAAGTCGACTTTGCCTTCGCCGAGCGGCAGCTCCTCGAAGATTTTCCCTTCGGCGAGCAGCGCCGCGATCTTGTCATGCTCCATACCTTCGGTTTCCAAGCTGCCGTAGACGACTCGCGGGTCGACGACGCGATGGCGCACGCCGTCTTTCACATGCGTATGGACGATATAATCCTTCAACAACTTCACGCCTTGTACCGGATCGTCGCCCGTTACCATGACCATGTTCGCAGGGTCGAAGTTAACCGAGACGCCCTTGCCGCTCAGCGTGTCTAAGAACGACTTCAGATGCGCCGCCGTCTCCGGCCCCGTCTCGATCGCGAAGTACGCGCCCAGACTGTTCGCGTACCGGCTCAGCTCCTCGCAAGCCGTCTGCATCGCGTCGTAGACCGGCCCGTTCTTGTCCTCCGGCACGATGCCGATATGCGTCGTCACGATATTCGTTCCGAGCTCGACGGCCAAATCCATGATTCGCTTCGACTTCTCCACCTTCTCCGGATTCGCCGCCGCGTCTTGGAAGCCGTGGCCGCCCAAGTCGCCGCACAAAGCGGAAATTTCGAGACCGAGATCCGCGATGTATTTCTTTAGCTCTTGACGCGCCGGTCCGACCAATACGTCGGGGTCCATCTCGCCCTTCACGGCGTAGATTTGTACGCCTTCCGCGCCGACGTCCTTCGCCTTCCGCAAGCCTTCGCGCACGCCGACGCCGAAGCTGTCGACGATAACGCCGATTTTATTCGTCAATGCCATGCGAGTCCTCCTCCTTTCCTTAGGTATCGAATCGAATTTCCTTGCCGCTGGCGGCCGACTCGTAGATCGCGCACAAGATCTTCATCATCTCGACGCCGTCTTGCACGGGGCTGAGCGTAGCTTTCTCCCCGAGCGAAGCGGAGATGAATCTGTTGATTTCCTGTTGGAACGCGTCCTTGAAGTCGAACGAGAGATTGTCTACCTGCGGCGTTGCGTTCAGGATCGTATTGTGCCGTTCCAGCACGAGCTGCAGCTCCGGCTCGAGCTCGGCGCCGCCCTTTTCTCCGAACAGCTTCACATACAACTCGTCTTTCTTCGCGTGCAGCGTAAAGCTGACGTCGACCATCAACGAGGCGCCGTTCTCGAATCGGATGAGCGCGTTCGCCAAATCCTCGACCGTGTTTTTGGAAGCGTCGTAATCCGCCGCCTTGTAGAACGACAATCCTTGTACGTTGTTCCGATTGCCCAGCTTGTTGTAAGCGTTGCCGCTGACGGACACAACCTTCGGACGTCCCATCAAATACCAGCAGATGTCGATGACGTGCACGCCGAGATCGATCAGCGGCCCGCCGCCCGAACGTTCGACGTCGGAAAACCATCCGCCCGGATTGCCGAGACGGCGCAGGCACGACGCCTTCGCATAGTAAATCTCTCCGAATTCGCCGTCGTCCACGAATTTCTTCAACGTCTGCGTGTTCGACGCATACCGGCGCACGAAGCCGACTTGCAGCAGCTTGCCGCTGCGCGCGACCGCCTTCTCGACTTCCAATGCTTCTTCCACGGTCTTACAGAGCGGCTTCTCTACCAGTACATGCTTCCCCGCGTCGAGCGCCGCGATCGCGATCGGAGCGTGCGTATTATTCCAAGTGCAGACGCTGACGCCGTGGATCTCCGGCAGCGCGAGCAGCTCGCGGTAATCCGTGAACGTCTTCGTCGCTCCGTAACGGGCCGCTTTCGCTTTCGCGCGCTCCTCGTTCAAGTCGCAAATCGCGTAAATTTCGACGTCCGGATGGTTTTCGTAAGATTGGAAATGCACGTCCGAGATGGACCCGGCGCCGATGACGCCGATTTTCAGCTTTGCCATTCCAGTCACTCCCTCGCGTTTATAATTTCAACATGCCCTTGTAAATCCCTGGCGACGAGTCGGGGATGGCTACCGCGCCCGCCGTCTTCGCGTAAAACTCGGTAGGTCCGGCCCCGCCGATGATCGCATACCCATACCCTTCGGACCGCATCGCTTGCATCGCGTAGAGGAAGAGCATCTTCCCCACCCCGCGCCCGCGTTCTTCCGGGTCGACGCCCGTCGGGCCGAAGAACCCCCTCATCGTCGCGTCGTAACAGGAAAACCCGATCAGCTTCCCGTCCTGCGCCGCGATGAAGCACGATACCGGGCTTCTCGCGAAAGCGGCTTCCGCTTCGCTGACCCAGCCCGGGCCGAAGTGCTCTCCGATCCACTTCGTTACGACATGCTTCTCCGGCGCGATCGCCCGGCGAACGGTAACGCCGCTCTGCGAAGCGTACGCCGCCTCGGACGGGACTTCCGGCAGCTCGTACAGCTTTACCAGCATATCCGGCATGACTCCTCCACCTTTCCTTATCTACAGGATGTAGTCATTATATAGAATACCGTGCAAATAAGAATATTCCTGCTTTTCCACGAACTTTTTTTCCACGATATTGAACCTTTTTACGAAAATAATTATCATGGCCAGCGCAGAAAAACGGAGAGAGGAAATCGAAACCTTGTAGAAATCGATAAACTCCCCGTACCCCGCTTACATCGAACGCCGTTCGATTTTCATCGGCACCGCGTCTTCCCGTCCTCCCTTCCCGGACGAAAACCAGACGATCGCTCCGAGCGCCGCGTACAGCAGCCCGGCCGTCACGAAAATCCATTGGAACGAGAGGAACGCGCCGAGTCCGCCGCCGAGCAGCGGGCCGATCATCGAGCCCGACTGGTTGGCGCTCGCCGTCAAACCGAACGACCGCCCTCGGAAGTCGTCCGGTGTACTGCGTACCATTAACGTATTCACGGACGGCACGATGCCGGCCATAAACAGACCGAAGCAGAATTGTATAAGAGTAAAAAGCCATAATTCCGTAATGAAAAATTGCGAAGCGATCGCGACCGCCGAACCCGCGAAACAAACGGTCAGCACCTTCGGATATCCCAATCTCTCCCCGGTTCTACCCCAGAACGGCGAGGCGACGATACCGGCGATGCCGATCAACGCGAAGACGAAACCCGACGTGAGCGCGGCGTCCTCGACGCTGCCCTGCAAGTCCGCGATATGAAGCGTGAGCAGCGGTTGAATCATGTTATACGTCATCTGGAACGCGACCAACAGCAGCAGCATCGACAGCAGCGCCTTCTGGCGAAACACGTTCGCTAGATCGGCTCGGACCGACGAACGCTTCGACGGCTCCGCCGGCCGCCCTTCGCGAACGGTGAACAGCACCGCGGACGTCGCCGCGAAGATAAGCGTGCCTGCCGCAACGAACGACATTCGCATTCCGAACCATTCGGCGAGCAGCCCGCCGATTACCGGCCCCAGAATGCCGCCGCTCATCGTTCCGGCCTGCATCATGCCGAGGCTCCATCCCATCTTTTCCTTCGGCGCCACGCTCGAGACGATCGCCATCGACGCCGGCACGAAGCCGCCGACGAAGCCGTGCAGCAGCCGAACGACGACCAGCTCCCACGGGGTATGCACGAACCCGATAAGCGCATAGATGAGCGCCAACGAGAAGCCCGCGCGCAGCACCATCTTCTTCCGCCCGTACTTGTCGGCGACCGAACCCCACAACGGAGCCATGATCGCGCCGACGAAGAACGCGGACGAGTGCACGACGCCCGCCCACCAATTGACGTCCTTCTCCGATACGCCGAGCTCGAACAGAAACAGCGGCAGGAACGGCACCGACATCGTATAGCTCGCGCTGCACAACAGCACGCCGAACCATAAAATCCACATCGTACGCTTCCAAGATTCCATCCCGCGGCAACACTTCCGTTCGTTCAGAGGTCTCGTAATTCCTATTTCGTTCCACTATAAACCTCTGCCTACGGTCGTTCAACCGACGATCGGAACCGGAAACCATAGAAAAAAGGCCGTCCCGAAAGACAGCCTTCTTATTATGCCCTAATATGGGCGATCTTGAGGTTTTGCGCAAGGAGAGGGACCGTGAGCGATCGTTACAACGAATCTTCTTCCGAATCCGACGCATCGGCCGGCTCTTCGGGTTCCGCCGCCGCCGCTTCCGCCTCCGCCTCTTCGATTTCCGCGTCGACCGTTTCCGCCGCGTCCTCCGCCTCCGCCTCATCCGAAGCGGCAGCCTCTACTTCTTCAACCGCCTCTTCCGCTTGCACGTCTTCGTTTTCCGCCAACACTTCTTGGTTTTCCGCTTCGCTCATTCGAAATCCCTCCTAAGGATCGCCTAGTTTCTCTAAGCGTGTCCTAAGTATATCAGAGGGCTTTCGAGGAATTTGTAAAACGGTGTCGGCGCCAGTATTACATTTCGATGACAACCGCGGGAAAGAATACATGTGAATTCGATATCCGGAAAAGGGTGGAACCTGCGATGCTTATGCAATCGATGATCGAACAAATCAAACGAAGCGCTTCAGCGCTCCGTAGTTCGGAGGATTACGCGGCCCTCGCCCTTGCCGCCGCCGACGCCCGCTTCGCCCTGCTCGGCGAGGCGTCTCACGGGACGTCGGAATTTTACGCGGGCCGCGCCGAGATCACGAAGCGGCTGATCGAGTCGCACGGCTTTCGGTTCATCGCCGTCGAAGGCGATTGGCCGTCCTGCATGGCGTTAAACAAATACGTCAAGCGAGCGCCGGACGCGCCCGTTTCCGTTCGGGAGGCGATGCGCGCCTTCGACCGCTGGCCGTCGTGGATGTGGGCCAACGAAGAGATCGCCGAGCTCGTCGAATGGCTGCGCGCGTATAACGACAAGCTGCCAGAAGGCGACGTCAAGGTCGGCTTCTACGGCATCGACGTCTATTCCCTCTGGGAGTCGCTCGACGAGATGATCGCCTACCTGGGGAAGATCGGCTCCCCCGCGCTCGAACAAGCGCAGCGAGCCTTCGAATGCTTCGAGGCGCATCAGCGCGACGAGCAATCGTACGCCGTCTCGGCAGGGTTGTACGGCGAAGACTGCGAGGACGACGTCGTGCGGCTGCTCGCGAAGGTGCGCCGCGAACGCCATGCCGCCGCGCCCGACGCGGCGGACGGCGAAGCCTCGCTCTCCGCGGAGGTCAACGCGCTCGTGGCCGTCGACGCGGAAGCGTACTATCGCACGATGGTGCGCGGCGACGCCGAATCGTGGAACGTACGCGACCGGCATATGGTCGACGCCCTCGATCTGGTCGCGTCGTTCTACGGCCCGGATTCCCGAGGCGTCGTCTGGGAACACAACACGCATATCGGAGACGCGCGCGCCACCGATATGGCGCGCGAGGGCATGGTTAACGTCGGGCAGCTGACCCGCGAGAAATACGGCGCCGACGCCGTCTACGCCATCGGCTTCGGCACGTACCGAGGCACCGTCGTCGCAGGCTCCTCTTGGGGCGCGCAGTTGGAAATCATGACCGTTCCGCCGGGCGTGCCGGACAGCTGGGAGCATCTGCTGCACGAAGCCGGCGCCTTCGATAAATACGTGCTGTTGCGGAACGATCCGGAGCCGTTCCGAGCGACGATTCCGCACCGGGCGATCGGCGTCGTATACGACCCGAGACGGGAACGGTTCGGCAACTACGTGCCGTCCGTCATCGCGGATCGGTACGACGCCTTCGTCTTCTATGACGAGACGAAGGCGCTTCGGCCGATCGAGCCGGCCCGCGAGCCTGCGCCGGCGATGTAATCGGCGACGGTTCCTCCCTTGTACGACGACGAAACTCCGGACGCGTCGCGTCCGGAGTTTCGGTTCGTTCGCTATGAAATTAGGCTTGTTTCACCGCTTGAAGCTCGATCGATACCTTCACGTCGTCGCCGACGAGGAAGCCGCCCGTCTCGAGCGCCGCGTTCCAAGTCAACCCGTAGTCGCTCCGCTTTAAGGAGCCGTTCGCGCTGAAGCCGACCTTCTCGTTGCCCCACGGATCCTTGCCTTCGCCTTCGAACGTCACCGCGAACGTCTCGAGACGCGTCACGCCGTGCAGCGTCAGGTCGCCCGTCACGTTATACTCGCCGTCGCCCGTCTTCCGAATCGACTTCGCGACGAACGTCAGCTGCGGCTGGTTCTCGACGTCGAAGAAGTCGGCGGAGCGCAGGTGGTTGTCGCGGTCCGCGTTGTTCGTGTTCACGCTGGCCAGGTCTACGGTGAACGAAATGTTCGCCGTCGTCAAATCTTGCGGATCCGCTTCGATCAAAGCGTCGAAGCTCGTGAACGTCCCCTTCACCTTCGAAATCATCATGTGTTTAATCGAGAAGTCCACGCTGCTGTGCGTCGGGTCTACCGCCCATTTCGTCAATGCCATGTTCATCTTCCTCCTAAGAATGTATAAGTGAACTTATCTCAAATTCGTATTAATTGAATTTTATTCGAATTTGAGATGTTTTGTCAAGCGCCGTTTTCATTTTCCTTGCCTCGGAACGGTCCGAAATATGATACGATAGATTCGGACAAGATAGAGAGAGAGGATTTTGAACGCGCGTATGAAGACACTCGTCATCGCCGAGAAGCCCGACA
The DNA here is from genome assembly GCF_005765165.1 of Paenibacillus antri. NCBI lineage: Bacteria > Bacillati > Bacillota > Bacilli > Caryophanales > Paenibacillaceae > Paenibacillus > Paenibacillus antri. Next base: position 34,486 of record NZ_VCIW01000004.1, on the reverse strand, counting down.
TGGGGCGGAACATCGCGGCCGCGATCGAACCGCGGGCGGCGAACAAGCGATCCTATCTCGAAGGAGAGCGTTATATTATCACTTGGGCGATCGGACATCTGATCACCCTCGCCGAGCCCGACCATTACGACGACAAGTATAAGAAGTGGAATTTGGCGCACCTGCCGATCATTCCGGAAAACTTCAAGCTCATCCCGAACGCGAAGACGAAGGATCAGCTGAACGTCATCGCCGATCTGGCGAAGCGCTGCGACCGGCTCGTCAACGCCTGCGACGCCGGGCGGGAAGGCCAACACATCTTCTCGCTCATTCAGCGCTACTTAAAGCTTACGCATCCGGTGCAGCGGCTCTGGATTTCCGATTTGACGCCGGAGACGATCCGCGCCGGCTTCGCCTCGCTCAAAGACGCCGCCGAATACGAAAATTTGACGAAAGCCGCGAAGGCGCGCAGCGAGGCGGACTGGCTGATCGGCATGAACGGCTCCCGCGCGTTCACGACGAAGCATAACGTGCTGCTGTCCGTGGGCCGGGTGCAGACGCCTGTGCTCGCGCTCGTGTACGACCGCCAGATCCAGATCGAGGCGTTCGGCGCGACGAAATATTACGAGGTGCATGCTATCTTCGAGCAAGGCGACGTTATGTATAAGGGCGTCTGGCAGGGCGAACGGCTCCACTCTCGCGAGGCCGCCGACAAGATCGCCGCGAAGACGTCGGGAAAGCCCGGCCGCATCGAAAGTTACGAAGTCAAGGATACGAAGGAATATCCGTATCGGCTATTCGATCTGACGCTGCTGCAGCGCGAGACGAACGCCAAATACGGCTTCTCCGCCAAGAAGACGCTCGATGTCGCGCAAGCGCTCTACGAGAAGCATAAGGTCATCTCGTATCCGCGGACGAATTCGAACTACGTGAACGAGCAAAACATTCCCGAGATGCATCGCGCGCTCGATGCGCTCCGCGGCACCGCGTACGACGCTCTCGTCGCCGGCGCCTCCAAGCGCTTCGTGCACAAGGGCAACCCGAACGTATGCAACCCGAGCAAGGTCGAGGATCACCATGCGATCCTGCCGACCCACAAGAGGCCTGGCACGTTGACGCCGGACGAACAGAAGGTGTACGACTTAATCGTACGCCGGTTCCTCTCTCACTTCTACCCGGCGGCCGAGTACAAGCAGCACACGGTGCTGACCGAGGTCGAGCAGGAACGGTTCAAGACGTCCGTGAAGCAGCTGCTCGATCTCGGCTGGAAGGTCGTCTATGCCGATCTGTCGCCCGACAAGAAGAAGCCGCGCGGCAAGGCGAAAGACGACGAAGAGGAAGACGAGGCGGAGACGGACGCCCCATTCTCGATCGACGCGACGGCCGGCGTGAAGAACGTAAGTTCCGAAGTGAAGGAAAAGGAAACCCAGCCTCCGAAGCCGTTCACGGAAGGTACGCTGCTGAAGGCGATGGAAAGCGCCGGAAAGCAGATCGAGGACGACGAGCTTCGCGAAGCGATGAAGGATTCAGGGCTCGGTACGCCGGCGACGCGGGCGGCCACGATCGAGCGGCTGAAGCAGGTCGAATACATCGAGATGCAAGGCAAGCGGATCGTCATTACGAAGAAAGGCCGGATGGCGATCGAGCTCATCCGCGGCGCCGGCGTCGAGCTGCTCGCCTCGCCGGAGATGACCGGGCATTGGGAGCGGCGGTTGACGGAAATTTCGCGGGGTACCGCGGCCGATGAGGCGTTCATGGCGAAAGTAAAGCAGTTCGCCGCTTTCATCGTCGACAAGGTCCGGATGTCGGCCGGTGTATCCCGCTCCGCCTTCGAGTCGGAGCGCCCCGCGCCGCGCGAGCGGAAGCCGGCCGCCGGCTCAAGCTCCGGGGCGAAGAAGCCGCGCGCGGCTTCGCCGAAGACCGCCAAAGCCGGCTCGTCGGCTTCGCCCGCGGGGACGGCGACCGCAACGGTCGCGGCGCCTTCCGCGATCGGCGTTTGCCCGCGGGACGGCTGCGGCGGAACGATCTTTATGGGCCGCAAGGGGTACGGCTGCAGCCATTATAAGACGGGCTGTACCTTCGTCATTTGGAAGGAGAGCTTCGGACGGACGCTTACCGACGCGATGGTCCGCTCCCTGATCGAAAAGGGCCGTACGAGCAAGCTAAAATGGAAAGACGAGCGCGGCGAACCGATCGAAGCGCGCATCGTATTGAAAAATTCAAAAACCGGCGAGTTGGAGCTTGAATCGTAAGCTCCTTCTCGCCGGTTTTCTATTTACTCGAACGTCAACGAATCGATCGCGTCTTTCATCCGCTTGATATTCTCGGGCGTTCTCGAGCTTTGGAATTCTTCGGCCCGAATCGTATAGACGACCTTGTTTTTCTCGAGCACGTACGTCGTCGAGACAAGCGAGCCCTCGGCTCCGCCGCCCGAGCGCACGACGATCTTCTTCGCCGGGACGCCCTTGAACGTCGTCTCGACATTTTCCACGATCTTCATCGTGCTGTCGAACTCCATGCCGAATTCCAGATAGTCTTCTTCGGATACGACGGCATCCTTGAAGGTCGTCGCGTCGTCGGCTTCGATCGTCAGCGAACCGCCGCGATATTCATACGTATAGCTCTCGTCGGAGTTGTAATAGCCCTCCGTCCAGAACGCCGGCACGACGAGCGAGTAACCGTACGCCTCGTTGACGATCTCCATCGTTTCGTCCATGTCGATGCCGTACGCGTCGTCCAAATACCCGAAGTTGTCTTCCGCGACGCTCTCGTCGATGCGAATGGACTCGATGATACGTTCGATCGTCGGGCGATTTTCGTCTCGATTGTCTTTGCCGTAAAAGAACGAGAAATTGTATTTATACCCGCCTTTGATGACGTAGACGTCGTATGTATCGGTCCAATCGGGGCTCTCGTCCGCCCGCTCGGACCATAACCGAACCAGAGCGCGCGCGCCGTCGACTTTCGTATCCGGCAGCTTTCCGATTTCCCGATACGCCGGCAGCAGCTCTTGCGCGAACCGCTTCTCATGACGCTGCGCCCATGCTTCGAGCGTGTCGCCCTTCTCCAACGAGTTCATCGTAAAATACAGGCTTAGATCGCCTTCGGCCGCATAGAAGTTCAGGCCGGTCGTATCGCTCGTCGCCGTCCAGCTGGCCGGAAGCTCCATCGAAATGCCGTAGACGTTATCCGTATGCTGAATGTACCCGTCCTTCACGGAGGATACGTCCTTCGTTTCGTCGTCGGACGCGTCGAACGTAACCTCGAAGCTGTCGATTAAATCCTGATACACGCGCATCTTCGCCTGGTTCTTATAGTTCGCCTCGTCGTACGCCTCGAAGCCGTACCAATACAACACGCCGTCCTTCAAGTAGAGACGGTTTTCCAAATAAGAGCCTGCGGACGACCGGGATACGACCTTCGCATAAGGAACCGGGCCGCTCTGTACCAGCTGCTTGTCCAGGATCGTCCCGTCATAGACCGATTCGGTCAACGCGGAAAGCAAGCCGCTCGCCTTCATCTTCGGCTGCGTCGTATCCACTTCGATATCGATGCCGTACTCCCCGTTCGCGTCGGAGAAATAAATCCATTCGCCGTTCAGCGCTTGGAAATCTTGAACGAGGCCGGACGGGTAATTCATCGTCCAGCCCCAATGGCTGTCCCCGATCTTCGTCTTGCCTTCGTCGCCGTCGATGACCGGCGCCCCTTCGGACGGAGTCGCCCCTTCCGCCAAGCTGCCGCTGATCATGATCGACTGCACGCCGCCTTCGTCCTGGAAGCTTACCTCCGCGCCGAACGTCTCGGAGATGAACCGCACCGGCACCATCGTCGTGCCGTCGATCAGCTTCGGCGCGCTCGGGACGTTCCGCTTCTCGCCGTTCACCGTCGAGACGACGCTGTCGATCGTCAGCTCGATCGTCTTGCCGCCGTACGTCAAGACGATGCCTTGCGTATCCGGAAGCCATTGCGGATCGGAGGCGAACGCCGCCGAGATGACGCGAAGCGGCACCAACGTGGAGTTATTGACGATGACGGGCGGTTTCACGGGCAGCGACTGCCCCCCTACGACCGCTTCGGCTTTGCCGATCGTCAATTTTACTTCAACTTTGTCGGCTTCGGCCGCTTGGACTCCGGCGCCGATCGAACACGCGAGGGCTGCGACCGCCGCGCTTGAAATGAGTTTCTTCTTCATGATTCTGAATCCTCCGCCGCTTAGGGTTGGTCTTGCAAGGGGATCGTACGCTGCACGATATCGCCGCCCGAAAGCATCGTTACCGTCACTTTCGCTCCAGGCATATACGACTTCAACTTCTCGTTCAAGTCGACCTTCGTGACGACCTTCGACTGATCGATCGAATACAAGGCGTCGCCCTTCTTCACGCCGGCTTTCGCCGCCGGAGACGCCGGATCGACATAGGTGACGGTCATCGGCTTGCTCGTCGACAGGCCGACGACCGCTTCCCAGCTCTCTTCGAGCTCGAACCCGACGTACGCCCGTTTCACGATGCCGTATTTCTTCAAATGATCGACGATGTAAGCGACCGTGTTCGCCGGGATCGAGAATCCCGTATTATCGACGGACACGTCGACGAACTTCAGCGTATTGATGCCGACGACCTCGCCGCTCGCATTGAGCAGCGGTCCGCCGCTGTTGCCCGGATTGATCGCCGCGTCCGTCTGCAGCAGCCGGTACGTCGAGTTCACCGAGCGGTTGACGCCGCTGATGACGCCGACGGTCGCCGAGTTGCGCAGCGAGAAATTCACCGGCGTGCCGATCGCGATCGCCGTCTCCCCGGGACGCACCCGATCGCTGTCCGCGAACGACGCCGGCGCGAGCCCCGTCGCCGATACCTTCAACAGCGCAAGGTCGCTGGCGGCGTCCTTGAACACCTTCGTCGGCTTATACTGTTTCTCGTCGTGCGCTAGGACGATGATTTCCTTCATGCTCTCGATGACATGCGCGTTCGTTACGATCCATCCGTCCGCCGAGACGATGACCCCCGAGCCGTGCGTTAACGCGAATCGGTCGTTCGACCGCAGCGCATTGGAATCCGGCTTGCCGATTATCGCGACGACGGAAGGCCCCGCCTTTTCGATCAGATCGGCGACTTTCTCCCCTGGCTCGTATCGATACGTCTTCGTCGCGGCATCGTACGTCCCCGCGCCTCCGAGCGCGTTCGTCAGACTGCTCGCCTTCACGTACACCTCGCCGTCGATCGTTCGGGCCGGCAGCGAGACGACTCCGCCCGCGGTCCCGGCGGCGATCGCTTGCGCGGCCGCGAACGCGCAGACGCCGACGCCGATCGCCGCGACCCATGCTATGGTCCTCTTCCTCCTCAACCTATCCCGCCTCTACTAAATAGACATAATGCACTAAACGTATCACGATTGCTAGATTCAGACAATAAGAAGACGCGCGAATGTTTTGCTTCGTTTCGAACTCAGGTTCACGGTCCTATATCGAAAGAATCATGTTATGATATCGAAGTACAACAACGACCTACTCGACGATGGAGGAACCCTCGGCTATGAGCGCATCGACATCCCCTTACACCCCTCATCCGTCCGAGCGCACCGGCGCCGCGATCGGAAACAGCGTATCCCATTTACTCTATCAGGAAGACAAGCGGCGATTCTGGTCCGCCGACCGTTCCGCTTATTTGCTCTATTCTTCTATCGCCGGAAAGATAGTCGTCTTAGGAGACCCCGTCGGAACGGAGACGGACGGGAGAACCGCGTTGACGGAATTTCTGTCATCGGGCAAGGCATCCAGGCGCGATTACGTATTCTACCGGATGGGACCGCGGTACGCGGCTTGGCTGGAACGTTGCGGGTTCCGTACGATGAAAACGGGCGAAGAAGCTTCCGTGGCGCTGACCGGCTTCCATACGACCGGGAAAAGCTGGATCAAGCTTCGAACCAAAATCCATAAAATCGAACGCGAGGGCTATCGATGCGAGATATTGCTCCCGCCGCATGCCGACGCATTGATTTCCGAAGTCGAATCGGTATCCGACGCGTGGCTGGGAGGGAAACGGGAGAAATCGTTTTCCGTGGGGAGTTATTGCGGAACGTACGTCGCGGCGCATCCGATCGCGACGCTTCGTTCGCGCGGAGGCGAACTGCTCGCCTTCGTCACGTTGGCAGCGTTCGAACGTCCGGAGGGAGAGCGGGGCCTCGCCATCGATCTCATGCGGTATCGGGAAGGCAGCCCTTCGGGCGGGATGGAGGCGCTGTTCGTACGCATTCTGACTTGGGGACAAGCTTCCGGGTACGCCGAGTGCAGTCTCGGCGCGTCGCCTTTGGCGAACGCATGCGACGGTCGACCTTGGCTCAACCTTGTTCGCCGGATCGCGTCGCGCTATTACAACTTCGAAGGACTACAACGCTTTAAGGCGAAATTCCGGCCGCAGTGGGAAGATCGGTATGTGGCGTATTCGAGCGGGTCGGCGTTCATCGCGCTCGCGCTCGTCGCGCTGCTCGTGCATCGGCGGCGCCGAAACCGTTCGGCTTCGCAGGAAATATCCGGGACGGCCGCGGCGCAATCGACGCATTGAGATTACGCGATGCCGAGCCGCTCGAACTCCGATGCCATGGATGCGCGCAGCGCTTTCTTCTCCGCATCCGGCAGGAACGCGGCGTCGACGCCGTTCAATACGAGCCGCTTCAGCTCTTGCGGGCGGAAGGCGAAATGCTCCTGCAGCATCGCGTATTCCTTACCCAGATTCGTATCCGAAACCGTCAGATTGTCCGTGTTGACGGTCACCATCAGCTCTTGATCGAAATAGTCCCGAATCGGATAAGCGGACCAGCCCGGCGACGCTTTCGTTTGGATATTGCTGACGGGGCACATCTCAAGCGGAATGCGGCGTTCGCGAACGAGCCGGTACGCGTCGGCGTCCTCCTGCAGGCGGACGCCGTGTCCGATCCGCGAGGCGCCCAGCTTCGTCACCGCGTCGTAGATGTTCTTCGGCCCCGCCGCTTCGCCGGCGTGAATCGTGATCGGGATGTCGCGGCGCCGCGCGTGCCGGAAGACGTCCGCGAACCTCTCCGCGGGGAAGCTCGCTTCGTCGCCGGCAAGGTCGACGGCGACGATTCCTTTTCCTAAGTATTCGGAAGCGGCCGTGATCACCTCTCGGTTCAACGCGTCCGAGTGGGATCTGAGACACGCGGCGATGCCCCGCGCCTTCACCCCGAACGCCTCCTCTCCGCGCCGCAGCCCCTCGATCACGGCATGGATAACCTCCTCGGCGGACAACCCTCGTCCCCGATGCAATTGCGGCCCGAAGCGCACCTCGATATATTTGCAATTTTGCTCGGAGGCTTGCTCGACCAGCTCGTACGCGATGCGCTCCAAGGCGTACGAAGTATGCAGAAATCGCCCGACGAACAGAAACTTGCCGAGATATTCCTTGAGGCTGGCGCATTCTCCCTTGACCTGCATCAGCGAGGAGATCGTCTCCTTGTCGGCGCCGGGCAGCTCGACTCCCTCCTCGCTCGCCAGATCGACGATCGTCTCCGGTTTGACGCTTCCGTCCAGATGCAGATGCAAATCCACCTTCGGCAGCTTCGTAATGTCCATGGCACCCCACGTCCTCTCTCGCCTCGAATGTATTTTTACTACTATATTCAAAAGCGTTTCCGATGTAAATATTTATGACAGGTATTTTTCGCGAAACTAGTCGGACTCGAATTTTATGTCAATTTTAATTACATATAACTTCCGCGCATTCCGCCTTCGACCCGATTGGCATCTCCGTTGTCCGACTGGTATGATAAGAACAACTCCCTGCAGAACGGAGGCGACCCGACGTGGGCGTCAAATTCAACCGAGAATACAAAGACATCGTCACCGATCTGGCGAACGCCATCGGAACGATCGACGACAGCTACGAAGCATTCGAGATGGATGCGGACGATTGGTCCGCTTTGGCATCGGCCGAGCAGGCCGAATTTATGCGCACGTTGGCCGACGACATCTTCTACGGGCTCGGTTCGATGCCGAAGCTGTCGATCGGTTCCGGCACCATCGAATACGACCCGGCCAATCACGTCTTGAAGGTGCACTCGCACGAGAACGTCGTACATGTCATCCAGTTGATTTAAATCGGCTTTCGCTTTCGCCTTTCTTTCCACATACGCGAAGAAGGACGTATCCTTCGACCCGTCGCGATGCGACGCCGAAGCGATACGTCCTTCCGTCCGTTAATCCCGCTCGTAGATCGAGCCCGTGCGGCTCGCGTACAGCTCCGAATATACCTTCTCCGCGTACGCGTCGGTCATGCCGGCGATATAGTCGGCCACCATGCGCTCCCACGGCCACTTGCTCTTGTGCTGCCGATAGCTTTCGATCCAGTCCGGCGGCAGGATGAGCTTCCCCGTCTCTACATCGCTGAAGCTGTCCCACAGCCGGCGGACGATAATCTCGTTGCGCTTCTGCAGACGCTGCACGCGCACGTCCTTGATCATCGTTACCCAAGCGAGCTTCTTTAAAATTTCCATCGTGCGCAGCAGATCCAGATCCTCCTGCCCGTCCCTCACGAACGTTACGCGCTTCCAGCCGATGTTCGGATCGTCGATGATCCCGACCTGATTCGCGAACTTGCCGACCCAACGCGCCTTGATCTCGCGCCGCGCCCGAGACGCTTCTCTGCCGCACTGCGCGTAGATCGCTTCCCACTGCCGGCAGTAATCGGCGAGCACGCGCCGCACCATCGACTTCCGGTCGACCTCGTCCCAGCGCACTTCGCTGTTGCCCGCATCGTCCACGATTTCCTGCACGACGTTGTCGACGAGCCGCTCGTCTTCGAAGAAATTCGGATTCAACTGAATCTTCCCCGCGCGCATCCCGTCCTCGATATCGTGCGTGGAATACGCGATATCGTCGCACAAGTCCATCAGCTGCGCTTCGAGCGTCGCCCGACGTTCGGGCATGCCCCAGACGTCGCGCAGATGCTTAATGCCTTCCCATTCCATGCCGTATACGCCTTTAAGCCGGCCCGGTTCCTCGATCGACACCGGATATTTGTTGATCGCCAGCAGCACCGCCGCCGTCAAGTCGAGGCCTCGCTCGCTGCCCGCGCGCTTCTCGAGAAACATGAGGATGCGGAAGTTTTGCGCGTTGCCTTCGTACGCCATGCCGTACCGTTCCCGCAGGATGAGATTCAGAATTTCCTCGCCCTTGTGGCCGAACGGCGGATGGCCGAAATCATGCGCCAACGCGGCGCATTCCACGACCTCCGGGTCCATCATGAGCCCAGGGTGCTCCTTCCTCGACAAGAACGATTCCGTCTTGTCGAGCCTGCGGGCCACCTCCCGAGCGATCTGCGACACCTCGAGCGAATGCGTCAATCTCGTGCGGTAATAGTCTCCCGAACCGGCGCCGAACACTTGCGACTTTCCTTGAAGCCTGCGGAACGCGGGCGATTGAATCAGCCTTGCGTAATCCTTCTCGTATTCGTCCCGGTCCTCGCTGGACAAGGCGTTCTCTGTATCGAATAGACGAAGCTTGCGAATATTCATTCCGCATTCCCCCGATGATGTTCCCTGCTATACGGTATGTGCTCGCGAAGAGGGAGGTTCCTGACTAGATGTAAATCCAGTGTGACCTATTATAACACGCCGGACCGAACTCGGAAAATGAACAAAAGAAAACCCACGCCTCCGGCGCGTACCCGGTGAACGTGGGTTCCAGTCAAGCTTATCGTTCCGCGGCCGCCGCATTCCGCAGCCGGCGCTCCGGCTGCCGTTCCGATCGGTCCCATCGGGACACGCTCACGGCGTGGAACACGCCGACGCAGTCGGTCAGCGCGACGATGTCCGCTTGCGCCTCGTACCGCCAGTACGCGTCAAGCGCGTACAGCGCCGGCCTTCCCTGCCACTGGACGCTCGCGAAGCCGTCGCCTTCCGCGCAAGACTGAAGACGGGCCTGAACCTCCTCGCGTCCTTGCTCGTTCGCGTTCGTGCCCTCCCGACCCGCGAATGCCGCATACGCCTGTTCCGTCAGATGAATGTTCATTTCGTGTCGCTCCCTCTCTCGTTATGCTTCGTTACTAGAATTGTAGTGGAGGGTAACGACAACGGGTTGTCATGGAACATGTGTTCGCATAACCTTCGGTTGCCCCATGCTTGACGGCCCGCTGCAGTCGGAGTTTCTCCGACTACTCGCCGACCCCGAGCCTCGCGGCCGGCTGCAGTCGGAGTTTCTCCGACTATTCGCCGACCCCGGGCCTAACAGCAGGCCGCAGTCGGAGTTTCTCCGACTATTCGCAGACCCCGTGCCCCACGGCAGGCTGTAGTCGGAGTTTCTCCGACTATTCGCCGACCCCGGGCCTAACAGCAGGCCGCAGTCGGAGTTTTTCCGACTACTCGCCGACCCCGGGCCTAACAGCAGGCTGCAGTCGGAGTTTCTCCGGCATCTAGCCTGCTTCCGGCCCGGACTGAGCGGCGATCGGCGCCGTCCGCACGTAGCGGTTGGTGTGAAGAAACAGCAGTCCGGTTTCTTTCACAACCGCGCCGGTCAGCCGTCTCCAATAGTCCGCGTAGGCTTCCACCTGCGGCGCATAGAACGCCGCGAACGCCGCCTCGTCCTCCACCGCCATGCCGTCCGTCTTGAAGTCAACGATCACCCACCCGCCGTCGTCCTCCTCGAAGACGAGGTCGATCACCCCGTTCACGATGCGGTCCTTCCCGTCTTCGCGAGCCGCGGCGGTAAACGTGAACTCGTGATAGCGGCGCGCAGCTAACTCGACGCGGCGCCACAAATCGCTCGCCAACACGGCGTCGACCATCGCGAGCGCCTCGGCCGCGTACGCAACGTCGAGCGCCTCCTCCGCCGACGCGACGCGCACGAACGCGTCCAACTCGTCTCGCGACAAGCCGTTGCCGACGGCCTCCAGCGCGCGATGCACGACGGTGCCGAACGCCGCGCCGCGTCCCGCGGTCGGCCGAGGCGGCGTCGCTTCGGCCGCGCCCCCCTTCGCCAGCGACGTGACGCTAGCGACGGCGTACGACGGCGCGGACGCCTTCGCGTGCGCCTCGCGCCATGCGCGCAGCGCCTCCTCCGCGTCGAACGGACCGTCCCAACGCTCTCTCGGCAGCTCTCCGCGCTGCACGTCGTCCAGCTCCGGCTGACCCTCCAACGCCGGCGCGAGATGGCTCCACGGATCGATCGCCGGCTTATAAGGATAACGGCTGACGATCGTCAGCTGCTTCGCCCGCGTCGCCGCAACGTAGAGCAGCCGATCGCGTTCGGCGTGCATATACAAGCGCTCCTTCTCGGCGACCTCGGGCCAACCGATCGGCTGCGCGACGACCTCCGTCTGAAACTCCTTCCGCCGCGTAATGGCGAAATATCCGGCGGCCGGCTCCTGCATCCGGTCGATATGCTCGGTCGCGTCGCGGTCCGAATCGCCGCACGGACACGCCAGGAAGACGATCGGCGCCTCCAGCCCCTTCGCCTTATGCAAATTCATAATGCGAACCGCCCGGCCGGTCCCCGCGAAGAGGGAGGCGCCTTCCAGTCCGTTCGCATCGGCGATCTCGCCGAGCAGCCGGGTCAAGGCGCCCCAGTCGGACGCCGCCTCCGGATGACCGGCGATCGTCTCGTACAGCTTCGCAAGCGTACCTGCTCGAATGCTGCCCGAAGGCGACCCGGCGGCGAACGGCAATAGACCGAGCCGCTCCGTCAGCCGCAGGAACGCGCTAAGCGCGGGCTCTTTGCGGACGATGCCCAGCATCGTCCGCAGCGCGGCCAACGCCTCCCGGACCGGCGCTCCGGTAGGAGAGCTCTGATTCGAGCCGTCGGGTCCACCCCCATCTCCATCCGCCCCCCCGTACAACGAGATCCGTCCGACCTCCATCGTATATGCATACAACGCTTCGTCGCTGACGCCGAACAACGGGCCGCGAAGCGTCGCGAGCAGCGGCACCCGATCCGACGGATCATGGAGGCAAGCCGCCAGCATGCGCAACGCGCGAAGCTCGTCATACAACACTTGGCTGCCGGAGGTGTCGGAAGGAATGCCGTACGCTTCGAGCCGCTCCGCATACAAACCGATAAACTCGCGATACTTCAGGAGCACAAGGAAGTCGTCGGGGCGGGCGGGCCGCGTCGCCTCCTTGCCGCCTTCCCGCTCCGCCACCCGAAGATTGCCGTCGCACGCCCAAGAAATCCAACGCGCGACCCGGTCCGCGTCCTCCGAGGCGATGTCCGCCTTCCGGTCGTACTCGGCCTTGGGCGACGTCAACGTAAATACGCCGTGCCGAAGCCCCTTCCCCGTCGGATTGGCGCGCGTCGTCAGCATCCGGACGAAGTCCGCCTGCGTATCGTCCGACTTGCCGGGCGGCATGAACTTCCCTTCGAACGCGTAGTTGACGAAATCGCCGACCGAACGGACCGATCGGAAATTCCGAGTGAGCTGCAAGACGGCGCCGCATTGTCCCATGATTCGCTTCACGAGATTATACGTGGAAATATCCGCGCGGCGGAACCGATAGATCGACTGCTTCGGATCGCCGACGATGAACAGCGCTCCGGGCTTGGGACGCTGCTTTCGCCACTCGTCGACATCCGGGTCCGCTCCGGTGAGCAGCAGCATCATCTCCGCCTGCACCGGATCGGTATCTTGGAATTCGTCCACGAACAGACGGGCGTACCGCGAGGAGAAGTAACGACGCACCTCCCGCCGCTCGCGAAGCATCGTCGTCGCCTTCATCAACAGGTCTTGGAACGACAACGCGCCTTCCTGCAACCGTCGCTCCCGCGCATAGGCCACCGCCGGCAGCACGAAACGAACGACCTGCGGGTGCAAGAACTCCTTCCACGATCTTAGAAAAGGAAGCAGCACGTCGGCCCGCCACTCCGCGAACCGCTCCTTGAGCGCCTTCGCCGTCTTCGGGTCCGGCCAACGCTTCTGCGTGACGCCGAGCGCCTTGTCGAACGTCGTAGCCAACGCCAACAACGTCAAGTCGTCTTCGACGTCCCGGCTGCGCCGGAACGCTGCGGCGGCGCGCAGCGCCTGCTGCAGCGCATCCCACCCGCCCTCCGGACGGTTCGTCGGCAGCGCGCGTACGGCTTCGTCGATCAGCGGCAGCAGCGACAGCCGAAGGCGGTCGAAATCGGGCCGCGGCGCGTCCTCCGTGAACACATCGACGTCTTCGTACATCGCGACGCACAAATACACGGCGCGTAAGTCTTCGACATGCACGCCTAACCCCGCCAAAGCGTCGATCGCGGATTCGTTCCTCTCCCGCAGCTCAAGCAAGTAATCGTCCCAATACAGCTGCAGACGCTCCCGGCTTTCCGTTTCGTCCATCTCCGCGAATTCGGGGTCGAGGCCTGCCTCCATCGGCCGTTCCCGGAGCAGCCTGCCGCAGAAAGCATGGATCGTGCCGACGAACCCCTCGGGGATCTGGCGCAGCGCGAGCGACAACCGCTCCCGCGTCGTCTCGTCCTCGGCGTCCCGAAGCCGCTGCTCGAGCTTCATCCGGAATCGGCCGCGCAGCTCGGCGGCCGCCTTATTCGTGAACGTAATCGCGGCCATTCGCCGCACCTCGGCTTTGCCGGATTCGACAAGCGCGATCATTCGGGCGACGAGCGACGTCGTCTTCCCCGAACCGGCCCCGGCTTCTACCAGGAAGGACGTATCCAAGTCGGCCGCGATGCGCCGACGCGCCTCCGCGTCCGCGGCGATCAACGTAACGTCAGACACTGCCGTTCACCTCCAACAATGGCGCGAGTCGATCCCGATTTTCCGGGAACGCGCGCGCATGCTTCTTCCATTCGGCATGCGAACCGCAGACGGCCGCATAGTCGCATCGACGGCATAATTCGGGCTTATCGGTCGGCGGAAACAGCCCTCCGCGGATCGCCTCCAGCGTCCGACGCAGCAAAGCCACGGTGTCGTCGCGGCGCCCTTCCTGAGGCCGGGACACCTCCTCGCCTAAGCCGCGCTCGGTCGGAAACGCGTACGCCGCTTCCGTCACGCGCGCTTCCGGGTCCGCCCCGGTCCGCCGCAGCCACTGCTCGACGGCTAAGGCGTACAGCGCGTGCTGAATTTGCGTGCCGCCGGCGTAGAAAGCTCCCTCGTCGTAATACTTCGGCTGTCCCGTCTTGTAATCGATGATCTTGTACCGGTGGTCGCCGACCTCGTCGATCCGGTCCACGTAGCCGCGCAACGAAAGCCGGAACCCGTCCGCCAACTCCAATGCGAACGATCCTTCGTCCTTGTGCAGCTCCAACTCGAACCAGCGCGGCTTCGACTCGCGCCTCGATTCCATCCGCCAAAACACGGCTACGTCCTTCCGGACGGCATCGCATTCTTTCGCGTAGATATGCGGGCTGGGCGGCGGCACCCGAGCGGCCGCCTCCAGCAGCTTCCGTTCGCAGATGCCCTCTAACCTGCCTCGGTCGTGCCCCCCTTGCTTCGCCGTCTCGCTCATATATTCGCAGAAGATGTCATGCAGCAGCTGCCCTCGCTGCATCGCGTCGAGCCAGCGCGTCCGATCGTATTCGACGATTTCTTTCGGCCGGACGCCTAACACTTCCTGATAAAAAAACAGCAACGGACACTTCGCGTACGTCTCCAACTTACTGGCGCTGAACGATCGGATCGGAGATGCGCCGTCAGCCCCATCTCCCTCCGCGGCGGCTTGCGCAAGCGAAGGCACGAGCCCGTCGTACGGACCGACGATAGGTTCCTTGCGAGCGGCGACCGCGGCCGCGCCGGCCGCCAGCGATGGAAACAGACGGAACACCTCCGCCGCGCCGTCTCTCAGCATCCGGTCCGGCGTCTGCAGCGCTCGCGTCATCCCGTCCTCGAGATCCGCCGCGAAGCCGCCGGCGCCGACCCACCCCGACGGTTCGCCGATCGCGGCGTCCAACGTCTCGAAGTCGGCTTCCGGCTCCCCGCGAGCCGCGCGGTACAGCTGCAGCAGCTCGTAAGCCGGGCTCGATTCGGCGTCCTCGGCTAGACGCAGACTGCTGTATCCGAAGACGACGCGGCCGCGGATGGAGCCGAGCCGGCGGCCGCGCGCCTCTCTCTCCCGCAAGGCGCGGCTGCCCGACGTCTCGAGCGCGTCGGACAATCGAGCGCGCTCGTCGTCGAGCAGCACGGGATCTTGACGAACCGACGCCGACCAATGCTCCTCGCTCATGCCGAGCGCGATCGAGAATCGTCTCCCGGAGAGGCCGCCCTGCTCGATCGAAGCGACGTGAAGCTTGCCGGGCTGCGGCGACGAATCCGCCTCCACTGCGCAACCTGTAAGCCGCCGGCGGACGACGGCCAAGGCGTCCGCCGCCCCGATGCGATCCGCGGCCCATCGCCCGAGCTGCTCGCGCAGCTCCGCGACGGCCGCGACGACGCTCGCGTCCGCGGCGGCGGCCGGCGGCCGGCAATCGGCGAGGAAGGCGGCCAATCCGTCGGCGACGTCCGCCGCGGACCAATCGCTCGCCTTCGCCGGCACCGGCAGCAGCCACCTCCGAATCAAGCGATCGAGCCATTCGGCCGCGACGCGGTCCGTATCCCGTTCATATGGATTCGAGGTCAGCAGGACGTATCGTTCCCGCCCCCAACCGATGCCGGACGATTCCAACAGCCGAATCGCGTCGGAACGCCGGAACTCGGCGTCCTCGGGCGGCCGCACGCCGCCAAGCTTCATCGCGCCAGCGAGCGCGTCCGCCCGGTAACCGGACGCCAACCAATCCAAGTAGCCCAGCGCCGCCTTCCCGAGCTCGGAATATCCGATCGGCAAGCCTCCGGCGAACGTCGCGGGGATGTCGAATCGGCGGCAAAGCCCGTATAAAGCCGGTACGTACCCCGCATAGTCGGACAGCAGCAGCTCGCAATCGTCCCATGGAACGCCGCTCGCCGCCGCTCGCCGCAACGCTTCCTTCGATTCCGCAAGCGGACCGAGCGCCCGAAACCAATCGACGGCGTCGATGGGGAAGTCGGATTCCGGCGCGAGGAAGTCCGGCTCCGGCTCAATGCGCAGCGCCCCGCGATCCCCGGCAAGCCGTTCCAGCATGGCGCGTCCGACCTCCGACAACCGAACGCCGCCGTCCAAAAGGAACAAGGTCGCCGCGTCGGTCCGCGCCGGAGCCGCCAAGCGGCTCAAGCCCGCGAAGTCGACGATACGGTGCTGCGCCAGCGACTGTTCGTAGGCGGAATACAACCCGCGAATGTATTCGCCCTTCGCCCGTTGCTCGAACGCCTCGATTGCAATGTCTTCGGAGGATACTCCCGCTTCCCGAAGCTCCGTTAGAGCGCGATGGAACCGGTCCGCGACTCCCGGCGCGACGAGCGCCGGCGGCACATAGCCGCTCCAAGACGCCGTCGCCACCGACCGCATGAGCGAGAAGACGATCCAATACGTCTCCCCGCGAGAAGCGTAGGTTAAGCCGCCTGCCGCCAGCGCCGGCAGCGCCCGCGACCGGGCGAGCCCTTCGATCGTCGCGATCTCCAAGTTCGTCACCGACCCGAGCTCTCTAGCCATTCGCTGTACCGTCTGGTGACCGGCCGCGTAGCTGTCGACGACCCAAATTTTCTTCGCGAGCGGACTCGCTTCCACGATTTCATATAACCGGCGCAGCGCGATCGTCATGAGGGTTCGCTCCTTTACCAACCTGCGTATAACCTTACAAATTCTACTGACCGAAAGGGAATTCCTCCCATTCCACCGAAAACTGTTACCTAGAGCATACCGAAACGATCCGACCGATGTACGTCATCAAACATATGTTCGCATAAAACATCCGCCATTGCAATAATGGATATTGTAGGTCTATAATGGTTATTAATCACCTCCGGAAAGGAGTGCGTATTATCCAATTTTCCAAAAGCACCAGCTACGCTCTGCATGCGCTGGTTCGCCTCGCCCGGTCGGAGCCTGGAGTCAACGTAGGCATCAAGGAATTGTCCGCATCGCTCGGCATCCCGGTAAGTTACTTATCGAAGGTCATGTCCAAATTAAGGCAGGACGGCCTCGTCCGCGCCGTGACGGGAGCGAGCGGCGGATACGAGCTGGCTCGACCTCCCGAACGAATTTCGTTCTTGGATGTCATTCAGGTTATCGAAGGCCGCCAACATCTATATGAATGTTTCCATACCGACGGGCTGCTTCCTTCGAATCCGCAATGCCTCATTCATCAAGTGATGGACGGCGCCGAGGAACGATTGCTTCAGTATTTACGAGAGCATACCATTCAATGGGTGCTCGATAGGAGGAAGGAACATGAACCGACTGTTTGATGCTTGCATCATCGGGGGCGGACCGGCCGGCTTGAGCGCAGCGTTGGTGCTCGGCCGGGCGAGAAGAGACGTCGTCGTCGTCGATGAAGGGCGCCCGCGAAACCGCGTCACCCGCGAATCCCACGGCTTCCTAACGAGAGACGGCATTCCGCCGGCCGAATTTCGGCGCATTGCGCGGGAGCAAATCGAGGCTTACCCTTCCGTTCGTTTCGTCGAAGACGCCGCTGCGTCGATTTCGGGAGTCGACGGAAACTTCCGAATCGCGACCGCGCAAGGTACGATCGTAAGAAGCAAGAAGCTGCTCTTCGCCGTCGGCAAGAAAGACCTCCCGGTAGCGATCGAAGGTCTGGCCGAAGCGTACGGGAAGAGCGCCTTCGTCTGTCCGTATTGCGACGGCTGGGAGCTGCGGGATCAGCCGCTCGTCCTTATCGCGAACGGCGCAAGAGCGTTGCATATGGCCAAGACGATTTCCGGCTGGTCGCGCCGGTTCACCCTCTGTACCAACGGGCCCGAGGGATGGACGGAGGAACAACGCGAGGAGCTCTCCAGGCATCAAGTTCCCTTCTACTCCTCGCCGATCCGGCGCATCGCGTCGATCGACGGCATGGTCCGACACGTCGAGCTGGAAGATGGAACGCGCATTCATTGCACGGGTATCTTCTTCGCGCCAAGGCTCGCCGCCGGCTCCGAGCTTCCGATGACCATGGGCTGCCGCGTGTCGGAATCCGGCTCCGTCGTCGTCGACCCCTTCGGCAAGACGAACGTGCCGGGCATCTTCGGCGCCGGCGACGCGGCGACGGAGCTGTATCAGGTCGTGGCCGCCGCTTCCATGGGTTCATTGGCCGCCGTGGCCATCAATACCGAGCTTCTCGAAGAAGCTTGGAACGCTTAGAATCGGAACAAGGCACCTTCGCTAAGCGCCTATCCTAAGGGCGAACCGGCGGCCGTGCGGCGCGGCGTATAGGACAACGAAAGTCGATCATATACATGAGCAAGGAGAGGATGTATATGCGATTCACGATTCAGTATATACCTCTGAAGAAGATCGACGCATCCGCCACCGTCCGCATCACCGAACGCATCAAGCAGCTGCGCGCCGTCGTCTGGGATAGCTCGAACCTGCTCGCCGTGAAGAAAAACCGCCGGGACGGAAGCTTCATCGTCGTCGGCGGACACGACCGCTACCGGTATATGAAAGCCCATACGAATAAACTGTACGCCCCCTGCGTCCTGGACGAAACCAAGGAGTCGTCCGCCGCGTCCCTCCCGTCCTGGATCCGGAAATTCCGCAACCGCAACCTGCCGAAGAAGTTCCCGAAGTTCCACCCGGAGAAAATCACGCCCGCCGGCTGGTCGATCATCCGCGCGTTCGCGAAGGAGGAACCGCGATTCGAGCGGTTGACGCGGCTGCAGCAGGTGAAGGTGCTGCTCGTCGCCGTGCGGTACAAGAAAACCGTCGTCAAGGCGATGCGCGCCATGGTGGACGACATGACCGGTTCCGACGGATGAACGCAACGCATCGAAGGCCGCCCCGAGTCGAGTTCGACTTCGAGGCGGCCTTCTTGAACTTCGAGCGGACAGGCTTCTTTACGTCCGTTCTCCGATATGCTTCGTACAGTTGTACAACTCGCATGTCCATTTCGCATCTGCGAACGTAAAGATCGTCACGGACGTATTGCCGAGATGCTCGTTCATCTCCGCTTCCGGCGCCAGGCGTCGCAGCGTGTTCCCGATTAGAGCGCCGTGGCTGACGATCAGCACCCGTTCCCCCGGATGGCGGTCCAGAACGTCCGCGACGAACGACTCGCCGCGGGCTGCCGCGGCTTCCGGCGATTCCCTTCCGAAGTCCATCGACTCCCAGGAAGAACCGAACTGCAGCACGCGCTCGTCGGGCGTCGTACCTTCCAGCGTTCCGAAGGAAATTTCCCGCAGCCGCGCATCGACGCGAACGGGCAGCCTCAGCGCAGCCCCGATCGTATCTGCCGTCTCTCTCGCGCGCGATAGGTCGCTCGAATAGACGATGTCCCATGCTTCTTCGCACTTCAGCCGCTCCGCGACGAGCCGGGCTTGCGCCCGGCCGGCGTCATTAAGCGGAATATCCGTTTGTCCTTGCGCTCTTCGTTCCAAATTCCAATCCGTCACGCCGTGACGGATCCAACCGATCGTCGTCATGCGAATGCTGTCCCTTCTTTCCTTCGATCAATCCGTGCTCCGTATGCTTTCGACGAGGATGCCCGACGCCGTTCCGCGCACCGGGTACCGGTCGACGACGTCCCTCAGCTGTCCGATCAGCACCGGCAACGCCTCCGCCGAGGCGAGAAACCCGAGCGCCAGCGTCGTCCGCCGGCCGGTCGGGGGCGTCAGCCTGCCGGACCACGCCAGTCTTCCCGCCTTATCGACTTGCAGCGTCAACCCGATCGTATCGTCCATATTTTCCAGGCGCGCCTTCCCGCTTCGAGTGGCCAGCAGCCGTTCGATCTCGACCATGAGCGCTTTGAACTCTTCGGTGCGGATCGCGGTCGGGTACGAAGCCGCAATGCCCGGCGTCGTCGCCTCCACGTCGCATGCGAGCCAGTTGCCGTCCCAATAACAATTCGCATCCGGGTATGCATACCCTCGTACCTTAATGACCAGCCGTTCCCTCTCGTCCCCAAACACTCGGATCTCCAAAGACGCGCCTCCGTTTCGGATGAGTCTTTACAGGTCAATACGCGATGTGGCTTCATAGTTGGAAAACGCACCAAAATCATAAGTACGCAATGTCAAATCGTCCCATTCCCATTCATAATCCTAAGTCTTATTGAAAAAAGCGAATATGATTCCACTGCGTGCGCAGCCGATCCCACGATTTGCGCCAGGCGCTTCGTTCGTCGGGCAGCAGCTCGAGCTGCGCGAGCGCCGCGATGCGCTCGGCGTTGTCGCTCACGCTCCATCCGTCGGTATCGAGATGATGCCGGAACGTCTCGTCGCGCAAGCCCTCGATGCACCGATCGATCTGCCTTGCTGCCCAAGAGCGCTCGCCGTCGCCTCGGCTTCGGAGCCGGCGCAGCAAGACGTCTTTCGAGGCGCATAACGCGAAGTGGTGCACGACGACCCCTTCGCTTCGCAGCCGCCCCGCCGTCTCGTCGAAATAAACCGGATTCACGACGGTCATCGGAACGAGTACGACCCCGTCGTACGACGCGTCGATATATTTCAACATCGCATAGTTCGTTTCGCGCCACATCGGATAGTCTTGGAAGTCGTCCCGCATGGCCGAAGACGGCACATTCTTGCGAATATAGTAGCCGGCGTTCTCCGGGTCGAATACGAACGAATGGGGTATTCGCCGGTGGAGCTCGAACGCCGTCTGCGTCTTCCCGGCTCCGAACGCCCCGTTAATCCACACGATCATGCGTTCCGCCTCCGATGGATTCGATTCCAAACCGCTATGCACTATCTTAGCCGATCCCGGAAGGTCCGTAAAGATGTTTACCTTTGCACTGAACCCTTAGCAGCCATCCCTTCCGCAAGCTTCTTCAGAGCACGGTTTCGATCCTCTAAGAACCGGGTCATGTATCGTCTTAATATTATCCGCTCAACGAGCCGCCCAAGCGGACCTAACGGCGCCGAGAACGTCAGCGTGTCCTTCATCAACGTCTGCGCTCCGCCGCCGATTTGCACGAAGTCATGCTCATGTCTCATGCTCTTGAACGCGCCGCGAACCATCCGATCCACGAATCTGCGAGGGCGGTCGAATTCGACGATTTCAGAGGTCAGCTTCTGCCTCACGCCCAGATGCGTCGCTTGGAACGTGACGGTTTCCCCGCGTTCGATCTTGCCGCTCGTTCTGCCGGCGACGGCCCGCTCCTTCGTATGCTTCCACACCGTCCGGGTATGGACGTCGATATCCCGGGCTAAGTCGAAGATCGTCTCGATCGGGGCATCGACGACGATGCTCGTCTCCACTCGAATCATGTTATCGCCTCGCTTTCATTCTCCTGCTCGTTCAACCCATACCCGTTCCATCTCCACGAAGTTTCCGTCCAGAAACGAGAGCCTGTACACGTCCGGATTGCTCAGCGCTTTCCACGTCTCGAAACCGACGGAAGCGTCGAACGCCTTCAGAAGCAGCGCCATCAGGTTGCCGTGCGTCGCGACCGCGACGACGTTCGCTTCGCCGTTCGCGAGCTCCTTCACGACGGCCAACGCCCGTTCCGTCGCCATGCGGGAGGATTCGCCGCCCTCGAGCGCGACGTCCATCTCCTCGAACGATCGCAGCAGATGGTCCATCCAATCGGGAAGATCTCGTCCGCTCAGCACGCGCTCGCTTAGACGCGCATCGACAGCGACGTCGATCCCGAGCCGCCGAGTCAGCGGCTCCACCGAATGAACGGCGCGTCGGAACGGGCTGGAGACGACCTTTTCGATCTGCATCTCCTTCAAAGCTTCCGCCAATCGCTCGGACTGTTCCAGACCTTGCTCGGTTAACGGCGCTTCCGCTTCCTGACCCGCAGCCTTGCAGTGGCGGATGAGGTAGATCGTCTTCATAAGTACCCCGCCTTCTTCAGAATAAGCTCGGAGAAGGGCTGAAGTCCCGGAATCGGTTGATCCAACGGGAAGTACGCCAGCGCCAACCCTTCGTCGTCGTTCACCTTCGGCTCCCCCTCGACGCCTTCCGCCTCGTATACCGCCATCGCGTTATATATTTCGTCTCCGTGCGGATACTTGTAATACATCTCCTTCCCGGACAACAACGCAACGAATCTGAAGCCGCCCGCGGTCAGTCCCGCTTCCTCGTACAGCTCCCTGGCCGCCGCTTCCTCGAAGGAATCGCCCAACTCCAGCGCGCCGCCGATCGTTCCCCAGTCGAGCGTGTCGGCTCGCTTTTGCAGCAAAATATGCCCTTCCTCATTCCTGACGATCACGCAAGCGCCGGCCATGATCAGCGGCATCGTTCCGACGTATTTCCTTAGTTCCTTAATGTATCCCATGAACTTCTCACCCTCTCGACCAAGTCGCGCGCGTATACCCTAACTTCATTCCGACCTTCTCCATGTTCCGGTAGCTTTGCGACGCATAGGCGGCTTGTCCGACGACAAGCTCGCACCTCGCCGCCCGGGCTTCCGACAGCCGTCTCGCGAGCAATGCCGTATGCAGTCCCCGGCTTCTGTATTCCTGCAGCGTCGCCGCGAAGGTGAGCGATGCCGTCCGGTCCTTCGCGTACATGACGCCGACCGCGCCCGGAATTCCTTGCCGTTCCGCGACGTAGAATCGCCATCCCGCGCGCCCCATCAACACCTCGTTGTTTCGGGCGACGTAAGGAATTCCCTCGTCGCCTAAGCCGGTGCCTCTGCAATGAATCGTCGCGTAGAGATCGGCCTCTTCCTTCCCGAGCTCCCGGATTCGAACCGAATCGTCGGCTGCAGGCACGCTCGATCCGGTCGGTTCGACATACAACGAGGCGTGGAACCCCGTTTGATAAAAACCTCGGGAATGAAGCGCTTGGAATAGCTTCTTCGTCCCGTTGCCCGGCGTAATCTCGAATTGCGGATTGCGACCGCGCGCTTGATAGAATTCAATAATGCCGTCCAATACGTCGATATCCGCTTCGGAGAACAGCTTCACGGTATTGAACTGAGGCCAGGGCATCGACTTACTGTAGAATGCTAGCGCGCCGTTGAACCGTTCGATTGCGACGCCTTCAGGATTCCCCGCTCTCTCCCTTATCGCGTCCATGCGATCGAGCATGTATTCCGACTCCGAACGCTCCAGCGTTCCATATAACTGTTCCGACATGAGAGGTACCAACCGCATTACACCTCGTTTCCCGTTTCGAAATGCGTCTGAAGCTCCAAAAATGCTTATCCGGCGGGGCTGAATTGCCTTTTTTAGGGTTTCATTCGAAATTTCTTTATGATATGATTTAATAAACAAAGCCGAGTGCGGCGAACACTCGGCTATACAATTGGCTTGGGCGGGGTATTCCCTCAAGCTGCACTCAAGAAAAAACCCACCTTCGGCTCTCAACCTTGGGGTGGGTTTTTACTTTCTTCGGTAGTTATTCCCGATGTAGGTTAAAAGGGCAACGACGAAAGATGCGAATAACAGCATAATCGAGATTGCGTCCTTCAACTCCATAGTTCCACCTCCCTTCGAAGGGAAACTATGCCCACCCAAGATTCAATTGTACTTCACAAGTATACCATTATGTGCCAGTCAAAGGAAGAACATTTGTTCCCTTTTATAGAATTCTATTATTTTACGATCCGGATGAAGTGGGTTATCTCCTCGCGATCGCAGACTCTCGCGAACCCGAGAGATCGATAGAAACGATCGGCTGCAATCGAATCCGTTCTAAGCTGCAACTCGTCGAACGTCCCTGCCGCATCGGCCAGTAAAGCTTGCATTAACTTCCTCCCGACCCCCAACCTCCGATAAGCCGGCGACACGTAAAATCTTCTGACTCGTCCGACGCGAATTCCGTCGTTCGCCGGCATTCGATTCACCCCGCAAATGCCGACGATCCTCGAATCCGCGTAACAGACGTATAGCGACTCCCCCGGTTGATCGAAACGGTTACGCCCCTCCGCAAACTCGTCGACGAGGCGTTGAACGAACCGAAACCCTTCCAGCTTGCTTTGAACAAGTAATTCGTCCAACTGATGAATGATAACGGAGCCTTGCGCTTTACGGATATGGTATTCCATGTTAATAAACCCTGTCTCTTAGATCTTTATCTTGAAACCAGATTTGGATCAAGTCGATGTTCCTTTCGCCGCGTAACGCGATGGTGAATTCCCCGTTCACGTACAAGTCCGCGGACTCGTCCGCTGCAACAAACCCCCGGGACTGGATCGTTTCGATTGCGTGCATGCGATCTTCCCCCACGATAATTTCGAAGATGGAGTAGTCCGGATCGGAAAATTCCATCCCGCCCACTTTTCCGAATAAATCGTTATCGGCGTCTCCCGGGAAGCTAAGTCGGATCCCCTTTTCCATATACTCTCTTCCATGACCGCCGAATCCGTGAATATATTCCCCTTCCCCCCAACTCCGAATCACATCGGCCTCGAGTGTCCCCATCTTGATCTCTTCGACTTTCAAGCTTTCGTTTATTTCCCCGATGCTTATGCCGTCGGCACCGCTCGAAAACATCCGAATCGCTTGATATGTAACAATAAGGATGAGCGCGGCGACGATTAAACTAAGGATCGATTTCCGTCGGATGATGTTCCACCCTCCTTCGGCGAACCGTTAAATTCTATATAAATCGGATCTCCTTCAAGTTTTAGACTCATCTCGATTCTTTCCTTGAAGTTCAAGTAATTGACCATCCGCAACGCCTCTTCGATCGGGAAGAAGCCCGTTTCCAGACTTTCGCTCGTCGCCGTCGGTTTTCCTCCGACCGCTTTCGCAAGGAACAGCGTATTACAAATACAATCGTTCACATTATGGAAAATGCCGCAGAACTTAATAATCTCGATATCGATCCCGGCTTCTTCCTTCGTTTCTCGAATTGCCGCCTGCGCGAGGGATTCGCCAAGTTCGACTTGGCCGCCCGGCATCTCCCACCCTCTTCGGGGTCCTTTGATAAGCAGCAGCTCGTTATTATCGTTCAAGACGATCGCAGCCGCTGACACGATATGCTTGGGCGGATTCATTCGACCCCTCCTATACGTTCAGTTTCAAGATTTCTTCTTCTCCGAACCATGCTCCCGTCGATTCGAAGCCTCGTTGAAGATAAAAGCTTCTCGCTCTGCTGTTTTCCCGGTGTACGGTAAGGCGAATCTCTTTGCATTGCGTGAACTTATTCCGAATCCAAGATACCATTAGGGAGAGAGCGCTTCCACCGAATCCTCTCCCTTGCTCTCCTTCGTCAATTAGAAAGCCGTTAATCCAGTACATATTTTCTGTATTTTCTTCATAGGCGTGCATGATGAATCCTACCATTTTCTCGTTGCTGTATATCGCGAAGGGGATATATTCGACATCCTCTCCATCCGGCTTTACATAAACCTTGGCAAGCGAGACGGCAACGGACGGCACGAATTTCTGTTGATCTTCGGCTACGCGAAGCGCTAACGCCGTTTCCCAGTTATTTCGATCTACCGGTATTAATTGTATCGACATCTTACTCACCTTACCTTACATGAAGTGGAGTTCCATGGCTTCCTCCGCCTTTTCGAAACCATGCCTTCTATAGAAGTCGACGCTCGCCTCGCTTGGCCAAACGATGAAGAACGTCACCCCGTTTTCCTTGGCCCATTGTTTTATTTCGTCCATGATTTTGCCGCCGATCCCCTGCGATCTGTACTCGGGAACCGTATAAACATTCGTTACGTATCCCCATGGGGATTTCTTCCTGCCCGGTCTTGGCACCGTATCGATCAACTCGACGTAGATATGCGAAACAAGTTCGCCCTCGAGTTCGGCGACCCATATGTACCAACGCTTCGTGTCCTTCGTTTCTTCGAAGAAAGCAAGGCATTCTTGATAGAATGCTTCGTAAAGACTAGCATCGATTTCTTTGGATTCCGCGGTAAAATCAAACCTCATTTTTATTAAATGCGGGATGTCCCGTTCCATATACTGACGAACTACCAATGAATCGCTTGTCGGATGTTCCATCATTCACCTCTCTAAGGACAGTTCAATGCAGCCCCACCTCTCGATATTACCTTATTCAGGTAAAATCGAACAAGCGTTTGTTGAACTTAAAAAGGGCGACGGATCTCGTCCATCGCCCGATAATCATATAATGACCGCTCGGTCTTAGCGATCGGTTACTGCGCCTTGAGATGCCGAGGAGACCAACCTTGCATACTTGAATAGCGCGCCCGAGCTTGCTTTAAGCGGAGGCTGTACCCATGCTTGCGCCCGAGCGGCCAACTCCTCTTCCGTCACTTGAAACGTAATTTGCTGCGTTTCGCTGTCGATGCTGACGATGTCCCCGTTCTTCAACAAGGCGATCGGTCCGCCGACTTGCGCTTCGGGCGAAACATGGCCGACTACGAAACCGTGCGATCCGCCCGAAAACCGCCCATCCGTAATGAGCGCGACTTCCCCGCCAAGCCCCTTGCCTACGATCAATGCAGTCACTGAAAGCATCTCCGGCATGCCTGGCCCGCCCTTCGGACCGCAATAGCGAATCACTAATACGTCGCCTTTATGGATCTCGTTTCGTACAATGGCTTCCGTCGCATCCTCCTCGCTGTCGTACACCTTCGCCGGTCCGACGAACCGCAGCTTCTTCATGCCCGACATTTTCGCGACGGCGCCTTCGGGAGCGAGATTGCCCCTAAGCACAACCAAAGGTCCGTTCGGCTTCAGAGGCTGATCCAGCGGGCGAATAATGTCCTGACCGATTCGTAACGGAGCGGCCTCGGCTAGGTTCTCGGCCAAGGTTTTCCCTGTAACGGTAAGGCAATCGCCGTGAAGAAGTCCCTCCGCGAGCAGTAACTTCATGACTCCGGGAACGCCGCCGATCTCGTTCAAATCTTGCATGGCATGTCGGCCGCTTGGCTTCAGATCGGCCAGATGCGGTACGCGCAGGCGGATCCGTTCGAAGTCGTCCAACGCTAAGTCGACGCCGACCGAATGCGCGATTGCGAGCAAATGCAAGAACGCATTCGTGGAACCGCCTAAAGCCATAACTACCGTAATCGCGTTCTCGAACGCTTTTTTCGTCATGATATCTTTAGGGTAAATATCCTGTTCCAGCAGCGATATGACTTGTTTGCCTGCCGCGGCGCATTCCGCCGACTTGTCGGGCGAAATCGCCGGCGTCGAGGATGAGCCGGGCAAGCTCATGCCCATAGCCTCCGCCGCCGCGGCCATCGTATTGGCGGTATACATTCCTCCGCAAGAGCCCGGGCCGGGGCAGGCGCTGCACTCTACCTTATGGAGTTGTTCATCCGTTAATTTCCCGTCATGATACTGGCCTACCGCTTCGAAAGCCGTAACGATATCGACGCTCTTTCCGTCTAGATTGCCAGGCTGAATCGTTCCGCCGTAGACGTATACGGAAGGAATGTTCATCCTCCCGATCGCCATCAGACAAGCGGGCGTGTTTTTGTCGCATCCGCCGATCGCCACGAGCCCGTCGAACCGCTCGGCTCCCGCTACAATTTCGATGGAATCCGCAATGACTTCTCTGCTAGGCAGCGAGAACAGCATACCTCCATGACCCATGGATATGCCGTCCGAGACTGTAATCGTGTTAAATATGAGCGGGGCGCCGCCATGGGTACGCACCCCTTGCTTGGCTTGGGCGGCCAGTTCGTTAATGTGCATATTGCACGGGGTGACCTCGCTCCAAGTGCTGGCTACGCCGATCATCGGCTTTTTGAAATCCTCGTCGGTAAAACCGACGGCGCGCAGCATCGCTCGGTTCGGTACCCGGTTGACGCCCTCGCTGATTACTTTGCTGCGAATCCGAAGATCTTTCCCGTTCGCCATTGTCCCTCTCCCTTTTTCTTTAAAGTAATCCGTGCAATTCCTGCATCGGACGGATGAAATTTCGCATCATCGTTGCCTTCGCGCGTTCGCTGTCCTTCTTTTCGAAAGCCGCGATAATCGAAGCATGCTCTTCGACGGATGCTTGCGTCGCCGTAAGCGGCTGCTTCAAGAAGACGTATTTAAAGCGCCGGATATGGATCTGTAACGATGCACTGAACGAAGCGACGTACGGATTATCCGAAAGCTCCACGATAAGGTTATGGAACTGTTCATCCGCTTCCATTGCTTTGTAAGCTTGCCCGCTCTTAATGGCATTCGCAAACTCTAGATTCATCGCCCGCAGTTGCTCGATTTGCTCCGAAACGATCAGATTTGCGGTGACTTCGGCGGCTAACGCTTGAAGAGCGGCCATCGTCGAATACATCTTGAAGATGTCGTCCTTTTCAACAGCCGTTACTTTCGTTTCTTTCCCAGGATGCGTGGATACGAGACCTTGGACTTCGAGCAGCTGAAACGCTTCCCTTATCGGCGTACGGCTTACGCCAAGCGACTCCGCCAATTCCGCGTCGATCAGCTTTTCTCCCGGTTGCAGCGTGCCGTCGATAATCCATCGTTGAATTTGGGAGAAGGCTCTTTCTTTGGCAGACATCCGGGCGGGCGAGACAAAATTTTTAGGTACTGGCATCGGAATCATCCTTACTTCTTCGTTTTCTTATATGCAATATATCGCATACATATATTAAAGACAAGTAGTTTTCATTCAATCTAGGACCCAGGACTTTGGGTCCATTAATACACTTCAGGGAAACTTTACCATCCGCAACTACGTATTACCTACGTGTACTTCATTTATAAGGGAGGATGACATGGGAAATCAGCGTAAGAAGATGAAGCGGTTTCGAGCGGCGGTCGTGAGCACAATGACGCTTTCGATGGTGATGGGGGCGGCGATGCCCGCATGGGCGGCGCGGACGAGCGCAGATGCGAGCGTAGGTACGGTCGCCGATACCGCCGTCGAAACAAGCGACGAAACCGTACATAACGGTTCCTCCGCGCTGTCGATAACGGAGGAAACGGCGAACATCTCCAGCGAGGAAGCGGAAGCGCGCATGAAGAAGCTGTTTCCCTTGCTTCGCGAAGCGAAACTCGATCAAATCCGGTTCGGCAGCGACCGGTTCCCGCCTGCGAGGGAAGCGGTTTGGAACCTGAATTGGTCGGTCTCAAGCGAGGACGGACGCAGTACGCACGGATTTTCCACCGAGATGGACGCGATGACGGGCGACATATTATCGATGTTTGTGCCGGAAACCGTGCTCGGAGAACCGTCGTATTACCCTCCTAAGGTGAGTCGCGAAGAAGCGCGGAAGACCGCCGAAGCGCTCGTCAAGCGAGCCGTTCCCTCGTTGAACGGCGTCGCATTGTCGGTAAGAGACGCCGATTCGTTGGACGGGGCGCTGTTCGGACCGTTCCGATACTCGTTCCTCTTCGAGACGGAACATCGCGGAATCCCGGTGACGTTCCGGTCCGTCCACGTCGGAATCGACGGCAACGGCAACGCGACGCAGCTGTCGTACCAGCCCCTCCCCGATAACATGCCGCCGGCGGCGAATCCGATCGCGAAGGAGAAGGCCATGGCGGCCTACAAGGAGCATCTTGAACTGCAGCTTGCTTACGTCAACCTGAACCCTTACCGCGAGGAGCCGAAATGGGCGCTCGCTTGGGTTCCGACGCCGTCTCATTCGGGCGTAATGGATGCGATCACGGGCGATTGGATCGGTTTCGACGGCATGGAAATCCCTAAAGGGGACGCAGCCGTTCGGTACGAGTCGATTGCGCCCTCCGCAGGAGACGCCTACCAGCCGACGCGACCGGAGGGAAAGACGATCTCCCGGGCGCAAGCCGAGAGAATCGTCGCGTCTGTGTACCGTATGCCGGACGGCTACGAGCTCGAGCAGCATTCGCTGCAGGAGGACTTCAACGTAAAGCGTTCCGTATGGAGATTAACCTGGAGACAAGAAGGCCCCTCTCCTATGGGCTTCGGTCCCGGCATCACGGCGACGGTAGACGCGGAGAACGGGCAAGTGTACGAAATTCGGAAAGACCTGTTCCCGCCGTATGCTGCGCTTCCCGAGCCCGAACAGAAAGGCGGCGAGGCGATTTCCGCAGCGGAAGCGAAACGTAAGGCGGACGAACTGGTCGCTAAGCTGTTCCCGGATGCCGAAGGCTCGTTGAAGCGGATCGAGGGCTCCGTTCCCGGTATGCCTGCGAACCCGTCTCAGGACGCTTATTCGTTTGCTTACCAGCCATTCCGCAACGGATACCCGCTGCAGGACGCAAGCGTCCGGTTGCAGCTGAGCAAGGACGGACAGTTGGTGTCCTATGCCGCCTGGAGCTCCGGTCCGATGCCGGAAGCTTCCGATCTCCCGAAGGACGCGGCGATCAGTCAAGCGGAGGCTGAACGCCTCTGGCTCGAACGCTCCGACCTGGCGCTTCGATATGACCGCTTCGGCGGCTATTACGTGGACAACGGAGAGAGGGTCGAAGAGAAGATTCGGTTGACGTACCGCCACGAGTGGAAGTCGGGCGACGAAGCGTCCGTCTTGGATGCGGCAACGGGCAAGTGGGTCGCAAGAGGCTTCGGGAACCCTCTGCCGACAGGCGAGCCGGTCGACCCGATCGATATCGAGGGGCATGCCGCCGAATCGGACCTTCGGACGTTGGCGCAATTCCGAGTGCTGGACACGGACGAAGACGCCCGCGCGAACCCGGGTGCCGCCATCACGCGAGCGCAGTGGGCCCGTTGGCTCGCGGCGGCCGTGAATCCGCATTATGCGAACGAAGGCTACTACGGTCCGAACGGAATGGAAGAGAAGCCGTATTATGCGGACGTCTCCGTCGACGACGAGCTGCACAAGGCGTTTCGCGTTCTTGCCATGATGAGCTGGATCGACCCGAAGCATGAGGCCGGCTCATCGTTCGGACCCGGCGAAGCGTTGACGCGGGAAGAGCTGGCCGTATGGGCGGCGCACGTGCTGCGCTACGATCGCTTGGCCGAACTGCTGCGGGAAGACCCGGTCATCGGCGACGCCGCGGATGTCGAAAGCATCGAGCATCCGGGCGCGGCGGCGCTCTCCGTCAAGCTTCAGTTGTTGAGCGTCGAGGACGGCCGTTGGAACCCGGACAAGGAAACCACGCGCGCCGAAGCGGCAAGCTTCTTAATGAAGCTTGTTCGGCTGCAAGCGTCGGTGGACCAACCGGTGAATAGCCGGTACTATTGAGTCGAAAAAGCGGGAAGACGCACGCGTCTCCCCGCTATTTCCCGCTTGCATCGCGTTACGGACGATTTTCCTTGTACCACTTTCTTAGCTGATTGATGTGAGCCTGATGGTAGCGGCTGTGGTCCGCCATATGCCATAGACCCCAGCGTATGGTTGCTTGCTTTTCATTTGCATGTCCGAAGGTAACCATTTGAACTAGGTCTTCATCCGTTAATTCCCTGCATGTATCTTTCAGCATTCGGATGACGCGCTCATACTTAGACACAAGCGCGCTCAGAGACTCCCCCTTGACCATTGGAAGCCTGTTATTAACATCGGTCATGGGGCCATATTCCTCTTGTAAAGAAGTAGGAAGCGGCTGTCCTTTCAATCTATAAACCCAATTCAGATCCACATACGTGACATGTCGTATGAGTTGGGCGGTACTATTATGGTTATGATTTGGCCCCTTGAAGTCGACTTCTTCTTGCGACATGCCTTCGGAAATTAGCCGTAATCGTTGGTAATTCTGTACCACTGCGGAATATAACAGCCCGACCACAGGCGTCATACCGGCTTCCCCTTGAAGATCGTAAACCACCCTAACCGCTCCTCCCAAGCTTTATATTATGTTCCGCCGCTACTCTTTCGAGAACTTGCGCCACACCGTCATCATCGTTATTCGCCGTCACCTCGTTCGCCGCTTCCTTCAACTCCGCGATCGCATTTCCCATAGCCACCGAGTATCCGGCAATCGAAAACAATCCCCGGTCATTATGATCGTCGCCGAATGCTATAATTCGACTTACATCGATACCCAATCGATTGCATAAAAGTTGAACGCCGTTCTCCTTCGAAACCTTTATGTTCATTATCTGCAATAGCTTCCCATGATCCGTAACGACCATATGTAACCTGGACGAAAATTTATCTAAAATAGGAGCGCCATCGCCGAACGACGTGATAAGAATTTTAGTCGGTTCATACTCCCTTAGTTCGTTTAAGGTTTTGACAGTCGGATCTCCCTTCCTCCTCTGGATCATCGAGTAATCAATTTCTGTTAGGCTGTACCACTCGTCTTTCACCTCGAAACTTATTTCAATATTCCTATATTCTTGAAGACAGAATTCTAATAATTCGTTAGAAAGCTGTACATCAATTGGAACATGTTCTTCTGTACCCGTTGTTTTACAAGAAATGAATGCGCCATTGTAGAAAATGAAAGAACCGATCGATAGAAGTTCTTCCGGCAATAAGGCTTTCACCGCTCTTGGAGGTCGAGCGGTCGCGAAGATTACTTTCATGCCGTTTGCATAACAATTCAAAATGGCCTTCTTATTGCGCTCTGAAACATTCTTGTCTTTATCGAGTAACGTGCCGTCAAGATCAAGCACAACCGCTGAAAACATCATAAACCCTCCTTCATACACTTCTGCTTAGCTTTCCCCCTTGCCCTTCACCCCTTTTAAACATCCGGCTCTTCACCGAGCGATCCTTCTTCGATTTCTTGCCTTAAAAGAACTTTTAGTTTTTCCGGTGGGTTGCAATGCGGGTGATTCATAAAAATTTCTTGCGTTCCGCCCTTTGGGGTAA
Organism: Paenibacillus antri; assembly: GCF_005765165.1. NCBI lineage: Bacteria > Bacillati > Bacillota > Bacilli > Caryophanales > Paenibacillaceae > Paenibacillus > Paenibacillus antri. The sequence continues at coordinate 1,968 of NZ_VCIW01000004.1, read as the reverse complement.
ATCCTTTAGCGTGGATTTCTTCTAGGAGGTATTCTTTCGAAGAATCAATAAGGTTATAATCTCCCGAGTGAAGGTATTGCGCACAACATCTTTTTCTTTTATCGACAAGGGAGATAGAGACATCTCCAATAAATTCTTGCCTTTTCTTGAGATCATTCATCGTCATCTCAAATAAATCTCCGGATATGTAATCGGGTACCCACATGGAGACTTTATATTCATCGTTCCCTGTGTTCCCCCACGCTAATTCTAGTGGCATTCTACTAAAGTTTTTACCTAATTCTCTTACAGTATAAAACTTAACCCGATTAATAAAGCGTCCGATCGTCCAAACTTCCTTATACTCGTACATTTTATAAATATCGCGTTTCCCGACTCCGGCGGCTTCCAAGCATTTCATCTCCGGCAGCCTGTAACTATTCACTTTATTGTCTCTCGTAGAGTAAAATTGTTTGTTGGTTTTCCTTACATCTTCCCTATAAATAAGCGATCTACTTATCATCATCAATTTCCTCCCTCTATTGCTCGAAATAACTCCAATCCTGACACACCTTCATCATATGTCCGTCGGGGTCATAGAAATCAAAATACTTCCCGCATCCCGGATTATCGTATCTCTCCCCAACCTTGACTCCACCCGACTTTAACTTTATATAAAAATCTTCAATATGTTCAGTATGTATTTCAAATACTGCGTGCGTAAACGTATTTGTATTATTTTGAAATTGCAATGTAACGACATTAGTTGTTTCATGTAGAAAAATCGTGGGGCCTTCCCCCAGCCGCAATAAAGAATTTGAGTCCCCTTCATTACCTCGTCGCGGTGACCTTTCAAGAGTAAATCCAATCTGGTTCACGTAAAAATCGGTGGATTTTTGTAAATTGCTTACGGGGATGTGCAGACAAACGAGGGCGTTCGCACCATAATTCATCCAATTCCACTCCTTGGGTTTCAAATGTACCTGCGCGTACAAACTCCTACATGTTTTTATTCATAAAGATCAAACTATCTATCGTTACAAATCCGTTTTTCTTATAAAATTGCTCCGCCGGTACTTCCCTGCTCGTCAATAATGTTATTCGTTCAATTCCTTCGCTCTTTAATGCGTTGCCAAGATGATCCAGCAACTTCGTTCCGACTCCACTTCTTTGGTCAGCTATTTCTACGCACATTTCATTAATGAAAAACTCATCGCTGCTCCACCATCTTTTTCTAACTCCCATAATAAAACCTCTAATTGCGATATCTTCCGCAACAAATCCCTTAAACCCAGGTGTGTCAACATAGTCTTTCAAATATTGGCGAGCTTTCTCTTGCGTCCAACGATCATTCCATGGCTCCCGATTAAAAACATTTATAAATAGTTCAACGCAGCCTTGAAAATCCTCAGAAGAGTAGTGTCTTATATTCATAAAAACCCGCTTCTTTCTTAGTTATGTTTTTTCCTTGTATGTCTTCGACCAACGTCTCTCGCGTAAGCACGGCGCGTGAAATATGTTGTTCCGGAAGTCCTCGACCTCATTGAATCGCTTTCGAATACTCTTACCCATGCATTATTCTTTTCTTAAAGCCCTGTTGATCCGTTGTGTATCCTAACGACTCATAAAATCTGTGTGATCCTTCCCTCTCCATCTCAGATACAAGAATAATGTATTTACATTCATTCCGTTGCCCGAATTTCTCAATCGACTTCATGAGTAACTTCCCAAATCCTTTCCGTTGATATTCAGGATCTACAACCACATTCTCGACCAGTATAAAATTATTACACTCTCCTACCAGGTCATAACACAAAATAGCCATTGCTGTACCTGCCACTCTGTCATTATCACAAACGACCGGTACATAATAATGCGAATTATTAGAGATTCGTCAGACTGTCGAGAAACCTCTCGGCAGTTTTCTTTTGTCTATTAGTTTTAACACGGCACCGCGTTAATGTGGTATAATATCGTTATTAAACCAAC